>JBILJA010000001.1:0-50045 GCA_044368775.1 Burkholderiaceae bacterium
GAGGAGATGATCAAGACACTCCATGACTTGCGGCAGCGTTATTGCCTTGGCCCAAGCACAGCGTGCATCGTCGATGCTGCGGATGACCGCGACATTCCAGCGATCAGGCTCAGTGCGGGCAATTTGTTGCAACTTGGCTACGGCGTCAATCAACGCCGCATCTGGACTGCCGAAACCGACAATACTGGCGCGATTGCAGAGACCATCTCCCGCGATAAAGATCTCACTAAAAGTTTGCTCCAAGCCTGTGGTGTCCCAGTCCCGATCGGGCGTGAAGTCCACAGCGCACAAGACGCATGGGAGGCCGCTCAAGAACTCGGTCTGCCTGTCGTGGTCAAGCCAAGCGACGGCAATCACGGTCGGGGGGTCTTTACCAACTTGACATCGCAAGACGAAATAAACAAGGCCTACTCAGTCGCGATCGAAGAAGGCTCGAGCGTGATCGTCGAACAATTTATTCGTGGCAATGAACATCGTCTGCTGGTTGTTGGCGGCAAACTCATTGCCGCAGCCAAGGGGCAAAACGCCGTCATCATGGGTGACGGCCAACAAAGCATTCGCGCCCTGATCGACACCCAACTCAATGCGGATCCCCGCAGAGGGCACGAAGAAGATCAACCTCTAAACTATGTGCGTCTCGACTCTGCTGTGGTCTTGGAAATCGCCAGACAAGGTTTCGTCGCCGATGACATTCCGGACAAAGGCAAAGAGATCACCATTCAGCGTAACGGCAATGTGGCCTTTGACTGTACCGAAGAGGTTCATCCCGATATCGCCGCCATTGCCTGCACAGCAGCTCGCATTGTTGGCTTGGACATCGCAGGGATCGACCTCGTCGCCGAGAACATCTCAGCCCCTCTCGCTGCACAACAAGGCGCTATTGTCGAAGTCAATGCCGGCCCCGGTCTGCTGATGCATCTCAAGCCGGCCTTGGGCAAGGCGCGTCAAGTCGGTCAAGACATCGTCGGTTATACCTTTCCTCCCGGAGATATGGCCAGAGTGCCGGTGGTAGGCATCACGGGCACACGTGGCAAAACGCTCACCAGCAAACTGCTCTTTAGACTACTCACACTTCATGGCTGGAATAGCGGACTCGCTTGCAGTGAGGGCTTGTTTGTCAATCGCCGACGGCTTCGCGCCGGTAACTGCGCGGATCATGCTAATGGCAGGCGCGTCTTGCTCAACCGCGAAGTCGAGGCTGTCATTATCGAAAATGGCTGCAAACAAATACTCACCGAAGGCCTTGCCTACGAGCGCTGCGAAGTCGGCATCATCACGAACGTTGACTGGACCGAGGACTTAGCCGCCTACGAAATTTGTGATGACAACGATCTCGTCAATATTTATCGAACGCAGATGGACGTTGTTTTGCCTCATGGCATGGCCATCCTGAACGCGGAAGATGCGCGCGTCATGGGACTCGCTCACTTCTGCGACGGCGCCGTCACGCTTTTTAGCCGTCAGGCCAACCTCGCAAGCCTCAACAGTCACGTCGCGCAAGGCCATCGTGCCGTATTTATCGACCACGGACAGCTCATCTTGGCCGAAGGCTCTTTGCGTCGAAATCTCTGCACAATCGCCTCTATTCCGATGACGCAAGCCGGTACCCGCCACGAACAGTTCAGCAGTATTTTGGCTGCGGCAGCCGCCGCTTGGGCGCTCGGCGTGACACCCGAGCTCATCGAGGCGGGTTTAATCGCATTCGAATCACCATAATATAAAACCACTGACACTTACGCCCCTTTATCACTTCAGGAATCCAAATGGAAGTTTCTAGAATTCGCGCGCTACGCGGCCCTAACTTGTGGAGCCGTCACACCGCCATCGAGGCTGTTGTGACGTGTGCGGGCAATGAGGCTGATTTAGATCAGATGCCCAGTTTTGTCACGCGATTACGCGCGCGCTTTCCTGAAATAAAACCCTTGCGTCCCTTGGGGCATAAAGAACCGATTACTGTTGCACACGCTTTAGAGGCCATTGCGCTTGGACTTCAAGCGGCCGCGGGCTGCTCAGTCGCATTTGGTCAAACGACTTCGACACCGGAACTCAATGTCTTTCAGATTGTGTTCCAGTACAGCGAAGAACCCGTCGGTCGGCGCGCGCTTGAGTTAGCCGAAAACCTCTGCCAGGCCGCGCTTGACGATCGCCCTTTCGACGTCAAGCAAGCGCTTGCCGAATTACGCGATCTCGACGAAGACGTCCGCCTGGGCCCGAGTACGGGTTCGATCGTGGATGCCGCCGTCGCGCGAGGGATTCCATATCGCCGTCTGACTGAAGGCAGCTTGGTTCAGTTCGGCTGGGGAAGCAAACAAAAACGCATTCAAGCCGCGGAAACGAGCAGTACGAGTGCCATCGCCGAGGCCATTGCGCAGGACAAAGATCTCACAAAAATGTTACTGCAGGCTGCTGGCGTTCCTGTCCCTGAAGGCCATGTCGCGGACGACCAGGACGAAGCCTGGGAAATCGCCAATCAAATCGGCCTACCTGTCGTCGTCAAGCCGCGCGACGGTAACCAGGAAAAAGGGGTCGCCGTCAATATCGAGACGCGTGAACAACTCAACCAGGCCTTCGAGGTCGCCAGTACCATTAGCCGCGATGTCATCGTTGAACAATACATTCCCGGACATGATTTCCGCATGTTGGTGATCGGCAATCAACTGATCGCTGCGGCAAGACGCGATCCGCCAAGCGTCATCGGCGATGGCCAGCATACGATTGCGCAGTTGGTTGACACCGTCAATCTTGACCCGCTTCGGGGCGATGGACACGCCACCGCACTGACAAAAATACGCCTCGATGAAATCGCGTTGGCGACGCTGGCAAACCAAGGACTCAATGCACAATCCGTTCCCGAGCGTGGTCATCGTATTTTGTTACGTAATAACGCCAACCTGAGCACAGGCGGAAGCGCGACCGACGTTACCGACGAGGTGCACCCTGAGTTGGCAGCCCGCATGGTCACTGCGGCGCAAATGGTCGGACTCGATATCGCGGGTGTCGACTTAGTCGCCGAAACTGTCATCAAACCTATGGAAGAGCAGCGCGCTGGCATCGTAGAAATCAATGCCGCACCTGGCTTGCGCATGCACTTAAGCCCATCTTTTGGTCGAGCGCGCCCCGTTGGCGAGGCCATCATCTCGACCATGTTTGCGGACGGAGACAATGCGCGTATTCCAGTGGTCGCCGTCACGGGCACGAATGGAAAAACCACGACGGTCCGGTTAACCGCCCACTTGTTAAAAACAAGTGGCAAGCGCGTTGGCATGACGAACTCGGACGGTGTTTACATCGAACACCGCTGCATTGACACGGGTGACTGTAGCGGTCCTCGAAGCGCTCGCAACGTACTCATGCATCCCGATGTGGATGCGGCGGTTTTTGAAACGGCGCGGGGCGGCATTTTGAGAGAAGGACTAGGTTTTGACAAATGCGATGTCGCAGTCGTCACCAACCTTGGTGTGGGAGATCATCTTGGGATGAACTTCATCACGACCATTGACCATCTTGCCCTCGTCAAACGCGTCATTGTTCAAAACGTGGCGCCCCATGGCACTGCAGTGCTCAATGCTTCGGATCCGATGGTTTTAAAAATGATCGACGCATGCCCTGGATCTGTCACACTATTTTCGAGTGACCGACAAAATCCAGCGCTCAATACACATCGAGCCCAAGGTAAACGTGTGATATATATCGATGGCGATCATGTCGTGGCCGCCGAAGGCTCAACCGAGCAACGCATTGCGCTCAAGTCGATCCCTCTGACGCGTAATGGCAGCATCACTTTCCAAAATGAGAATGCGATGGCCTCGATCGCCGCGGCCTGGGCCTTGGGCCTTGACTGGCAAACAATCACGACTGGGGTATCAACCTTTGTCAACGATGCTCAAAATGCACCTGGACGCTTTAACGTGTTCGATTACAGAGGCGCGACAGTGGTGGCTGACTATGGTCATAATCCTGATGCGATTCAGGCCTTGATTCAAGCTATCGAAACGATGCCTGCCAAGCGACGCATGGTGGTCATCAGCGGCGCGGGGGATCGTCGAGACGAGGATATCGTGCGTCAAACCGAGATTCTCGGTGAGGTTTTCGACCAAGCGATTTTGTATCAAGACCAATGCCAGCGCGGCCGCGAAGATGGAGAAGTCCTTGCGCTTTTACAACAAGGATTGCAAAACGTATCTCGCACAAAAGAAATCGAGGAAATCCGAGGAGAGTTTCTGGCGATTGATACCGCACTTGCCAAACTGCAACCCGGCGATCTATGTTTGATTTTGATCGACCAGGTGCAGGAGGCTTTGGATCATATCGCCCTACGTGTCGGGCAGGGCTAACGCGCTGAAGGATTAATTTTTAGGTTTTGCCTTTCTCGCCAGTAGTGCCTGGTGGGAAAGGAAATGTCGAAAACATCGCGCGCGTTTGCTCTTGCATCTTGTCCTGCATCTGGGAAAACAGATTTTTGCTTTGCTCGACGTAACTGTTCATCATGTTTTGCACCATCGGTGTCTGAGCCGACATGAATTGTGACCAGGCCTCTGGCGCAAACTGATTGGACCCGTACAGTCCCTTTGACTGATCCGCCATCTGCTCCTGAATCTCCATAAATCCCTGGATATTTTTTTCCAGATACGAACCCATCATGCCCTGCATAGCGTGGCCATAAAAACGGATCACTTGAGCCAACATCGTCGAGGAGAACATTGGCATACCGCCGCTTTCTTCTTCGAGAATGATTTGCAAAAGAATGCTGCGGGTCAAATCCTCCGAAGACTTAGCATCGACCACCTTGAATAGCTCGTTTTCCAACACCAGTTGCTTGACATCCGCGAGCGTGATGTAGGTGCTGGTCTGCGTGTCATACAAACGACGGTTCGGATATTTTTTAATCAGGCGTACGGTTGCGCCCGTTGCTGCATCAGTCATTACAGTCCCCAAATCTATTATCTATTTAACCACTGAACTTAAATACGCATCTTTTAGGCTGCCCACTGACTCAACCCATGTGGAGGCCACCATTCAGTGAAAAGTCTGCTCCAGTCGAAAACCCGGATTCCTCAGACGCAATCCAAGCGATGATGGAGGCGATTTCCTCTGGTCGTCCGAGACGCTTGACAGGAATGGTCGCAATAATTTTCTCAAGCACATCGGGACGAATCGCACGCACCATATCTGTGCCGATATAACCTGGAGACACGGTGTTGACCGTCACGCCCTTGCTTGCGACCTCAAGCGCCAATGACATCGTAAAACCATGAATCGCAGCCTTCGCTGTTGCGTAATTACATTGACCAAACTGGCCTTTCTGCCCGTTCACGGAGCTGATGTTAATAATACGCCCAAATCCACGATCAGCCATGCCGTCAATGACTTGTTTGGTGACGTTAAACAGGCTGTTCAAGTTGGTATCCATGACAGCGCGCCAATCATCGGAAGTCATTTTACGAAATACGCCATCGCGGGTGATACCCGCATTATTGACCAGTACATCGATTGGCCCATGCTCGGCCACGACTTTTTTAAATGCAGCCTCGCAAGAGCTCCAGTCAGACACATTACCCACCGAGGCATAGAAAGTGTAGCCCAACGCGGCCTGCTCATCGATCCATTGCTGATGGTCGCGACTCGGACCACATCCAGCGATCACTTTCATTCCATCTTTGGACAGACGCTGACAAATCGCGGTGCCAATGCCGCCCATACCACCCGTGACGTACGCAATTTTTGCACTCATGTTTTATCTCCTAGTTGTCCTGCATCGACGTTGAACTAACATTTAAACCGCCCTGACTTTCACATACGCACCTGGCGCATCCTCAAGCACCTTGAAATCCTTTCCGCCTAAAGAATTAGGCGCGCGGATGCGCTTACCACTGTACTGACCGAGCCACTGGGTCCAGGTTGGCCACCAACTCCCAGGCTGTTCAAGTGCCTGTTGATCCCATTTCTCAGGATTATTGTGATTCGCCTTGGCTCCACTTATCCAAAAACTACGTTTATTTTTTGCGGGCGGATTAATCACGCCAGCTATATGTCCCGAAGCACCGAGCACAAACGTGTTGTCACCACCAAACAGGGAAAGCGTCGAAAACGCAGAACGCCAAGGCACGATGTGATCTTCGCGCGAAGCATAAATAAATGCGGGAATCTTGACTTTGCGCATGTCAATCGGCACACCACAGCAAATCAGTGCATTGGGTTGAGAGAGTTTATTTTCCAGATAGGTATTGCGAAAATACCAGGTGAAAAATGGACCAGGTAAATTCGTACCATCGCTGTTCCAGAAAAGTAAATCAAACGCGACCGGTGTTTGGCCTTTTAAATAATTGGAGACGACATAATTCCACACTAGCTCATTGGGACGCAGGAAAGAGAATGTAGAGCCCAGTTCTCTGGCGGACATGAAACCGCCTTGACCAATCTGCTGCTCACGCAGACGCGCATGTTGCTCGTCGACAAATACACCCATCGTGCCGGTGTCGTGAAAATCAATCATCGCCGTCAACATCGTGACCGCAGCGACAGGTTCGTCACCACGCGCCGCCGCCACAGCGAGCGCAGTAGCCAACATTGTGCCGCCCACACAAAAACCAAGCGCATTGATTTTTTTCTGTTTGGAGATGGCTTGAGTGACCTCTATCGCCTTGAGCACACCGTGCTCAAGATAATCATCCCAAGTGGCCTTTTCCATACCATCGGCCTCTTCGGCCAAAGGATTACGCCATGAAATCAAAAATACCGAGAAACCCTCCTCTACGAGATAACGAACAAAGGAGTTTTCTGGCTGAAGATCGAGAATATAAAATTTATTGATGCACGGCGGTACCAACAAAATGGGTTTTTGAAAGACCGAAGTCGTTGCAGGTGCGTATTGAATCAATTGAAAGAAAGGGTTTTCAAACACCACGGCACCCGCGGTGGTCGCAACATTGACACCAATCTGGAATTTAGATTCGTCAGATTGAGTGATGCGACCTTTTTGCAAATCAGACAATAGGTTTTGCATCCCCGCCATCAGGGTCTCGCCCCCGGACTCTACAAGCGCGGCTTGCGCCTCGGGATTCGTCACCAGAAAATTAGCGGGAGATAACGCATCAAGCCATTGACTGATTGAAAACTCTAATCGGTTTTTAACCTCCGGCGCTGCGGCAGAAGCCGACACCATGCGGCTCATCACATCGGCTGACAGCAAATACAAATGCGCCATCAGCAAATGCGGTGGACTCCCCTCCCACGCAGGTGCTGCAAAACGTCGATCCTTGAGAGGCGTCAAATGACCATCGGCGGCATCTCTGGAAATGCGTTGCCACCCTTCCAGAAAATCATGCTGAATCTTGACGAGATCTTCGGGCGAAATACCGGCTGGTGGAACCCAACCATCGGGGAAAGGGAGATTCAAATCGTGACCTTTATAAGCACGCAGCGGTTCAATCGTGCGCTGCAATGCAAATAATGTCAATCAGGGGAAACGGGCGCAAGACAGCCACGCCAAGGTCGCCATTCTCCCCGTTTGACGATCCCTGCGATATGAAAAGAATTGCTTAGGATTTGTAACGGTGCACTGCTGGCTGAGCTCGACCTCCGTCACCCCCATTTTTTCGAGACGGTATTGTGCGAGTCCCGCCAAATCAAGCCGCCAGCGCTCTGGCTCAGCAGGATCAGGAAAACATAGCTGCGGTTGAGCTGCAAGCTCTAACGCAAACGCCTCGCATACGTCGGCCCCAACTTGAAAGGACGCCGCACCGATGCCGGGCCCAATCCAAGCACGCCACCCAGTCGCCAAGGGCTTTTTGTGACGCATCAAGATCAGGGTTTGCTCCAGAACGCCTGCGGCCAGTCCTTTCCAGCCCGCATGTGCCGCGCCCAGGACAGTTCCATCGCGGTCAGACAACACCACAGACAAACAATCCGCGGTCAGCACGGCAAGCACACGATCAGAGCAGATTGTGACCGATGCATCCGCCTCTGGTGGCTCAGACTCATTGATGAATGTTTCAACATGATCCGCGTCAACGACCCGAACACCATGCACTTGCTTGAGCCAGGCGGGCTGGGAAGGCACGAAACGACTAAGTAAGCGCCTATTTGCCAACACAGTCTGCGGCGCGTCGCCAGCACCTAGGCCGAGATTGAACGTGTCATAAGGTGCTATCCCCACTCCGCCGTTTCGAGTGGTGCAAAACGCTTGAACGCCTGACCAAGCTGTTTGGGGTCGCACAACAGGAAAAGGGATTTTGCCGTTTATTTCCATAGAATATGTTCTTGAACGCGTAACAGATCTTGCGCAGGCGGAGCAGTAAAGCTCACCTCTTTACCTTCATGGCCTGGATCTTCAAACCGAATCTGGTAGGCGTGGAGCATTTGACGATTGGCATCCCCCAATATCCGGCCGCCATACTGCGTATCGCCCAGCAAGGGGTGACCTAGGCTCGCCAAATGGACACGAATCTGATGTGTTCGTCCCGTTTCCAGACGACAACGCACCTGAGAAATATTAGAGTCATGATACTCACCCACACGCATTAACTCGTAATGGGTCACCGCGGCCTTGGGGGCGCTCGGGCGCTCTACCGCCATTCTGACCGGCACCCTGGGATCCCGTCCAATCGGACGGTCCACCGTCCCTGTGCCAAGCATGCGCCCGTGTGCCAAGGCCAAATACTCCCGCCCCATGGACCGTGCCTGTAACTGTCGCACAAGGTGCGTTTGAGCAACCTCGTTTCGCGCCACCACCAGTAAACCAGAGGTGTCCTTGTCAAGACGATGCACAATCCCCGCTCTGGCCACGTGCGCCAACTCAGGATAGCGGTATAACAAGCCGTTTAAAAGCGTCCCACTCCAGTTACCCGCCCCGGGATGGGTCACCAGTCCGACCGGCTTGTTCACAACGATCCAATCAGGACTTTCGCCCAACACCTCAAACTCAATGGGCTCGGGTTTAAACGCCCCGTCCTCAGGAGAGGGCTGTTCATAAACCGTGATGACATCGTCCTCCCGCAGCGTCTGTCGCACGCGAGCAACCTGCCCGTTGACAAGCACGTGTCCAAGCTCGATCCAGGTCTGTATGCGACTGCGCGAGTGTTGAGGTATTAATTGGGCTAGGACCTTGTCGAGACGCTCTAGCGGCATCTCGTCGGTCACTAGAAAGGTCTGCGGCTCATCGTCCGACAAGACTTCTTCAGAAATAGGGTTATCAGGCATTTGGACTCGTCTTATAATCAGTAAAGAATGCTAACACCAAGGATCATCTCGTGATGAGTCGCACCACCATTTCTTTTCTTTCTGTACCACCTCTGGGTCAGCTCGCCAGCCGGATTTTATTGATGCTTGCCGCGCTTGCGCTCATCGCTGGCTGTGGCACCAAAGCACCAGAGTACGATCCAACGGCCAACTGGAATGCCGAAAGACTCTTCCAAGACGGCAAAACTGCAATGAATGCTGCAAACTGGCGTATCGCCAAAGAGCGATTCGCCGCCGTTGAGGCTCGCTTTCCGTTTGGCGTCTACGCCCAGCAGGCTCAGATCAACCTAGCCTACTGTCAGTGGAAAGACAAAGAACCCGAGCTTGCCACCGCAACGCTCAACCGGTTTCAGCAGCAATATCCCGGCAATCCCTCGATGGACTACGTTCTATACCTCAAAGGATTGGTGAACTTCACGCCACCAAGCGCTGTTTTTTCGAGCTTGACGCGTCAAAATCCAGGTGAGCGAGACGTCCGCGCCCTGCGACAGTCCTTTGCGTCCTTCAGCGAACTCGTCCAGCAGTTTCCAGATAGTCGTTATACGACTGACGCCCGCAAGCGGTTAGGCTGGCTCGTCAACACCATGGCGGATAACGAGTTGGCCATCGCACGTTTTTATTATGATCGTTATGCTTATGTCGCGGCCATCAATCGTGCTCAAAGCGTCCTCACCGACTATCAAGGTGTGCCCGCCTCGGAGGCGGCTCTCTACATCATGATGATGTCGTATGAAAAACTTGGCATGACAGACTTGCGTAATGACTCCGAACGCGTGTTGCTGCAAAACTTTCCCAACACCACGCTCATCAGTAAAGGTTTCCCCAACAAGTACAGCGCCTGGAATCCGCTACGCCTGTTCTAAAGCTCTAAAGACGCACATTCAAACCGAAGACGCGTTGTGACGTTCATAAAAAGCGACGGCCTCTTGAACGTCGCGTGTTCTCGCAAAGGGCGGTAAACCTCGCCAAAGTTGCTTGCCATAAGGCTTGTCCACAAGTCGGGTGTCGCCCACCATCAACACACCCCAATCCGTTTCCGTACGAATGAGGCGACCGGCGCCTTGCTTGAGTGCAATGGCGGCCTCAGGGAGCTGATATTCCATAAAAGGATTGCCGCCGCGGCTGCGGCAAGCCTTTAGGCGCGCCTCGAGCACGGGGTCATCGGGCGGCGCGAAGGGGAGTTTGTCAATCGCAACCAAGGTTAAGCGATCACCCGCGACATCAATCCCTTCCCAAAAACTGGCACTACCCACTAGGACGGCATGATCAAGGGTTCGGAAACGCTCCAGTAAATCCCGGCGCGTCCCATTGCCCTGACGCATGATCGGCCAAGTCAATCCCAACTGATCGTAAGCATCGGCCAACAGTCCAGCCACCCTCTCGACGGCACGCAGGGTGGTACATAAAACCAGCGCACCGCCCTGGCTCGCCTGAATAAGCGGCATGAGCGTCTCAACAAAAGCCGGCAAAAAATCAGGAGACTGGGGCGCTGGAAGGGTCTTGGGCACGAACAAAAGAGCCTGGTTGGCATAGTCGAACGGCGACTCCATACGCAAGGTCTCAGCCTGTTCAAGTCCTAAGCGTGACGTAAAGTGAGAGAAGTCTCCGTGCACAGATAAGGTTGCAGAGGTAAACACCCATGCTTGCCCACCCTGTCTGTAACGTGAAAAAGCCTCGGCAACCGACAAAGGTGCGGCGTGCAAACGGACATGATGCAAGCCTAACTCGACCCACCGCACAACCTGCTGATGATCTTCGATTGGCATGCGGCTAGAACGCGTCGGCTTGCCCCATTGTGATAAACGTTCTGCGAGCTCATGGGCACTGCGGGCGGCAGCGGCCAAATCTGGGTGCTTTTCCTCAACACTGGATAACAAGGCTGCGATCTCATCAAGCGCTGTTTGCAACACCTCGCGAGCCGCATCAAAACCCTCGGGCGTTGGAAACGCCTCGAACGTCACACGGCGCGATGGTAGCTTTTCGAGAGCCGCGCAACTCAGCCTAAGTTCCTTGGTCGCGTGCTCAATACGACGCGCCTGCTCAGACCAATTGGTGAGCTCACGCGCGTGCGCCAAACCTGCGATTTCGACTAACTTGGCTAGATCCAGTAACTGATGCGTGGAGACACTTGTCCCGAGAAAGCGCGTTGCCGTATCGGGTAGCTGATGCGCCTCATCAAAAATGACCGTATCTGCTGCTGGTAGCAAATCCGTAATGCCCTCGTCACGCAACATCAAGTCCGCCATGAAAAGAGCGTGATTGATGACGACGACATCGGCTTCTTGAGCTTGACGACGCGCCTTTAATACAAAACAGTCCCGTACGTTGGGGCAGTCCTGACCGAGACAATTTTCGCGCGTGGAGGTGACGCGCTGCCAGATCTCTGCGTCTTCGGGAACGGACGGCAGATCAGAGCGATCACCGGTATTGCTTTGCTGAGAAAATGTTTGAATATGTCGTAACTGTTGGACCTCCGCCCGCGAATGCAGCGCGCGATCCTCACCTTGCAAGCGCTCAAGGTGGTAGTGACAAACATAATTGCCGCGTCCTTTTAACAAGGCGATCGATGCCGGCAGGCTCAAGGCCTCACGTACCCTGGGCAGGTCGCGTGAGAACAGCTGATCTTGGAGCGTGCGAGTCCCGGTCGAGACCAATACCTTTCCGCCCCCAAGCAAGGCGGGGACTAAATACGCCCATGTCTTACCTGTACCGGTACCGGCTTCAGCAACCAAGGTTGAGCGCTCGGCAATCGTGCGCTCGACAGCCTGAGCCAGCTCGATCTGGGACGGCCGAACACGAAAGCCAGGTGACATCGCGGCCAGGGGACCATCAAGGGAAAAAAGCTCGGAAATCGTAGGTTCGTGCATAGAGGACACCAAAGGGCAAGCCGGATCATACCCCGTTGAAACAGGGCTCATTCCTGTCTTGTGGCAAAATCGTCCGTTTGCCGCTATCTATAAAGTTCTGGAAACAATGAGCGATTCAAGTACAACACCGT
Source organism: Burkholderiaceae bacterium (assembly GCA_044368775.1). Classification (GTDB taxonomy): domain Bacteria; phylum Pseudomonadota; class Gammaproteobacteria; order Burkholderiales; family Burkholderiaceae_B; genus Zwartia. The sequence goes on from JBILJA010000001.1 coordinate 12,236, forward strand.
CCCCTACCTTTGCCGCGCCTGTGACTGCCGCGCAAGCCGAGCTGCGCATCACCGCCCAACTCGCCCAAGAACTAGGCATCAAGCCCCAGCAGGTCACGGCCGTCATCGAGTTGCTCAAAGATGGCGCAACCGTTCCTTTCATCGCGCGTTACCGCAAGGAAGCCACGGGGGGGCTCGACGATACCGTGCTGCGCAACCTAGACACTCGCTTGCTGTACCTACGTGACCTAGAGGAGCGTCGGGCGGCGATTTTGGCGTCGATCGCCGAACAGCAAAAACTCACCCCCGAACTTGAGAAATCCATCCAACAAGCCGACACTAAACAGCGGCTCGAAGATCTGTACACCCCTTTCAAAGTCAAGCGTCGAACGCGCGCGCAGATAGCCCGCGAGGCTGGCTTAGAACCCCTCGCCGATGCCATTCTTGCCGATCTAAGTTGCGACCCGACCGCCCTTGCTACACAATATATAAATCCGGATGCAAATATTACGGAAGCCAAGGCAGCATTGGATGGGGCGCGAGATATTCTCGCAGAGCGTTACGCTGAAAATGCGGATCTGCTAGCAGACATGCGGACTCACCTGTGGTCTCAAGGCTACCTCTATTCCAAGGTCTCAGAAGGTAAAGAAGCCGAGGGCGCGAATTTCCGCGACTGGTTCGAATTTTGCGAACCCTTACGCACACTACCTTCGCATCGCGTGCTCGCCATGCTCCGTGGGCGCCAACAAGGGATCCTTGAGCTACGGATCGGCCTTGAGGCGACCCAAGACATCTTGGTCCCGCACCCTTGTGTCGAGCGCGTTGCTCAATTCCTGAAGCTGGGTCGCGATCTGTTTGATGCGACGCCCTCGCCTCGTGCTAAATGGCTGGCAGATGTCGCGCGTTGGACCTGGCGCGTCAAGTTGTTGACGATGTTCGAGACAGAAATGATTACCCGACTACGCGAAAGCGCCGAGACCGAAGCTATTCGTGTGTTTGCAGCTAACCTCAAAGATCTCTTGCTTGCGGCACCCGCGGGGCCTAAAGCGGTGCTAGGCCTTGACCCAGGCATTCGAACCGGCGTGAAGGTTGCCGCGATCGATCACACCGGCAAACTGATTGAGACGGCAACGGTCTACCCCTTTGAACCACGGCGTGACCGCGCAGGGTCCCTAGCAACACTGGCTGCGCTTGCACGCCGCCATCACATTGAGCTGGTGGCCATCGGCAACGGCACGGCCTCGCGTGAAACAGAAAAACTGGTGGTGGACCTCATGTCCGAACACCCTGATCTCAAACTCACACGCGTGGTCGTCTCGGAAGCAGGCGCTTCGGTCTATTCCGCTTCAGAGCTTGCTGCGCTTGAGTTTCCAGATCTCGATGTCAGTCTGCGCGGTGCGGCCTCGATCGCTCGGCGTCTACAAGATCCTCTGGCCGAACTCGTCAAAATCGAACCCAAGGCCATTGGCGTTGGTCAATATCAACACGACCTCAACCAGCGCGAACTGGCACGCTCGCTAGATGCCGTGGTCGAGGACTGCGTCAATGCCGTGGGTGTCGATGTCAATACTGCGTCGGCGGCTCTGCTCACACGCGTTTCTGGCCTAAACAGTACGCTAGCTAAAAACATTGTGGCGTACCGTGATGAAAAAGGTGCCTTCCCTAACCGTGTCGCACTCAAAGAAGTTTCGCGCTTTGGGGAAAAAGCCTTTGAACAAGCCGCAGGCTTTCTGCGTATTCCCAATGGCAATAACCCTCTTGATGCTTCATCGGTTCACCCCGAAGCCTACCCTGTCGTGGAACGTATCCTCAAGAAAATTTCCGCCGACATGAAGGAAGTGATTGGCAATCGGGACAAACTCAAAGGTCTTTCACCCTCTGAATTTACCGACGAGCGCTTTGGTGTTCCAACGGTTCGAGATATTTTGGGAGAACTTGAAAAACCCGGCCGTGACCCACGCCCAGAGTTCAAAACTGCCACGTTTAAAGAAGGGGTCGAAACACTGAACGACCTTCTGCCCGGCATGATTCTCGAAGGTGTGGTCACCAACGTCGCCAACTTTGGCGCCTTTGTCGATATCGGCGTGCATCAAGATGGTCTGGTGCATATCTCTGCTCTTGCTGAAAAATTCGTCTCTGATCCGCGCGATGTTGTGCGCGTCGGACAAACTGTCAAAGTACGAGTTCAAGAAGTCGATGTACCACGCAAACGTATCGCGCTTACCATGCGTTTAAATGACGAGGCGCCGCCTGCTCGCTCACTGGGGGCCGCTGCAAGCGGTAGTGGTCAGACCTCTGGAAAAAATCGCCCGGGTGGTTCTGGGAGCTTGGGAGGCGCCAAGCCAAACCGTGGCAATACGCCCGAACCCACTGGGGGCGCTATGGCAGCCGCATTCGCGAAACTTAAACGCTAAGGGGCAATACAAACGCTCAAGCCACTCAAGCGCTCATACACTCAAGCGCAAAATCTGCGTTCACTCAGCGGGACGCAAGCTCGCACGTAGCGCCTCAATGCGTTCAGCCCGCTGAGCACTTGAGGTGCTCTTCAAACCAGCGGCCACAACAACTCCCTCTAGTGCCAAGCTAAAGTCCAATTCGCCTTGGAGTGTCAGCATGGTATCGAGATCGCCGCTTTGCAGCGCACGCATAGCAGCGCCCGCCATCTTAGGATCTGCAAAAGCCACCGAGGAAAAAAGCTCCGCTCCTTCCAAACCGAGGAAGCGAAAGCGAAATTGTCCCGCCTCATCACGGAAACTCACAAAGCGGGCACCTTTACCGCCCGCTTTGGATTCTTTGGTCGACCGAGGTCCTGTCTGTGTCGCGAGGGTACGCAAGCCGACCGCCTGTCTTAACTCTTGAATAAAGGGGGTCGCAATCGCACGCGCTTTACGAGCACCCTCTTGCAGGATTTCTTCGATGCGATGGGGGTTGGACATCAAAGATTCGTATTGATCACGCATCGGTTCAAGCTCTCTCTCGATTCGCTCACACAAGGTCTGTTTAGCATCACCCCAGCCCATTCCAGTCGCGAGTGCCTGACGAAATGCAGCAGTCTCAGACTGCTGAGCAAAGGCCTTGTAGATCAGATAAAGATGCGAAGCGTCTGCATCCTTGGGTTCACCGGGCCCGCGTGAGTCTGTGACGATCTTGGCAACGGCTGACTTGAGTGCCCGTGCGCCTCCTTCAAACAACGGGACTGTATTGTTGTAACTCTTGGACATTTTGCGGCCATCCAAACCTGGCAAGGTCGCCACATCTTCGGCAATCACGGCCTCAGGAAGCACGAAAAAGTCTTTACCTTGCCCATACAAATGATTGAATCTCTGGGCAATGTCACGTGCCATCTCAAGATGCTGAGTCTGATCACGACCCACGGGTACTTTGTGTGCGTTAAACATCAAAATATCGGCCGCCATCAGAATGGGATAAGAGAACAACCCCATATTGATTCCATCGTCAGGGTCGACGCTCTTGGCAATATTCTGGTCGACCGAGGCTTTGTAGGCATGCGCCCGATTCATCAAGCCCTTTGCTGTGACGCATGTCAGCATCCAGCACAATTCAGGGATTTCAGGCACATCGGACTGTCGATAAAAAGTCACGCGTTCTGGATCAAGTCCGCAGGCTAACCACGTTGCAGCAATCTCCAAGCGCGAACGCGCGATACGGTCCGCATCCTCGCACTTAATCAATGCGTGATAATCCGCCAAGAAGAAAAAAGCATCGACATTTTTTTCAAGACTCGCTTGAATCGCGGGACGAATCGCACCAACATAATTGCCCAGATGCGGAGAGCCCGACGTCGTAATGCCGGTGAGAACACGCGTATTCATGATGTTGACCTTAGAGACTGACGGTGTCGCGCTGTTCGGAATCCAGATACTCTTTGGACTGCATCTCAAGGATGCGCGAAACAGTGCGATGAAACTCGTTAGACATGAGACCAGAGGTGTAGATTTCCTCTGGCTCACACTCAGACGACATGATCAACTTGACCTTGTGGTCATAAAAAACATCGATCAGCCAAGTGAATCTCCTGGCCTCAGAGGCATGTTTCGCACCCATTTTAGGGACGCCCGAGAGAATCACTGCGTGAAATCGGCTGGCGATCTCAAGATAATCATTTTGCGACCGCGGCCCACCACACAAGGTCGCGAAATCAAACCAGACCACACTGCCCGCACGTTTTTTAGCCGTAATCTCGCGATGCTCGATGAGTAGCACCGGATCCTGCGGGGGCGTATCAGACAGCTGAGCAAAGGCCTCTTGTAAAGCCTGATCAGCCTGCACACCAAGAGGTGTGTGATAGCACTTGACCTGCTCGAGTGTCCGGCGGCGGTAGTCTATCCCTGCATCCACGTTCAAAATATCCATGCGGTCTTTGAGCAAAGCAATCGCAGGCAAAATGCGATCGCGATGCAAACCATCAGGATAGAGCAAGGAAGGTTCGTAGTTCGACGTCATGACAAAAGACGTGCCATGCTCAAAAAACTTGAGTAATAGCCGATACAAAATCATGGCATCGGCTACATCTGAAACATGAAACTCGTCGAAGCAAATGAGGCGATAGCGCTTGGAGATGCGCTTGGCCACCTCATCGAGCGGATCCTGCATGCCTTTGACTTCGTCAAGCTGGCGATGCACGCTGCGCATGAATTCATGGAAATGCAGACGGGTTTTACGCTGGACGGGAACCGTCGCATAAAACGCATCCATCAAAAAGCTTTTTCCACGACCGACGCCACCCCAAAGGTACACCCCTCTGGGCACCTCAGGACGTTTGAACAGGCGTTTGACGGCACTGGAGCGATCGCTTTTAAACGCAATCCAGTCGTCAAAGTACTTTTGCAAACGCTCAATGGCGATGCGTTGAGCGGAGTCTGGCTGATAACCGCGTTCAGCCAAACTGCTCTCGTAATATTGAAGAACGTTCAAGAGTGTTGCACGCGAGTGCCTCAGAAATTGAGAGTGCGCTTATCAACCGCCAACGCCGCTTCTTTCATGGACTCTGACAAAGTCGGATGCGCATGACAAATGCGGGCGATATCTTCGGCTGCGCCACGGAATTCCATGATGGTCACTGCTTCGGCGATGAGCTCGGAGGCCATCGGACCGATAATGTGCACGCCCAAAACCTCATCCGTCACTGCATCCGCCAAAATTTTGACGAAACCACTGGTATCACCTAACGCACGGGCACGACCATTGGCCAAGAAGGGGAAGCTGCCGGCTTTGTAAGCACGACCTGAAGCCTTGAGCTGTTGCTCGTTCTGACCCACCCAAGAAATCTCTGGGGAGGTGTAGATGACCCAAGGAATCGTGTCAAAGTTAACGTGACCATGTTGTCCGCCGATACGCTCAGCAACTGCAACGCCCTCTTCTTCAGCTTTATGCGCCAACATGGGACCGCGCACCACATCACCCACCGCCCATACGTTAGACAAGTTCGTTTTGCAGTCAGCATCCACCACGACAAAACCACGCTCGTCGAGCTTGAGTCCCACTGCATCCGCATTCAGTCCACCAGTGTATGGCACACGACCGATTGAAACAATCAGCTTGTCCACGACCAGTTTCTGCTCAGCACCCGAGGCATCCGTATAAGGAACCGTCACTTGCTTAGCCGTAGATTTGATCTCACCGAGTTTGACACCCATCTGAATGTTCAAGCCCTGCTTGGTAAAAATCTTGTGGGCTTCTTTGGCGACTTGCGTGTCGACTGCGGCCAAAAACTCAGGCATTGCTTCGAGCACAGTGACTTCTGCACCCAGACGACGCCAGACGCTGCCCATTTCAAGGCCGATCACGCCAGCACCAATCACACCTAATTTCTTGGGTACGGCACCGATATTAAGCGCGCCGTCGTTGGACAAAATCTGCTGTTCGTCAAAAGGCAAGCCTGGCAACTCACGCGCAGAAGAACCCGTTGCGATCACAACATGTTTTCCGACAATATCAGCCTCTGTAGTACCCGTCACCTTGATCGCCCAACCACCATCGACTTGACCCGCAAAAGAGCCTTTGCCATGAAAGAAGGTGATCTTGTTCTTTTTGAACAGATACAGGATGCCGTCGTTATTTTGCTTAACGACGCTGTTTTTACGACCGATCATTTTGTCGAGTTTGAGCGATACGCCCTTGACCTCGATACCATGGTCAACCAAATGATGATTGACCTGGTCATAATGTTCAGAAGACTGTAACAACGCCTTGGAGGGAATACACCCAACGTTCGTACACGTGCCACCCGGCGCAGGGCCGCCCTGGCCGTTTTGCCAAGCGTCGATACACGCGACGGTCTTGCCTAACTGCGCCGCGCGGATCGCGGCGATATATCCACCCGGGCCCGCACCAATCACCACGACATCAAATTGAGTCAAAGACATAGATTTTCCAGCTTAGATTTCGAGCAGCATGCGCTGCGGATCTTCGAGCGCCTCTTTCATGGCGACCAAGCCCAGAACCGCTTCGCGACCGTCGATAATACGGTGATCGTAAGACATCGCGAGATAGTTGATTGGGCGAATCACGATCTGGCCTTTTTCAACCACAGCACGTTCTTTAGTCGCATGCACGCCCAAGATCGCGGCCTGAGGTGGGTTGATGATCGGTGTCGACAACATCGAACCAAACACGCCACCGTTAGAAATCGAGAAGGTACCGCCCGTCATCTCTTCGATGCCGAGCTTGCCTTCGGAAGCACGCTTGCCAAAGTCAGCGATCGTTTTTTCAATTTCAGCGATGGTGAGTTGATCGGCATTGCGCAGAATCGGCACCACCAAACCGCGTGGGCTACCCACAGCGATACCGATATCAAAGTAACCGTGATAGATGATGTCCTTACCATCGACCGAGGCGTTCAAAATCGGATAACGCTTGAGTGCAGCGACTGCGGCCTTGACAAAGAAAGACATGAAGCCGAGTTTGACGCCATGCTCTTTTTCGAACTTGTCTTTGTAGAGGTTGCGCAGATCAATCACACCTTGCATATTGACTTCGTTAAACGTCGTCAAGATGGCATTGTCTTGTTGCGACTGCAACAAACGCTCAGCCACACGCGCACGCAAACGGCTCATCGGCACGCGCTGCTCTGGACGACCGTCAAGTGACTGCGTCATTGGAACAGTGGGATTCGCTAATGCGACCTTCGGTGCTGCTGCAGGCGCGGTGGGGGCGGCAGAGGCTCCAAGCGCGTCACCCTTAGTGATGCGTCCATCGCGGCCCGTGCCAGCAACTGAAGCGGCAGAAACGCCCTTGTCAGCAAGAATCTTGGATGCGGCTGGCGAAGCAATGCCAGCCGCTGAGGCGGAGGCGGACGCGGACGCGACAGCGGCGACCGGTGCCGCTGCAGCGGGCGCTGAAGCTGGCGCAGACGCAGCGGCAGCAGGAGCGGCAGCGGCCTTGCCATCCGTATCGATACGCGCGAGGACCTCGCCCGAAGTCACCAAGCTGCCATCACCCTTGACGATTTCAGACAGGACACCGGAGGCAGGCGCAGGAACTTCGAGGACGACTTTGTCTGTTTCGACTTCGATCAGGATTTCGTCGGCCTGAACGGCTTCGCCGGGTTTCTTTTTCCACGTCAGAAGCGTGGCTTCGGACACTGACTCGGATAATTGTGGAACAACAACATCTGTGATTGCCATTATATTTTTTTCCGTAATGGGATGAATACGTTTCTCTGTGATTATTTCGTCAGCATGAAGGTCTTGAACTTGCCAAACGCTTGCTCGACCAGCGCTTTCTGCTGCTCAAGGTGTTTAGCCAGATAGCCAACGGCTGGCGAGGCGGAGGCCGCACGGCCTGCGTAACCAAGCTTTTGACCGCTAGACATGTTCTGATACAAGTGATGCTGAACATAGAACCAAGGACCTTGGTTCTGTGGCTCATCCTGGACCCAGACCACTTCCGTTGCTTTGGGGTATTTGCGCAGTTCAGTTTCAAACGTTTTGTGTGCAAACGGATAGAGCTGTTCGACGCGAATAATCGCAACAGAGTTGTCCTTGCGCTCGCGACGACCGTTGACCAAATCGTAGTAAACCTTGCCTGAGCACACCAATACACGCTTGACCGAAGCGGGATTAATGGCCTCATCGACCTCGGCAATGATCGGACGGAAGCGGCCATTCGCAAGATCCGACAAAGGTGAACCAGCATCCTTGTTACGGAGCAAGGACTTAGGCGTCAAAATCACCAAAGGCTTACGGAACTGGCGAATCATCTGACGACGCAGCAGATGGAAAATCTGAGCAGCGGTCGTAGGCTGAACCACCTGGATGTTATTGTCCGCGCAAAGTTGCAAGAATCGCTCGATACGTGCGGATGAGTGCTCTGGGCCTTGACCTTCGTAGCCATGCGGCAACATCATGGTCAAACCAGACTGACGACCCCATTTCGCCTCACCGGAAACGATGAACTGATCAATCACAACCTGTGCACCGTTGACGAAATCACCGAACTGAGCTTCCCAGATGGTGAGGGTCTTGGGATCTGCGCACGAGTAACCGTATTCGAAACCAAGAACGGCTTCTTCGGACAACACAGAGTCGATCACCGTAAAGGGTGCCTGACCTTCTGCAACATGTTGCAGGGGAATATACGTACCATCGTCCCAACGCTCACGATTTTGATCATGCAATACAGCATGTCGGTGCGTAAACGTGCCACGACCAGAGTCTTGACCCGTGATGCGAACCGCGTAACCTGCTGCAACCAGTGTTGCAAAAGCCAAATGCTCGCCCATGCCCCAGTCGAGATTCATCTCACCGCGCGCCATCGCGCGACGATCGTTCAACAACTTAGTCACGAGTGAGTGAGGGGCAAAGCCCTCTGGGAAGGCTGTGAGCTTTTCACCGATGCGCTTGAGCTCGGTGATTGGCACAGCGGTGTCGGCCTGGTCAGTCCACTTGGCATTGAGGTAAGACGACCAGTCGATCGCATACTTGCTCTTGTAGTCTGTCAACACAGGCTCAATCGTACGGCGACCATCTTCCATGTATTGGCGATAGTCTTTGACGAGTTGATCTCCGTCACCGTCTTTCAAAACGCCCTGCGCAGTCAATTTGTCTGCATAGAGCTTACGTGTGCCGGGGTGCGCGCCAATCGTCTTGTACATCAGCGGCTGCGTCAACGAGGGTGTGTCTTGTTCGTTGTGACCGAGCTTACGGAAACAAACAATATCGACCACGACGTCTTTACCAAACTGCATGCGGAAATCGAGCGCCAGACGGGTTGCAAAGACAACAGCCTCAGGATCGTCACCGTTGACATGGAAGACCGGTGCCTCGATCATTTTGGAGACATCGGTACAGTAAATCGTCGAACGTGTATCGCGTGGGTCAGACGTCGTGAAACCGATCTGGTTGTTAATGACCAGATGCAAGGTACCACCCGTACCGTAACCGCGCGTTTCAGCGAGGTTGAGTGTTTCCATCACAACGCCCTGACCTGCAAAGGCCGCATCGCCGTGAACCAACACGGGCAAGACCTGCTTGTAACCGTCCGCACCGCGACGTTCTTGACGCGCGCGCACGCTACCCTCGACAACGGGATTGACGATCTCAAGGTGCGAGGGGTTAAAGGCGAGCGACAAGTGCACTGGGCCACCGCGCGTCGACAAATCGCTTGAAAATCCGTTGTGGTACTTGACGTCACCATCGGTCAGACCTTCGGCGTGATGTCCCTCGAACTCAGCGAACAAATCACCAGGCATCTTGCCCATGATGTTGACCAACATATTGAGACGACCACGGTGAGCCATACCCACCACGATTTCTTGGACGCCTGATTCACCCGCGTGATTGACGACCTCATCCATCGAAGCGATAAAGCTATCACCGCCCTCGAGAGAGAAGCGCTTTTGGCCAACGTATTTGGTGTGGAGATAACGCTCAAGACCTTCGGCCTCGGTCAACTGCTGCAAAATGTGGCGCTTGCGGTCGGCTGCGAAAGTGGGTGCGCCAAGTGTGGACTCGAGCCGCTCTTGAACCCAGCGCTTGACAGTCGGATCCGAGGCATGCATGAACTCAGCGCCGATCGAGCGGCAGTACGTGTCACGCAAGGCTTTCAAGATCTCGCGCAACGTCATCGTTGTCGCTTTGGTGAAATACGTATTGGTTGCGGAGAAAACTTGATCCAAGTCAGCTTCGGTCAGACCATAAAATGCGGGATCGAGCTCAGGAATACTGGGACGATCTTGACGCTTGAGTGGGTCTAGGTCCGCCCAGCGCGAGCCAAGCGAGCGATACGCGGCAATCAGCGACTGAACGTGCACTTGTTTCATCGCCACTGCAAGATCGGGCTCTTGTCCACGCTGAACAAAAGCGTTGGCTTTTGCACGTTGGGCGAAGGACTCGATGATGGGTGCGTGAGCCTGGTCACGTGTGGCTTCTTGGCCATCCGTTGCCGGCATGTGTTGCAACTGGTCGAAATAATTTCGCCAATTATCTGGAACCGAACCTGGATTATCCAGATAGGCTTCGTAGAGTTCTTCTACGTAGGGCGCATTGCCCCCAAAAAGGTAAGAATTCTGTAGAGATTCGAGTTCTGATGACATTTTAGCGCTTCACCTATTCGGGTGCTTCACCCGTTACGATGCAGGAATACCTTCCGTTTTCTCGGCCAAACCGATTTGCGGATAGCGGGGCAGAAGGCGGTTGTTTAAAAGCCTTAAGAGCCGGCACATAAGTATAACCCTAAGCTTTTAAATGTTTTGGCTATTCACACTAGAAAATGCGCTTGACCCCTTAAGACGTCAGACGCACGCCACATATTCAAATACAAATTCAATTGCTGCGATGCAGCAATGCAGCAATGCAGCGAACATGCTGCGCCGCAAAACCGAAACATATCCCCATTACGTGTCAGGGCCAGCACTTGCCTGTAAGCTTGATGCTACCGATCCCCCCTTTCCTGCTTCGAAGAGATCCATGGACGAAAACCTCTCTAAATTAGCCCTCGACTACCACGCCTATCCCACCCCTGGGAAAATCTCTGTCACGCCTACCAAGCCTCTGGCCAATCAGGACGACTTGTCTCTGGCCTATTCGCCTGGTGTGGCGGCAGCCTGTATGGCGATTTACGCCCAAGGCGACGAAGCGGCCGCCAAATACACCTCTCGCTCAAATCTCGTTGCTGTCATTACGAACGGAACGGCTGTGTTGGGGCTAGGTAATATTGGTCCTTTGGCAGCCAAGCCTGTGATGGAGGGCAAAGGTTGTTTATTTAAAAAATTCGCAGGTATCGATGTATTCGATATCGAGCTCGCCGAAACAGACCCCGACAAACTTGTCGAAATCATTGCGGCCTTGGAGCCGACGCTCGGCGGTATCAATCTCGAAGACATCAAGGCACCTGAGTGCTTTTACATCGAGAAAAAACTGCGCGAGCGCATGAACATTCCCGTTTTTCATGACGACCAACACGGCACGGCGATCATCTCTTCTGCTGCGATCATGAACGGCCTGAAGGTCGTCGGAAAAAAGATGGGTGAAGTCAAACTCGTTGTGTCAGGCGCGGGGGCTGCGTCGATCGCATGTCTGGATCTGCTCGTCCACCTAGGCATCAAAAAAGAAAATATTTTTGTTTGCGATTCCCGCGGCGTGATTTACGAAGGCCGGGATGCGCAAATGGAGGAAAACAAAAAGCGCTATGCACAAAAGACCGCGCTTCGAACACTCGCAGACGCCATGGTCGGCGCCGATGTCTTTCTAGGCTGCTCGGCACCTGGCGTGGTCAATGCAGAAATGGTCAAGAGCATGGGGACCAAGCCCTTGATTTTGGCGCTCGCCAATCCAGAACCAGAAATCAGACCCGAGATCGCCAAAGCAGCGCGTCCCGACTGCATCATCGCGACGGGTCGCTCCGACTACCCAAATCAAGTCAATAACGTTCTTTGCTTCCCCTTTATTTTCCGTGGCGCGCTCGATGCGGGCGCAAGCAGCATCACCGAAGAAATGAAACTCGCGTGCGTCAAGGCGATCGCCGAGCTGGCCGAGGCAGAACAAAGCGATGAGGTCGCTCAGGCCTATGCAGGTCAAGAACTAAGCTTTGGCCCTGACTACATCATCCCAAAGCCTTTCGATCCCCGTCTGATCGTTCAAATCGCGCCCGCTGTGGCGCAGGCCGCTGCCGACTCAGGTGTAGCGCGACGACCCATTCAAGACATGGAGGCCTACAAGGCAAAACTCCAGGCGATGGTCTATCACTCAGGCCAGCTGATGAGTCCGCTGTTTACGCAAGCCAAACGTGCACCTAAGCGTGTGATTTATGCAGACGGCGAAGACGAACGCGTCCTGCGTGCTGCGCAAACGGTCTCTGACGAAAAAATTGCTTTCCCGATTTTGATTGGTCGTCCCTCCGTGATCAATATGCGGATCAAAAAAATGGGGCTTCGCCTTGAGGTCGGCAAAAACATCGAGATCGTAGATCCTGAAGATGACGCCCGTTTCAACGAGTCCTGGCAAGAGTATTACCGCATTAAAGGTCGCGAAGGTGTGACGCCGACTGTTGCCAAAGCGATGGTACGCAAGCACAACACACTGATCGCCGTGTTGCTGCTCAAACGTGGCGATGCCGATGCTGTGCTTTGCGGCATTGGCAGCCGCTTCGACAATCAACTCAAATATGTCGAAGACGTTATTGGTCTTCAAAAAGGCGCGTCGACGTTTGCAGCGATGAACGTGCTGATGCTCTCGGACCAGACATTGTTTATCTGCGACACGCACGTCAACGAAGATCCTAGCGCAGAACAAGTTGCGGATATGACGATTCAAGCTGCGCACAAAATGCGTAACTTTGGCATCGTTCCAAAAATCGCCCTACTCTCGCATTCGAATTTTGGTAGCCGCCCAACGGCTTCGTCACGCAAAATGGCTCAAGCACGCCGACTCATCAGTGAGCGCGCGCCCTCCCTGGAAGTAGACGGTGAAATGCATGCAGACTCCGCACTCTCGGAATCAATCCGCACCGCCAACTATCCGGACAGCACCTTAAAAGGCAGTGCCAATCTACTCGTGACTCCGAATCTCGATACCGGCAATGTCACATACAACCTATTAAAAATGACCGGTAGCAACGGCATTGCAATGGGACCCGTCTTGTTGGGCGCTGCGCGTCCGGTTCATATATTGACCAATAGCGCCACAGTGCGCCGCGTCATCAATATGACCGCCTTGGCCGTGATTGATGCGCAAATGGAAGCCGAGCAACGTTGACCGGCATGAGGTAATACATTGGAGGTCGCCCACGAGGCGACACCTCAAAATAAAAAACGCCTGAATATTCAGGCGTTTTTTATTGAGACGTATTTTTTTTATTACTTACGCTTGGGGACCGAGCGTGACACGGCACCCTGGTACAACTGGCGGGGACGACCGATCTTGTACTCTGGATCAGAAATCATTTCGTTCCACTGCGCAATCCAGCCAACAGTACGAGCCAAAGCGAAAATCGCTGTAAACAACGCTGTTGGAACGCCGATGGCGCGCTGAACGATACCGGAGTAGAAGTCCACGTTTGGATACAGCTTACGCTCTACGAAGTATGGGTCCTCAAGCGCAATGCGCTCGACTTCCATCGCAAGCTTGAACAGAGGATCGTTTTCCAGACCCAGAGCCGCCAATACTTCCTTGCAGGTTTGTTGCATGAGCTTGGCGCGTGGGTCGTAGTTTTTGTAAACGCGGTGGCCAAAACCCATTAGGCGCACGCCAGAGTTTTTATCTTTGACCTGCTCCATGAACTCGCCGACTTTAGACATACCGCCCTTGGCCTGCAACTCTTCGAGCATCTGCAAGCATGCTTCGTTGGCGCCACCGTGTGCGGGACCCCACAAACATGCAACACCCGCGGCAATCGCAGCGAAAGGGTTCGTGCCTGACGATCCGCATAAACGCACGGTAGAGGTCGAAGCATTTTGCTCATGATCAGCATGCAAAATAAAGATGCGATCAAGGGCACGTTCGACAACAGGATTAACCACGTACTCTTCGCAAGGAGTCGCGAACATCATCCGCAGGAAATTACCCGTGTAGGACAGGTTGTTCTGTGGGTAGATATAAGGCTGCCCTTGTGAATATTTGTATGCCATAGCCACAAGCGTTGGCATCTTGGCGATCAGACGAATTGCCGACACATGACGATGATGTGGGTTGCTGATATCAGTCGAGTCGTGATAGAACGCAGACAAGGCACCGACCAAACCCGTCAACACCGCCATCGGATGCGCATCGCGACGGAAACCGCGCAAGAAGAAATGCATCTGCTCATTGACCATCGTGTGCCTGGATACGAGCGTATCAAAATCTACTTTTTGCTTGGAATCGGGTAACTCACCATTGAGGATCAGATAGCTGATATCCATGAAATCGCAATTGACGGCGAGTTCTTCGATTGGATAACCGCGGTAAAGCAACTCACCCTTGTCACCATCTATGTAGGTGATATTTGACGTACAAGATGCTGTCGATAAAAAACCTGGGTCGTAGGTAAACAGACCCGTCTGTCCATACAACTTACGAATGTCGATGACCTGCGGGCCAACGCTGCCGTCGTACATCGGAAAATCGACCGAGGGGCTACCGTCTGAGAACGAGAGCGTGGCTTTTTTATCGGACAGTTTCATACGTATTTCCTTCGTTTAATTATGGTTAGCTAGTCAAGATGCTGTCTATGCCGCGCGAATCTGCGCCAGCACCATCTTGACTGCGGGCCTGTCGAGCGCCCCCTCGGGCTCGATGCGACCTAACAGTAAGTCTAACAGCTCATTATCACCGAGTTCAAATAGTTGAGTCAGGGCACCAACCTCGACATCCGTTAATTCTTTCTCGAAAGTATCGAGATACTGGGTGAGAATCAGATCATTTTCAAGCAAGCCACGTCTGGCACGCCAACGTAATCTCACCCGATCCTGATCTGAGAGTGTTCCCATGTGATCTCAGTGCTAGACCGTACGACGCACAAGCATTTCTTTGATCTTGCCAATCGCACGCGTTGGATTGAGACCTTTTGGACACACGTCCACACAATTCATAATGGTGTGGCAGCGGAACAAACGATAGGGATCCTCGAGGTTGTCGAGACGCTCAGCCGTTGCGTGATCACGGGTATCCGCAATGAAACGGTAAGCTTGCAACAAACCTGCCGGGCCAACGAATTTGTCAGGATTCCACCAAAAGGACGGGCAAGACGTCGAACAGCACGCACACAGAATGCACTCATACAGACCGTCAAGCTCTTCACGTGCTTCAGGCGTTTGCAGACGCTCTTTTTCTGGAGGGGGCGTATCGTTGATGAGGTATGGACGAATAGAGTGATACTGATTGAAGAAGTGCGTCATATCGACGATCAGATCGCGAATCACTGGCAAACCAGGCAAAGGACGTAACACGACGGGCTCACTGATCTCGAGCATGTTGGTCGTACAAGCCAAACCATTTTTACCGTTGATGTTCATTGCATCCGAGCCACAAACACCCTCGCGGCAGGAGCGACGCAATGCCAGACTGTCATCAACATCCATCTTGATGCGCATCAGTGCATCAAGCAGCATCTTGTCAGTCGGTTGCAACTCAACCTCGAGTTTCTGCATATAGGGGCGCTCGTCCTTGTCAGGATCGTAGCGATAGATTTCAAACTTCACGATGCGTTTTTTGCTCATGATTTTTTCCAGATATCCTGACTTAGAAGGTACGGGTCTTGGGCGGGAAGCTTTCGACGGTGAGTGGCTGCATCTGCACAGGCTTGTAATCCAGGCGATTGCCTTCGGAGTACCAAAGGGTGTGCTTGATCCAGTTGTCATCGTCACGCGCAGGGAAATCATCGAGCGCGTGGGCGCCACGGCTTTCCGTGCGTGCAGCTGCAGAATGAATCGTCGAACGCGCGACTTCGATCATGTTGCTCAGTTCGAGGGCTTCGATACGGGCTGTATTAAAGACCTTAGACTTGTCCTGGAAAGCGATGTTATCGACTTTCTCGGCCAAGGCATCGATCTTTGCCACGCCTTCTTTGAGGGAAGCCATCGTGCGGAACACGCCACAGTGCTGTTGCATTGCATTACGGATTTCGTTGCCCACGACTTGGGCTTTTTCGCCAGTTTTGCGCTGCTCGAGTTTGTTGACGCGATTCAGGGAGAAGTCGACTGACTCTTGGGGCAAAGGCTGATGTGCGTGCTGGCGCTCAGGATGTGCCGCAACAATATGGTTACCTGCTGCACGACCAAACACGATCAGATCCAACAAGGAGTTGGTTCCTAAACGGTTTGCGCCGTGCACAGAAGTCGCCGAGCACTCGCCGATCGCGTAGAGGCCATTGACAATATTGGTCTGCTTACCGTCCCATGTGGTCACCTGACCATTGTAGTTACAAGGGATACCACCCATCTGGTAATGGATAGTTGGGACAACAGGAATAGGCTCTTTGGTCGCATCAACGTTTGCAAACTTGTGTCCGATTTCTAGAATCGAAGGCAAGCGCTTGTTGATCACATCGGCACCGAGGTGGTCGAGCTTGAGGTGAACGTAAGCACCGTCCGGTCCACAGCCACGACCTTCTTTAATTTCCTGGTCCATACAACGCGAGATAAAGTCGCGCGGGGCCAAGTCTTTTAAGGTAGGGGCATAACGCTCCATGAAGCGCTCGCCATCCTTGTTAAGCAAGATACCGCCCTCACCGCGCACACCTTCAGTAATCAGCACACCCGCACCGGCTACGCCCGTAGGGTGAAACTGCCAAAATTCCATGTCCATCATGGGGATGCCCGCACGAGCGGCCATACCCATTCCGTCACCGGTATTAATAAAGGCGTTGGTTGATGCAGCCCAAATGCGACCTGCTCCACCTGTTGCGATCACAGTTGTTTTGGCTTCGAAGATGTAAATCTCACCAGTTTCCATCTCGAGCGCTGTTACACCCAACACATCGCCGGCATCGTTACGGATGAGATCAAGCGCCAACCACTCAACGAAAAACTGCGTGCGTGAAGCGACGTTACGCTGATAAAGGGTGTGCAAAAGGGCGTGGCCTGTACGGTCGGCAGCGGCACAGGCGCGCTGGACGGGCTTTTCACCAAAATTGGCGGTGTGACCACCGAACGGACGCTGATAAATTGTGCCGTCAGGATTACGGTCAAAAGGCATACCCATGTGCTCGAGCTCATAGATTGCATTAGGCGCTTCGCGACACATGAATTCGATGGCGTCCTGATCGCCAAGCCAATCTGACCCCTTAACGGTGTCATACATGTGCCAGTACCAATTGTCTTCGCTCATATTGCCTAGCGAGGCGCCAATGCCACCTTGCGCTGCGACAGTGTGCGAGCGTGTAGGAAAGACTTTTGAAAGCACTGCGACGGACAAGCCCGCATTCGCGAGTTGAAGCGAGCAACGCATGCCGGCTCCACCGGCACCCACGACCACCACATCAAATTGACGGCGCGGTAAAGAAGTTTTGACAGCTGCCACGGCTTAATTTCTCCAGAGGATGTGTACGAAGTACACGACCGAACCGACCAACCACAGGAGGGTCAGGACCAGTAAAAAGATACGAAGGCCTACGGGCTTGATGTAGTCCATCCAGATGTCCCGAACGCCAATCCAGGCGTGCCAAGCAAGCGAAAACATCGCGAGTGTGGCGAGAATCTGTCCCACAGGCATGAACAGCACGGTAAACGTGAACAGATTTTTCCAACCGTCATAGTTAAAGCCTGACATCGTCAGGATGCCGATCAGCAAAACCAGGGTATAAACCGCGAGGATGATGGCAGTGACGCGTTGGGCAATGAACTCGCCTGTGCCGTAATGGGCGCCAACGACTAGGCGCTTAGGACC
This sequence comes from Burkholderiaceae bacterium, assembly GCA_044368775.1. Lineage (GTDB taxonomy): Bacteria > Pseudomonadota > Gammaproteobacteria > Burkholderiales > Burkholderiaceae_B > Zwartia. The sequence goes on from JBILJA010000001.1 coordinate 30,037, forward strand.
AATTTTTTCGACGGGAACCATCACCAGACTCCGAATAGTTTGAGACCGAATACCAAGGTGAGAGCCAAGCTCACACCCATCACAAGGCTCGCGCTTTTAGCCGCGGACTCTTTGTCAACACCAATGTGCAAGTCGAGCACTAGGTAACGGATGCCCGCACAGAAATGGTGGAGATAACCCCAGATCAGGACCAAAAGAATCACTTTGACGATCGGATGTCCGATCACCATCGCCAGAGCGTTGAAACCGGCCTGGCTGACAAAACTCATTGCAAAAAGTGCAATCAGAAATGGCAAGCACAAAAAGAGCAAAGCACCACTCACTCGATGGAGAATGGAAACCTTTCCGGCCATTGGCAAGCGATACTTCATCAAATCCGTAACATTAATGTTACGAAACTGAGGACGCGGCTTGTTAGCTGTGTCAGACATAACGACCTCGAACGTAGAACAGTTGGATAAGAAAAAACACTCTATTTTCGCTCATGAAGAGACTGCATTCAAATCAATAAAAAACTCTTTTAATTCAAGCTATTACGATAATAATACTCATTAGTCACATAGTGACCGATACGTAATTCTACAGGACGGTTTCCATAGGTGAAGGAAATTCGCTCTACACAAAGTAGGGGTATAGACGACGCAACACCTAAAGCCAAAGCAACGTCATCGGGGGCCGCGACAGCACGAATCTTTTCTTCGGCACGCACCATATTGATCCCAAACTCTGACTCGAACAAACCGTACAAAGGTCCAGAGTAATCGTTGAGGAGATCCGCTGTGAGTCCCTTAAAAAGAGCACCAGGCAGATAAATATCATCAATGACTGTGGGCGTATTTGAAAAGGAAAGTAACCGGCGAATCGCCACCACCGGATCGCCCGCTTTAATTTCGAGTGCCCGGGCAACGTCCGCAGCAGCGCGAAGGCGCCGACAATCCAGCACTTTGCTTTGTGCTGGTTCAGGCGCGCCTTCCTTGGGTGCCAGTCTCAAAAACCGGAAACGCACACGTGGCTCAAGGTGAGTCGCCACAAAGGTGCCCTTGCCTTGGCGTCTGAACAACAAGTTTTCGGCGGCAAGCTCATCAACGGCTTTACGGACCGTACCCTGACTCACCTGAAAACGGGCGGCGAGTTCGATTTCGCTGGGAATGGCTTCGCCTGGCTTCCATTCACCTGCGTCAAGCGCCATGACCAGCAGCGCTTTGATCTGCTGGTAAAGCGGACTGAAGGCGGCCGCCGTATTTGGACCTGAGTCGACCGAAGCCGCGCGCGCGCGAGTGCTCTCAGTCATCTGGATGGCTCTTAAATTTCATCATTCATTGTGGCATATTGCTCCAAGAAAGTCCATTACTCTTGTGTCTTATATAAGATATAAGATCATTGACGATCCACATGCATTTGCATTAGCATTTGCCTATTCAACAACCTGCTCGACCGCCTCACAAATGGGGCGTGCAAAAAAGCTAAACTCTTTTATTACCCTTTCTCACAATCCTCTCAGTTCTATCGGAGATCGTTATGTCCAAACCCGCCGTGCGTGTTGCGGTTACTGGTGCAGCAGGCCAGATCGGTTACGCCCTTTTGTTCCGTATTGCTTCAGGCGAAATGCTTGGCAAAGACCAGCCCGTGATCCTGCAACTTCTTGAGATCGCTGATGAAAAAGCTCAAAAGGGGCTCAAGGGCGTCATGATGGAGCTCGATGATTGCGCTTTCCCTTTGCTGCAATCGATGACGGCCCATAGTGATCCTCTCGAAGCCTTCAAAGACGTCGAAGTCGCACTTTTAGTGGGTTCACGTCCTCGTGGTCCCGGCATGGAGCGTGCGGATCTGCTGGCCGTGAATGCCGCCATTTTCACAGCGCAGGGCAAAGCCCTGAACGCCGTGGCAAATCGCAACGTCAAAGTATTAGTCGTCGGCAACCCAGCCAACACCAATGCCTACATCGCGATGAAATCGGCACCCGATCTGCCCGCCAAAAACTTCACAGCCATGTTGCGTCTGGATCACAACCGCGCCTTGTCGCAGTTGGCCACCAAAATGGGCAAGCCTGTCGCCGACATTCAAAAACTAGCGGTCTGGGGCAACCACTCACCCACCATGTACGCGGATTATCGCTTCGCAACGATCGGCGGCCAGAGCGTGGAAAAGCTGATCAACGACGCAGCCTGGAACCGCGACGTGTTCTTGCCAACCGTTGGCAAGCGTGGTGCCGCCATCATTGAAGCGCGTGGTTTATCTTCCGCCGCTTCGGCCGCGAATGCTGCCATCGATCATGTCCGTGATTGGGTACTGGGCACAAATGGCAAATGGGTCACGATGGGCGTTCCTTCGGATGGCACCTACGGCATCCCCGAAGGCATCATGTACGGTGTACCCGTGACCTGCGAAGGCGGCCAATACCACCGTGTCACTGGTCTCGACGTCGACGCATTTTCTCGCGAGCGTATGGACCTCACGCTTAAAGAGCTGACAGAGGAGCGCGACGCAGTCGCTCATTTGCTCAAGTAAGCACCGAGTTAATGGGCCCCACAAGGGCCCATTTTTTTCATCACATTCCTTTTTAAAAAATACATACTCGTCTCGGAGAACATCATGCCCAAACAAGCCCCCGCTGGTCAACGGTTTCGCGAAGCACTCGCGGCCGAAAAGCCTCTGCAAATTATCGGCGCCATCAACGCCAACCACGCTCTGCTTGCCAAGCGCGCCGGCTTCAAGGCCATCTACCTGTCCGGTGGCGGAGTCGCAGCTGGCTCTTTGGGTTTGCCCGACTTGGGTATCAACACGCTGGATGACGTATTGACTGATGTGCGCCGTATCACAGATGTATGCGATACACCATTGATCGTCGATATCGACACTGGTTTTGGCCCCTCCGCTTTTAACATCGCTCGGACTATTCAAAGCCTGAGCAAATTCGGCGCAGCTGGCTGCCACATCGAAGACCAAGTCGGCGCCAAGCGCTGCGGTCATCGTCCAGGAAAGGAAATCGTGTCGACAGAAGAAATGCGCGACCGCGTCAAAGCCGCCGCCGATGCACGCACCGATGACAGTTTTTACTTGATCGCACGTACCGACGCGATCGCCTCGCACGGCGTGGACGCTGCAATTGAACGTGCGATGGCCTGCGTTGAAGCTGGTGCGGATGCGATTTTTGCCGAAGCCGCCTACGACCTCGCGACCTTTGAAAAATTTTCTAAAGCAGTCAGCGTACCTTTACTCGCCAACATCACTGAATTTGGCCAAACACCGCTTTTTTCAGTCGAAGAGTTGCGCAGCTCAGGCGTTGGCATGGTGCTCTATCCACTCTCCGCTTTCCGTGCCATGAACAAAACTGCAGAAACGGTATACACCGCGATCCGCCGCGACGGTCATCAGCGCAACGTGATCGACCTCATGCAAACGCGTGAAGAGCTTTACGATCGTATCAACTATCATGAATTCGAAGGCAAACTCGACGCACTATTTGCCCAAGGCAAATCCAAATAATTTATTGAGGAAATAACAGATGGCCACGACAAAAAAAACAGTGAAGCGCGCTGCTCCAGCCAAAGCGGTCGAGACTGCGGCGCCTGTTTTCAAACCTAAAAAATCCGTCGCGCTCTCGGGTGTGACAGCGGGCAATACCGCACTGTGTACAGTCGGTCGCAGCGGTAACGACTTGCATTACCGCGGGTACGACATTCTTGATTTCGCCGATACGAGTGAATTTGAAGAAATCGCCCATCTGCTGATTCACGGCAAACTGCCTAACAAAGCTGAACTGGCTGCTTACAAAGAAAAACTGCGTTCGATGCGTGGCCTGCCCGCACAACTGCAAACCATTCTGGAATCACTGCCTGCGGCGAGCCACCCTATGGACGTCATGCGCACCGCAGCCTCAGCTTTGGGTTGCATCCTGCCTGAAAAGGACGATCACAACATGCCCGATGCGCGTGACATTGCGGATCGCCTGATGGCTAACCTCGGCTCAGCCCTGCTCTACTGGTATCACTTTAGTCACAATGGCCGCATCATCGACGTACAAACCGATGACGACTCGATCGGCGCGCATTTCTTGCATCTGTTGCATGGCAAAAAACCCAATGCAGACTGGGTGCGTGCGATGCACACCTCACTCATTCTGTATGCAGAGCATGAGTTCAATGCCTCGACCTTTACCTGCCGTGTGATCGCAGGCACAGGCTCCGATATGTATTCGGCTATTGCGGGCGGTATTGGCGCTCTGCGCGGCCCCAAGCACGGCGGCGCCAACGAAGTGGCCTTTGAAGTGCAGAAACGCTACGAGACACCTGACGAAGCTGAAGCAGACGTTCGTGCACGCGTTGAAAATAAAGAAGTCATCATCGGCTTTGGTCATCCTGTCTATACGATCTCTGATCCACGCAACAAGGTCATTAAAGATGTGGCCTTGCGTCTCTCAAAGAAAGCTGGCACCACCAAGATGTATGACATCGCCGATCGACTTGAGGCCGTGATGTGGGATGCGAAAAAAATGTTCGCGAACCTCGACTGGTTCTCAGCGGTGTCTTATCACATGATGGGCGTACCCACGGCAATGTTTACACCTCTGTTCGTGATCGCACGTACGGCAGGTTGGTCTGCACACATCATTGAGCAACGTATCGACAACAAGATCATTCGTCCGGCAGCCAACTACACCGGCCCTGATGATCAGAAATTCGTTCCTCTCGCCAAACGTCGTTAATTAGCATCAACAATATGAATACTGCGAATCGCAAACCTCTTTCTGGCACCAAACTCGATTACTTTGACACGCGCGCGGCTGTCGACGCCATCAAGCCAGGTGCGTATGACAAGTTGCCTTACACCTCGCGCGTGTTGGCTGAAAATCTGGTGCGTCGTTGCGACCCCGCAACGCTTGCGGCTTCGTTGACTCAAATCATCGAACGCAAACGTGATCTAGATTTTCCCTGGTTTCCTGCCAGGGTTGTTTGCCATGACATTCTTGGGCAAACTGCCCTCGTAGATCTGGCAGGCCTGAGGGATGCGATCGCAGCACAAGGCGGAGATCCCGCACTCGTCAACCCGGTTGTCCCGACACAGCTGATTGTCGATCACTCCTTGGCCGTCGAGTGTGGCGGTTTCGATCCGGACGCGTTTGAAAAAAACCGTGCTATCGAAGATCGACGTAACGAAGATCGTTTCCATTTTATTAATTGGACAAAAAAAACCTTTAAGAACGTTGACGTGATTCCTCCCGGCAACGGCATCATGCATCAGATCAATCTAGAGCGCATGTCGCCTGTTGTACATGCCCAAGAGGGTGTCGCATTTCCAGATACCTTGGTCGGCACAGACAGTCACACGCCGCATGTGGACGCCCTTGGTGTCATCGCGATTGGCGTGGGCGGCCTTGAAGCCGAGAGCGTGATGCTCGGTCGCGCTTCGTGGATGCGACTACCTGACATTATTGGCGTGGAGCTGACTGGCAAGTTGCAGCCTGGCATCACCGCCACTGATTTAGTGTTGGCACTTACAGAGTATTTGCGTAGTCAAAAAGTGGTGTCGTCCTACCTCGAGTTTTTCGGCGAGGGCGCGGCTCATCTGACGCTGGGTGATCGCGCAACGATTTCAAACATGACACCTGAGTATGGTGCGACGGCTGCGATGTTTTACATCGATCAGCAAACCATTGACTATCTGACCTTAACAGGTCGCGAAGCCGAGCAAGTCAAGCTTGTTGAGACCTATGCCAAGCAAGCGGGTCTGTGGGCCGATAGCCTCAAGACCGCTGAGTATGAGCGTGTGTTGCATTTTGATTTGTCCTCAGTCGTCAGAAATATCGCAGGTCCTTCCAATCCACATCGTCGTGTCGCCACGTCTGATCTCGCTGCCAAGGGCATTTCCGGCAAGGTAGAGAATGAACCTGGTCTGATGCCTGATGGCGCTGTGATTATTGCGGCGATTACGAGCTGCACCAATACCAGTAATCCACGTAATGTGATTGCAGCGGGCTTGTTAGCGCGCAACGCAAACGCACGCGGACTCACGCGCAAGCCTTGGGTCAAGAGCTCTCTTGCTCCTGGATCGAAAACTGTTGAGCTCTACCTCAATGACGCAAAGTTGTTGTCTGAGCTCGAAACACTTGGTTTTGGTATTGTGGGTTTTGCCTGCACGACCTGTAACGGCATGAGCGGTGCGTTGGATCCTGTTATTCAACAGGAAATCATTGATCGCGATTTGTACGCTACGGCTGTGTTGTCCGGCAACCGTAACTTTGACGGTCGTATTCACCCCTATGCGAAACAGGCCTTCTTGGCCTCGCCCCCGCTAGTGGTGGCCTACGCGATCGCAGGCACAATCCGCTTTGACATTGAGCGCGACGTTTTGGGCATCGGTCATGATGGTAAACCTGTCATGCTCAAGGATATCTGGCCCTCCGATGAGGAGATTGATGCCATCGTTAAAGCCAGCGTCAAGCCCGAACAGTTCCGCAAGGTGTATGAGCCGATGTTCGCCATAACTGTGGACGCAGGTGAGAAACTCAGTCCACTTTATGACTGGCGCCCTCAGAGCACCTACATCCGTCGCCCACCCTACTGGGAAGGTGCCCTTGCGGGTGCGCGTGACTTAAAAGGTATGCGTCCACTGGCAGTCCTCGGTGACAACATCACGACGGATCACTTGTCTCCGTCCAACGCCATCATGCTCGACAGTGCGGCAGGCGAATATCTCGCAAAAATGGGCCTTCCCGAAGAAGACTTTAATTCCTATGCGACCCATCGCGGTGACCATCTGACGGCGCAACGCGCGACCTTTGCCAACCCCAAGCTTATCAACGAGATGGTGTTGGAAAACGGCAAAGTCAAACAAGGCTCGCTGGCGCGTATTGAGCCAGAGGGCAAGGTCACACGTATGTGGGAAGCGATCGAAACCTATATGGAGCGCAAACAACCACTGATCATCGTGGCAGGCGCGGATTATGGTCAGGGCTCCTCGCGCGACTGGGCGGCCAAAGGCGTTCGCCTTGCGGGCGTCGAAGCGATCGCGGCCGAGGGCTTCGAACGTATCCATCGCACCAATCTGGTGGGCATGGGGGTGCTTCCCCTTGAGTTTAAAGCTGGGGTCGATCGCAAGACTTTGCAACTCGATGGCACTGAAATTTATGACGTAGTGGGAAAACCCACACCGCTCGCAACTTTAACCTTGGTCATCACACGCAAGAGCGGTGAAAGGCTTGAGGTGCCGATGACGTGTCGTCTCGATACCGCTGAAGAGGTTTCCATCTACGAAGCGGGCGGCGTCTTGCAGCGTTTCGCACAAGACTTTTTAGAGTCCACTGCAGCGGCTTAAAAATCTATCAGGAAATATACACATGGCGCACGCACCACAAATTAAAGTTCCCGCCACCTATATGCGCGGCGGTACAAGTAAAGGCGTTTTCTTTCGCTTGCAAGATATGCCGCCCGCCACACAGGTCCCTGGTGCTGCGCGCGATGCGTTGCTGATGCGCGTCATCGGCAGTCCGGACCCCTATGGCAAGCAAACAGATGGCATGGGTGCCGCGACCTCGAGTACCAGTAAAACCGTCATCCTCGCCAAAAGCACGCGCCCCGATCACGATGTGGATTACTTGTTTGGTCAGGTCTCGATCGACAAACCTTTCATCGACTGGAGTGGCAACTGCGGCAACCTGTCCGCGGCGGTCGGCCCCTTTAGCATCAGCAACGGTTTGGTGGATGCGAGCCGTATTCCAAAAAATGGCATCGCGACAGTCCGGATCTGGCAAGCCAATATCGGTAAAACCATTATTTCGCATGTACAGATGACCGACGGTGCAGTCCAAGAGACGGGTGACTTCGAGTTGGATGGCGTGACGTTTCCTGCAGCCGAAGTTCAGCTTGAATTCATGGATCCGGCCGCCGAAGAAGAAGGTGGTGGCGGCGCCATGTTTCCAACCGGCAACCTGGTGGACGACTTAGTCGTGCCGGGTGTCGGCACACTCAAGGCTACCATGATTAACGCTGGCATCCCTACGATTTTTATCAATGCCGAGTCTGTCGGCTACAAAGGTACCGAACTTCAGGACGACATCAATAGCGACCCCAAAGCGCTTGAGATGTTTGAAAAAATTCGTGCCTACGGTTCGTTGCGTATGGGTCTAATTAGTCAGCTCGAAGAGGCCGCCAAGCGTCAACACACGCCTAAAGTCGCGTTTGTGGCAAAGCCTGCTGATTATGTGGCCTCGAGTGGTAAAGAAATCTCAGCTTCCGATATCAATGTGTTGGTTCGCGCGCTTTCGATGGGCAAGTTGCATCACGCCATGATGGGAACAGCCGCCGTTGCGATTGGTACCGCGGCAGCGATTCCGGGCACCCTTGTCAATCTCGCTGCTGGCGGTGGCAATTTAGATGCGGTGCGCTTTGGTCACCCTTCAGGCACGCTGCGCGTAGGTGCGCAAGCCAATCAAGTCGACGGAGAGTGGCAAGTCACCAAAGCCATCATGAGCCGCAGCGCCCGTGTCCTCATGGAAGGCTGGGTTCGCGTTCCGGGCTAATCCGCGCGAACACCTATCAACGATTAAGTAGGCACTATGCAACAATATTTTTCTCACGCACTCGTTCTGACTTTTACGTTTTTCGTCACATGCTCCTTTGTGTTTTTTATCTCAGGTGCGTATTTGTGGTTTTACAAGATCAACGAAGTCAACGCCCGTTTTAAACATCCCTATCTAAAAGAGCGCAGATTCGCAGACCTGCCAATCAGCATCAGATTGACGATTACGCTAGACTACTTTTTACGGATCCTTTTTCACAAATCTAACGCCTCGTTTGCCAGCAATGCCAATCGGTTGTTGTCGCACGTCGATCCCGTAAACCTACCGATGAGTGTACGCTGGCCCATTGTTGGCCTATGGGGTAGCTGCGCAGTGGGCATTGTTGCAATGTTGGGACTTTGGGCGCTTTTGATCATAGGGTCTTAATTGATGAGCACAATTGAACACAATGTCATCAGCAAGTGCTTTGAGCTCAGGCTTGAAGGTCATCGCTGCGTCCTTGATTACACCTTGAACAACAATGTGATGACCATCACCCATACTGGCGTTCCAAGCGAGCTGGGCGGACGCGGTCTAGCCGCCGAAATCACCAAGTTTGCTCTGGAGCATGCACAGTCACAAGGCTGGAAGGTCATTCCTCAATGCAGCTATGTGGCGGCCTATATCAAAAAGCACCCCCATTACGCACCTCTGGCAAATTAAGATTTACTTATTTTTTAAAGTCTTATATAAGATATAAGACACTTGCGACACCAAGCTCTTCGCTCTACAATCATTTCATCCTTCACCACATAGAAAGGCGCTCACATGCTACAAGCCTATCGCCAACACGTTGCCGAACGCGCAGCCCTTGGTATTCCTCCCCTTCCACTCTCGGCGCAGCAGACCGCTGACCTGATTGAGTTGCTCAAAGCCCCCCCGGCAGGCGAAGGCGAGACCCTCGTCGATTTATTCACGCATCGCGTGCCCGCAGGCGTGGATGATGCTGCGAAAGTCAAAGCTTCTTATCTTGCCGCTGTGGCATTGGGTTCGGAAAAATGCTCCCTGATCTCGCGCGCCAAGGCGACTGAATTACTCGGTACGATGCTCGGCGGCTATAATATCGGTCCTCTGGTCGAACTGCTGGACGACAAAGAAGTCGGCACCATTGCGGCGGCTGGACTGAAGAAAACATTATTGATGTTTGATGCCTTTCATGATGTCAAAGAGAAAGCCGTCAAGGGCAACGCGAACGCTAAAGCTGTGATGCAAAGCTGGGCCGATGGCGAATGGTTCACCAGCCGCCCCGAAGTGCCAAAAAGCTTGAAAATCACCGTTTTCAAAGTCACGGGCGAGACCAACACGGACGACCTGTCCCCAGCACCTGATGCCTGGAGCCGTCCTGACATTCCCCTGCACGCTCTGGCGATGCTCAAGAACCCCCGCCCTGGCATTGAGCCCCAAGAAGCAGGCAAAACAGGCCCGATCAACTTCATCAACGACCTCAAGAAAAAAGGCAATTTGGTTGCTTACGTCGGTGATGTGGTCGGCACAGGCTCCTCACGCAAATCGGCAACAAACTCTGTGTTGTGGTTTACCGGCGAAGACATTCCTTTCGTGCCTAACAAGCGCTTTGGCGGCGTGTGTCTCGGTAACAAAATCGCTCCGATTTTCTACAACACGATGGAAGATGCTGGCGCGCTCCCGATCGAACTCGATGTCTCCAATATGAACATGGGCGATGTCATTGAGTTGCGTCCTTATGACGGCGAAGCATTGAAAGACGGTAAGGTCATCGCCAAGTTTCAAGTCAAATCGGATGTGTTGTTTGATGAAGTCCGTGCCGGTGGACGTATTCCTCTCATCGTCGGTCGTGGCTTGACTGGCAAAGCACGCGAAGCACTCGGTCTGCCGGCTTCGACCTTGTTCCGCTTTCCACAAAATCCTGTAGCCTCCACCAAGGGCTTTACCTTGGCGCAAAAAATGGTGGGTCGCGCGTGTGGCTTGCCTGAAGGCCAGGGCGTGCGCCCCGGTGCGTACTGTGAGCCCAAGATGACCTCCGTGGGCAGTCAGGACACTACAGGCCCGATGACGCGTGACGAGTTAAAAGATTTGGCCTGCCTGGGCTTTTCTGCCGACTTGGTGATGCAGTCCTTCTGTCACACCTCGGCCTACCCTAAAAAAGTAGACGTCAAAACGCATCACACACTTCCTGAGTTCATGAGCAACCGTGGCGGTATTTCGCTGCGCCCTGGCGACGGCGTGATTCACTCCTGGCTCAATCGCATGCTGTTGCCCGACACAGTCGGCACGGGTGGCGACTCACACACACGTTTCCCGATCGGCATCAGCTTTCCGGCAGGTTCTGGTCTGGTCGCGTTTGCCGCTGCCACTGGCGTGATGCCACTGGATATGCCTGAGTCGGTGCTGGTCCGTTTCAAAGGCAAAATGCAGCCCGGTGTTACCCTGCGTGACTTGGTCAGTGCGATCCCCTTGTACGCCATCAAAGCGGGTCTGTTGACCGTAGACAAATCGAACAAGGTCAATATTTTCTCTGGTCGCATTCTTGAAATCGAAGGCTTGCCTGATCTCAAGGCCGAGCAGGCTTTCGAATTGTCAGATGCGTCGGCCGAGCGTTCCGCTGCGGGTTGTACCGTGCGACTGAACAAAGAGCCGATCATTGAATACATCAACAGCAACATCGTCATGTTGAAGTGGATGATTGCCAATGGTTACGAGGACGAGCGCAGTCTGATGCGTCGTATCCAGGCAATGGAAGCTTGGCTCGCCAATCCACAGCTGCTCCAGCCCGATGCGGATGCGGAATACGCTGCCGTGATTGACATCGACCTGGCCGACATTCATGAGCCTATCGTGGCCTGTCCGAACGATCCAGACGACGTCAAAATGTTGTCCGAAGTCGCAGGCGCCAAGATCGACGAAGTGTTCATCGGCAGCTGCATGACCAATATCGGACATTTCCGTGCCGCCTCCAAGCTTCTCGAAGGCAAGCGTGACATGCCCGTCAAGCTCTGGATCGCACCACCCACCAAGATGGATGCCGCACAGCTGACAGAAGAAGGTCACTATGGCGTTTTTGGTTCGGCGGGGGCACGCACCGAGCCACCAGGCTGCTCGCTGTGCATGGGTAACCAGGCTCAGGTTCGCGAAGGTGCGACGGTCATGTCCACTAGCACCCGTAACTTCCCAAATCGATTGGGCAAAAATACCAACGTGTATTTGGGTTCTGCCGAATTGGCCGCGATTTGTTCGAAGCTTGGTCGTATCCCAACCAAGCAAGAGTACATGACAGATATGGGCGTGCTCGATAAGAGCAGTGCTGATATCTACAAGTACCTCAATTTCGATCAAATTCCTGATTATAAGGATGTCGCTGACGCCGTCTAAACCCAGTACTCCGGTGTCAATAGCCGGAGCACCGCGTGAGATAGGTTCAAGCTCTTCTAGCCACCTGTGTTTGACCCCACAGGTGGCTTTTTTATTGTGCGTGAATGATGCGTCTGGTGTAGGATAAAGAGATCCACACCTAGGGGCGTACACCATGAAGCACGACACACTGAACACGCTTAAAAAATTCAAAATAGGCAAAAAACAAGCGCACTTTTACTCACTACCAGCGCTCGGTGAAGTGCTAGGCGTAGATGTCTCTCGTCTGCCGGTCTCGATTCGCATCGTGCTCGAATCGGTGATGCGAAATTGTGATGGGAAAAAAGTCACAGAGTCGCATATTCGCGAACTCGCTGGCTGGAAACCAAAAAGCAAACGCGAGCTTGAAATCCCCTTTGTCGTTGCGCGCGTGGTGTTGCAAGACTTTACAGGTGTGCCCTTACTCGCCGATCTCGCTGCGATGCGTGGTGTCGCCCAAAAAATGGGCAAGGATGCCAAGTCCATTGAGCCACTTGTACCCGTCGACCTCGTGGTGGATCACTCCGTCATGATTGATTACTTCGGCACGAAGGACGCCTTAGATCTCAACATGAAGGTTGAGTTTTCGCGCAACAAGGAACGTTATCAATTTCTAAAGTGGGGGATGCAAGCCTTTGATACGTTTGGCGTCGTGCCTCCCGGCTTTGGCATCGTGCATCAAATCAATCTAGAGTACTTAGCGCGCGGCGTCCATCACGACAAAAAAAATGATGTTTATTATCCTGACACACTCGTCGGCACCGACAGTCACACCACCATGATCAACGGGATTGGCGTAGTCGGTTGGGGCGTGGGCGGGATCGAGGCCGAGGCTGGCATGCTGGGTCAACCTGTCTATATTTTGACCCCTGACGTGGTGGGCGTGGAGTTGTCAGGCGAATTGCGAGGTGGCGTCACCGCGACGGATTTGGTGCTCACCATCACAGAGTTACTCCGCAAACAAAAGGTCGTGGGTCAGTTCGTCGAATTTTGTGGTCCGGGTACAGCAAAACTGTCTGTCACTGACCGTGCAACCATTGGCAACATGGCGCCAGAGTACGGTGCCACGATGGGCTTTTTTCCAGTCGATGCACGCACGATCGAATATTTCGAGGGCACGGGTCGCACCAAGGACGAGGTCAAGGCGCTCGAAGCCTACTTTAAGGCGCAAGGGATGTTTGGCATCCCCAAGGCCACTGACATTGATTACACCCGCGTGATCAAGCTTGATCTGGGCTCCGTCGTACCTTCTCTTGCAGGCCCAAAGCGCCCTCAGGACCGCATTGAAATCGGTCAAGTTAAAAAGACCTTTAAATCTCTGTTTTCAAAACCGATTGCCGCCAACGGATTCAATCAGCCCGCTGCAAAACTCAACAAGCCTTTCAAGACAGCCACGGGCAGAACACTGAACAACGGCGATATTCTGATTGCGGGCATTACTTCTTGTACAAATACCTCGAACCCGAGCGTCATGCTTGCGGCGGGTTTGCTCGCCAAAAAAGCGGTTGAGGCCGGACTCACTGTCCCCGCGCACGTCAAAACTTCCCTTGCCCCGGGTTCGCGCGTCGTCACAGAGTATCTTGAGCGCGCGGGGCTCTTGCCTTATCTGGACAAACTCGGCTTTGATGTCGCCGCCTACGGGTGTACAACCTGCATTGGAAATGCTGGCGATCTGGTTGCCGATTTCAATCAAGCCATCCTGGACAACGACCTGATCTGTGCAGCCATACTGTCAGGCAATAGAAACTTTGAAGCGCGGATTCATCCGAATCTCAAAGCAAATTTCCTCGCCTCACCGCCTCTGGTTGTGGCCTACGCCTTGGCAGGCAACATCACTCGAGACTTAATGACAGAACCTGTGGGTCGCGGCAAAAAAGGCGACGTCTATCTCGGCGATCTCTGGCCCACCGCCAAAGAAGTCGACAAGCTCATGAAGTTTGCAATGGATCCCAAGGTGTTTAGAGCCAACTACGCCAAGGTGGAAAAAAAGCCTGGCAAACTTTGGCAAAACATTGAAGGCGTCAATGGGGAACTCTACAACTGGCCGAGTTCCACCTATATCGCCGAGCCACCCTTTTTTGACGGTTTCACCATGGAGCCCAAACCGATGCCTGCAGTGAGAGGCGCGCGTATCTTGGGTATTTTTGGCGACTCCGTGACGACCGATCATATTTCACCAGCAGGGTCGATCAGCGATGCCACACCGGCGGGTCAGTGGCTACTCGATCATGGCATCCAAAAGGCGGACTTCAATAGCTACGGTTCGCGCCGAGGCAATCACGAAATCATGATGCGCGGTACCTTTGCCAATGTCCGCATTAAAAATCTGATGATCCCGCCCCGCCCCGATGGCTCTCGCGTTGAGGGTGGACAAACCTTGATGCAACCCAAGGGCGAGCAGATCTCGATCTATGAGGCTGCCATGCGCTACGTCAACTCGGGTATTCCTACCGTTGTCTTTGGTGGCGAGGAATATGGCTCAGGTTCATCTCGCGACTGGGCCGCCAAAGGCACTCAGTTGCTAGGCGTCAAGGCCGTGATTGTCCGCAGTTTCGAGCGGATCCACCGCAGCAATCTGGTTGGAATGGGCGTGCTGCCTTTGCAATTCAAAGGTCAAGACAGTGCGGCCTCCCTGGGCCTGACCGGTGCAGAAACCTTTGATATAGAAGGACTAGAAACAGGCATCATCCCGCAGCAAGACGTGACCTTGGTGATTCACCGTCCAGATGGCTCCAGCGCGCGTATCGCTGTCTTATTACGCATCGATACGCCCATTGAGGTTGACTATTATCAACACGGCGGGATTCTGCCCTTTGTACTGAGGCAACTCTTAGCCGCCTAAGCACGAGGAGTCTGGATAGTTCGTTACACTAGACTCCTTTTGTCGGCAGGCACGCAAACTCATGGCACGTCTTCGTTCGAGCTCTCCTTCTACCCGCCTGACGCGAGATGCTTCGCGTCTGGTGGCGCTTGCGCTCGCGCTACATAGCTCTGGCAGTCGTGTCGAGGACCGTTATTGGGAAACCGAGCTTGCGACGGTATTACTCAAGCTGATGCGCACGCATAATGACGCCGCGATCGATGCAGCGCTTGAGCATCTTTCTCAAACCCATTTGGGTGGTTATGAGGTCTTGATTGAGCAAGCCGAGACGCTCTCTGAATCATGCGTCCTCACCGCTGAGGGCAAAAAAGATGGCAAGCGCTTTGATGTGCTGCTGCTTGTCGCGCCCTTGGTGGCGTGGACGCGCTACAGCATTCCCTCCTGCGAAGTCCCCACCGCCATGGCACAGGCTTTGCGTGAGCACCTCCAAGCCCACATCCTAGCCAGCGATACCCAGGTCGCACTATTTCCTCATCTGGTCAGCCTGGATCAAATGCCACGTACCTTTTGCGAAACGTGGGACTGGCTGCAAAAACTTGGTTTGGCGGCTTTAGGTACCTCCTTTAATGCCCCAAAGTTAAACACCGAGCCCGAAGCTTTTAATATGCTGGCCGATACACGCTATCTCGTGGCGGCTATCGCCGTCCCTGAAGGGCAACCATTGTTTCGCTGGCAAGAACAGCCCGGTGAACTCGGCCTAGGTCGTGAAATCTGTCTAGAGCGCTGGGCCGCAGAGGCCAAGCCGCACATGACGACTCTCCTGCCGGGTTGCGGCTTTGAAATTCTCACGCCCGACGCCTACTACGTGAGCAATCGGGATGCCGATCGACGCGTTCGACCCTTGTCCGTCAAAGCAGCGGTTTCTTGGCTAGGTGCTGCGCTCAATATCGAGCCCACCCAGCTGCGCGCCGTCGTAGCAGGCTGTGGTGAACGTCGTATCGACGAATATCGTATTGGCTTTACCCAAAAGAATCAAAACGAAGTGGTCTACGGCTGCCTGTGGCCGCTTTATGGGCGTGAAGATGATCAGCCGCTTCTCGAACATGAGCCCCCTCCGATTGAAACCGTTGAAGAAATCGCCGCTCTACTCAAAGAGTGTGGCGTCAACGATATCCGGCGCTTACCCGGTATGTTGATGCCCGAGTTTTGCGAAGACTGTGGCGCACCCTATTTTCCCAATCCAAATGGTGAAATGGTGCATGCCGAACTCCCCGAAGACGCAGAAACAGCGCCCCCGCACTTTCACTAGCCATGCGCGCAGATATTTTTTGCCGAGTCATCGACAACTTTGGCGATATCGGAGTGACCTGGCGTTTAGTGCGCCAACTCCAACGCGAGCATGACTGGCAGGTCAGACTCTGGGTCGATGACCTGAACAGTTTTCAGCGACTTGAACCGCGCGTCTCTGTGGCTGCTACTCAACACATCGATGGTATCGAAATCATCCATTGGCCACAATCAACCGATTTCACGCCTGCGCCAATCGTGATTGCCACTTTTTCTTGTGATTTGCCAGACCAGTATGTCGAAAACATGCGTGCGCAGCGCAATCATCCGACTGCAAGATCCGAAAGCCTGTGGATCAATCTTGAATACCTGAGTGCCGAGGACTGGGTCGAAGGCTGCCATGGACTCCCATCCTTACGTGCGGACGGATTGTCTTCGCATTTTTTCTTCCCAGGTTTCACGGAGCAAACAGGTGGGTTGTTGCGTGAATCAGCACTGATTGCCCAGCGCGATACGTGGCAAAAAGATCGTGCAGCACAACGCGCATTCTTGGAAAATCTGGGCTTAAGTCATGCGGCGATCGCTGCGCTTTTTCCTGCCATGCGAGACAACCCTGCGGCCAGACTTGTCAATTTATTTTGCTACAACAACGCGCCTGTCGCCGCACTGATTGGCGCATTGAGCGCTGACCCACGACAAACGGTCTTGCTCATCCCCGAAGGCATTCTTCCGCAATATGCGTCTGGACAACAAGGACAGCTCTTCATAGAACGTGTGCCGTTTTTACCTCAAAACGAATACGACAAAGTCCTCTGGACTGCCGATCTGAACTTTGTCCGCGGTGAGGATTCCATTGTCCGTGGAATATGGGCTGGCAAGCCCCTGATCTGGCAGATCTACCCCCAGACAGAAAACACCCATCTGGTGAAATTACGGGCATGGCTCGCGCAAACGGGATTGCCTGAGGATGTTTGCACTGTCATGATGCGCTGGAATCCAGAGAGTATGCAAATTGATTCTGCTGCTGCAGAAGACGGCACTGAATTCGCCAGTGCACTGCTACGACAGCTCAAACCGGAAAACTTTCACGCCTGGCAGCAGCAGGCAGACCGCTTCTGCACCCGTCAAACAGCCCAAACTGACTTGGCAAAAGCGCTTACGACGTTCTGCCTAAGCAAACAAGGCCAAGCGTAAAGCAAATTTGCCCCAGAAAGGCTAAAATAAAAGACTTTTATATCCCTAACTCCGGTTTTTACCGTCCCGGAGACTCATCGCTACCGGAGTTTATTCGAATGAAAACAGCACAAGAGCTGCGCGTCGGCAACGTGATCATGATCGGCAAAGACCCAATGGTCATTCAGCGTGCCGAATACAGCAAGTCAGGCCGTAACGCCTCTGTTGTCAAATTCAAATTCAAAAACCTGCTGACCGGCTCAGGCGCAGAAAACGTTTGCAAAGCAGACGAAAAATTCGAATTAGTCGTACTCGATCGTAAAGAGTGCTCCTACTCGTACTTTGGCGACCCCATGTATGTGTTTATGGACGCTGATTTCAACCAGTACGAAATCGAAGCAGAAAGCATGGGTGACGCTATGCACTACCTCGAAGAAGGCATGCCCGTTGAGGTTGTGTTCTATGACGGCCGTGCAATTTCTATCGAATTGCCCACGATGCTTGTTCGCGAAATCATCTACACCGAGCCCGCCGTGCGTGGTGATACCTCCGGCAAGGTCATGAAACCAGCAAAGATCAATACAGGTCACGAATTGCCTGTGCCCCTGTTCTGCTCGATTGGCGACAAGATTGAGATTGACACACGCACTGGCGAATACCGTAGCCGCGTGATGTAAATCTTTTTACTATAGTAAAGTAAGAATAAAAATCCCACCTCTTGGTGGGATTTTTTATGGCGAACATAGGAGGCTGATGCGCAACAATAGAGATGGCGCGCCAGTTTAACTGAGCCAGCTCACGATCCGCTCTGCACAAAGACTCACCTCAATCGTGGCCATATTGGTCGGCTCGTTGCCCTGTAACTCTGGACTAAAGCTGATCGTGCGTCCTTCGCTATTGCAGGGACGCCATCTCAGAGGGGTTGCCGATCGTTTAGCTGGAAAAAAACCTACTGTCGGTATATCGAGTGCTCCCGCAACATGCAACGGACCGGTCGAACCGGCTACCATCAACTGAGCCGTCGCGATACTTTTTGCAAAAGTGGCAAGTCCCTCATTCGAACGATAGACCACACTTTCGATATATTCTGGAATGCGCTGATGCAAAGACTCAACACTCTGCTCTTCGCCAGGACCACACGTCAAGACCCATTGGGGCAATGCTCGCTGCTCTTGCTCCAACTGTTGATGCATTGAAATGACCAACTGCGCATATTGTTCAAGCGAGAGATTGTTAGCAGAGCCACCCGAACCACAATGTAAAAAAAACCATGGCCTCGCAGCATCGAGTCCGAGCTTGTTGGCTAACTGATCACGCAACGCAGTCTTTTCGCCTGAACTTATCGGCCAGTAAGGTGGCAAAGACTGAGCGGGTTTATGGCCTAAAAATTCGATTAAAGCTGAGGCTAGCTCAAGGTTATAGATAAACTCAGGTCTCTCTGAACGAGAACGCCTTTGAACCACAGTGCGATTATAAAAAACCTGAGCCCACTTTGTTGCGGGGGCAAACCGGATAGGAATTCGACCTTTAAAAACCTGCCACCCTATCCTGCCAGTTGAGAATAATGTCAACACAGCATCGAAATTTTGACGGTTGACTTGATCAAGATCTTGAGGGTCCGACAGGACATGATCTACCCAGGGACAGACTTCGGCAAGAGGCCGGGTGTAGGCGGGGACCAGCACGCTGAGATGACATTGAGGCAAGGAGCGCTTGAGGAGTGCCAAGGCAGGCCAGGCCAGCATGAAATCGCCCAGCTTATCCGTTGCGCACGACCAGTATACGTAAGAGCTTCATGCGCGTGGGGGATGCTTCGTCGATGTATCGCTTTGATCGACCTGCTGCCGTTGCGTTGTTCCCCTAACCCAGAGATCAGCGTATTTAACAAAGGTAGAGTGCGCAGACAAGACAGCGAGCAACAAGCCCGGACGACCATCCAGAAAACCTGCCTTGAGCACATACATTCGAACAAAACAACTGACGCCATGTAAAAAAGCGACACCAAGGTTGGTTGTTTTGCCCTTCTTTTGACGTCCCTGAGCCCACAGCTCTGCATAGTGGGCAGATTTAACAAGGTAGTGCCGCATACTGTCGTAGGTATAGTGAAGTAAGTCGCCATGCAGTCTTTTGACGGGCAGGCCATTAGGATTTAAGAGCTTTTCATGGACCAGCTCACTGTTGTAATGGGCTGCCTCTCTCGGATAGAGACGGTCAATCGGATCCGGATACCAACCCGAATGACGAATGAAGCCCCCAAAACACCAACTCAAGCGTGACATTCTGCCAATGGCAGGTTCACCCTGAATGTGTGCCTGAATCGAAGCTTGCAATGCAGGCGTGACTCGCTCGTCGGCGTCGATCATCAAGATCCAATCGCAACGCGCCAACGCTTGGGCGCGCTGACGCTGTATCCCAAAACCTTGCCAATCCTCAGCTTGAACAACCCGCGCATCGAAAGACTGCGCAATGCGACAAGTCGCATCTGTACTGCCCGAGTCAAGCACGATCAATTCATCCACCCACTGCAAGGTGCTGAGACATTGAGCGAGATGAGCCTCTTCGTTTTTGACGATGATGACTGCAGACACCGTACTCATGAATGATGACCTTATGCTGTGAAAAGGATACTTATAACAATAACACTCAGGAATCCATTCCAACTCGTTTATAACGATCCATGAGCGTTTTATCGTGTCGCGCGTTCGAGCTCACCTAGCCAACGCAATGCATAAACGCGATCCGTCCCACACATCTCCTGCGACGGCTGCAATCCGCCACAAAACGCGGGGCGCTCCGGCTGACCAA
>JBILJA010000075.1:0-11776 GCA_044368775.1 Burkholderiaceae bacterium
ATGGGAAAAGATCCCCAAGTCCCAGTGTTCCTGTGGCGTTTCAGTAATCATGACTTTGGCTTGTGGCAAATCGAGGCAAACGGTACGACCCATGTGTATACGTTGGCCCGTGTAGGTGGGGCCTGATACAACATATTGCCCATCAGAAATGGCGGTAACGACCCCTGTGAGAGGGCGTAGCGGGTGCGTGACACCGAGTTGCGTCAGGGGAACTTTGTCGCCGACTTGAAGCGTCACCGCAGCGTGGAGTCCTGCTTTGATCAGCTGATCGACCGCCTCAGGATCGCAAATCGGTCCCACAACAATATCCTCAAGTCCTTGTTTGAGGGCTTCGTGCAACACATTCATGTCGTCGCAAGTCCCTCCCGACATGCAGTTATCACCATGATCGAGAAGCAGCACGGGACCTGTGCCAGGTTCATTAGCAATTGCTTTGGCGCGTGTAATAGAAGTTGCGAGGGGTTCATTTTTATAAATGAAGTCACTGCGTCTGGACCAAATGAATTGGGCAATGCGTTGCGCAACTTCATCAGCGGCTTGGGCGTCATTGTCGCTCACCACAACAACACTCATGCAGGGGGCTGCAATGTCTGCGAGTGGAAAGCCAGCCAGCACGGAAACGCCAAGCATGCCCTGGGCTTCGGCAGCACGAGCGAGTTCGACCGCTTCGTGCATGGGTCCGATGTCTGTTCGGCTGCAGAGTGTATTGAGCGTCAACGGTAACCGTCGCCAGGCGAGTTTGGGTTTAATACGTTGATTGATCATGTCGACAAGCAGGCGTCCGGCATGGGCACCTGTTTCGTACATGTCGACATGCGGGTAAGTTTTAAAACTGATGATAATGTCACTGTTATTGATAATCTTGTCAGTCATTTTTCCATGCAAGTCCAATGCGATAGCAATGGGAGCATGAGGCAGCACAGCACGGATACGTTCAAGCAGATCGCCTTCACCATCTTCGGAGTTTTCAGCGACCATCGCGCCATGTAAATCGAGGGCGACGGCATCACAGCCTTTGGCCGCGGACACAATGGTGTCGCACAAATGGGTATACGCCTCGGCACAGACGGTACCGCTTGGGTTTGCGGTGGCACTGCAGGCAACGACTACCTCATGTCCCGCCTGCTCTAAAACATCGATATAAGCCGCGATACCTGTCCGAGTATTTTTGGATGCCTTGTAAGCCTCGTGACCATACAGAGGACCATCGTCGCCAAAGGATTTCAAAGGGGTGGTAATAGGAGAAAACGTATTGGTCTCGTGATTGAGCCGTGCGACAAGAATTTTCATATTATTCCAGTATGGTCTTAAGCGATGAGTAAATCAGTCCCAGTCCTGTTGCGAGCAGCAGAGCTGTCACTAATAATTGCGCGACTCTTCGGCTTAGATTGATCGGGTACTTGAGTTGTAAAAGTGTTGTGACAGTAATCGCTGGAAAGGCGATGGCGGAAAGAATGACGGCATTCATTGTGAGTTCGCCTGTAAAAAGAGCGATAACGAGTCTAGCCGCCGACGTGAGACTAAAGATAATAAAAAGATATTGACGAACAAGCTCTGTATCGAGAGGTTGACTATAGAGATGATAGACCAGGGGTGGTCCAGGCGTAGCGAACATCCCGCCGAGAATTCCCGTCAGAAACCCAGCGGTCCAAGTCGAGGACTTACCCGAGGTCTTGCGTGTGTTTGTGTTGATCAAAAAGAGGGCGATTGCTGATGCAAAAATTGAGAGACCTAAAATCAGTCGTAGCGCATTGATACCATGATCTGTAAACCACGACAAAGAAATAAAGCCAAGCACTAAGCCGACCATGCTGCTGATCAACATCGGTTTTAAGAGGGGCCCAAAGGACATGTTTGGAGATTTACTAAGGTAAACAAGATTGTTGGCGATCGATAGGATGCAGGCAATGTTGGCCGCATCGGCGATCGATATGATTTGTAAGGCACCTGTTAAGCCAACCAAGATCAAACCGAAGGCAAATCCCGTTAAATTTTGACAAAAAGCGGCAAGTAGGGCGATCAATATAAAAGAGGCATACTGCAGGACAGACATATTTTTTTTAATTCCAAGGTTCCTGACTAGGTCGGTCAAGGATAATTTTTTATATTGATCTAGACTTTAAACGATTCTGTCGCTGTTTCTTGAGGGAAGGGCTTCCTTTAAAGTGAAAAAATAGTTAGATTTCGAAGAAAATACGAATTAATGATATTTTAAAAAAATAATTGAAAAAACTGCGAGATGCCATGAACACTTATAACCACTTCATTGATGGACAGTATGTCGAGCCCGTTGGAAAGAAATGGATTGATAGTATTGATCCTTATTTGGGCAAGCCTTGGGCGCGTATCCCGCAAGGGTGTCCAAAGGATGTTGATTTGGCCGTGGCAGCAGCCTCTCGCGCCATGCGCGAAGGCCCTTGGGCGTCGATGAATGCGACGCAACGGGGCAAGCTGATGTTGCGTCTCGCTGATTTGGTGGCACAGAATGCTGAACGCCTCGCTGAGCTCGAGGTACGAGACAATGGCAAACTGCTCGCTGAAATGCGTGGTCAGCTTAACTATCACCCTGAGTGGTGGCGCTATTACGGTGGACTTGCCGACAAAATCGAAGGTGCAGTGATGCCCATCGACAAACCTGATATGTTTGCCTTTACGCGTTCAGAGCCGATTGGGGTGGTGGGCGCGTTGACCGCCTGGAATTCTCCACTCCTGTTTATTGCCTGGAAATGTGCGGCGGCGATCGCGGCGGGTTGCGCTGTCGTGGTCAAGCCTTCTGAATATGCTTCGGTTTCCACGCTCGCGTTTGCTGAGTTGACCAAAGAGGCGGGCTTTCCTGATGGCGTATTCAATGTTGTGACAGGCTATGGTGCCGAGGCTGGCTCTGCGCTCGTAGATCATCCCGGCGTCGCAAAGATCACCTTTACAGGCTCGGACACGACTGGCGCGATGATCTATGCCCAAGCAGCCAAAAGCATGAAGCGGGTTGCCCTTGAGTTGGGCGGCAAGTCTCCAAATATCGTTTTTGCAGACTGCGATATCGATAAAGCCGCTGCAGGCGTGATTTCTGGAATTTTTGCTGCTACGGGTCAAACCTGCATTGCAGGCTCCAGATTGCTTGTGCAAAACTCAATCAAAGAAGAGTTCACCAAACGTGTTGCCGAGTTAGGTGCCTCTGCACGCAAAGGTAATCCAATGTCACTCGATACAAATATCGGCCCTGTGACAACGCCAGTTCAGTACAAGAAAATTTTGGACTATATGGCAATCGCTAAAGCCGAAGGCGCTCGATGCATCCTTGGTGGTGGTCCAGCAACTTCTCCTGATTTACCAGGAGGTCAGTTTGTTGAGCCAACGATTTTCACAGATGTGACACCTGACATGCGCATCGCACGAGAAGAAGTGTTTGGTCCCGTTCTGTCGATTATCGGATTCGAGGACGAGGCGCATGCGATTAAGATGGCCAATGACACGATTTATGGATTGGCGGCAGGCGTTTGGACCGAAGACATTGGACGTGCTTTACGTATGTCAGCGGCTTTAAAAGCTGGCACAGTGTGGGTCAATACCTATCGTGCCATTAGCTACATGATGCCTTTCGGTGGAATGAAACACTCAGGCATTGGCCGAGAAAGCGGTATTGAGGCGATCAAGGGTTTCCTTGAAACAAAAAGTACATGGATCTCTTACGCACAAGGCGCACCTGCTAATCCTTTCATTATGCGTTGAGTGTGTCTTATTGGATGACCGTTAATTTTTTTATCTGTTCCTGTGCATATGGAGTGAGCGCATTATTTAAAGAATGCCACTCAATGGTGACGCCGTCAAAAGCGCGCACCACATGGGGAAGAAAGCCGAAGAGTTCTATCCCTTTTTGACTTAGGCAAAATGTAAAAAGGGAGGATGATTGAGTAATGTTTAAGTGAGTATCACTCACCATCGTGAGATCAAAGTCTTTATCTTTTTTGGCAAGATTAAAAAAGTGCTTTTTAATGACGGTTGCAAAAACGTGCTGCCAAGTGTTCCCCTCAAAAATATCTGAGATTTTTAACGGGCGACTTTGTTTAATTGAAAAGAGGCCACATTCCGTATTGCTTGTCGGATAGGCTCCTGTCATGACTTCGCTGAATACTTGTTTATAGAGCCAATCAGGCGAAATTTGTTTTAGTGTGACATCGTAACTTTCAGTACCTCGCTCATCAGGCAGATCCGCCTTTTCTTTAAAGCTTAGGTAGTTGTTTAAATTTTTACCCTCAGGTGTGGCATCATCGACTTGGATGAATGTGCGTTTAACGATGTAAACAGCCTCTTTCTCTTTGGTCACGCGAATATGGTGATCGATCGCAGTAAAGGTCTTAAAGGGACCAAAGATCTCTCCTGTCTTTGCAAGGTCTTTTATACGATCTTTATATGCGTCAATGAGACAACGTGTCGCTTCTGGCATTGAAACAGGCCGAGCATTTGTATCGATCAAACAATACGTCGAGATGAATCTCAACCAAGAGCGTTGGCCAGTCACTAAAATAGTATTTGAAATGGGAGAGAGTTTAAGTCGTGCATTTTTATATGCAGAAGCAAGTTCCACATCAAGTAGAGAGAGTTGCGCATTGCCACAAATGGCTTTCTCCATGCTGCTGCGCGCTTTTGAGCAGTCAAAGCTCGCAGCGACGCCTGCGCCCGTCCACAAACTCATTAACAAAATAACGATTCGGATCATGTCGCGCCTCAATTTCCAGAGATAACTTCTGTTTAATTGTATTTTTTATTTCAATGACTGTTTAAATGATGTTTTTTAAAAATGAACAGGAGTTGGAGAGTGATAGCCTAAGGGATTTCCTCTTATACTGAGTGCCTCTGATCCCTACAGGTCATTATGTCTAAAGCCAACTTGGCGACTCTTCGAGTTTTGTCTGTCATCCCGCCGATGACGCAGCTCAATACGCCTTATCCCTCGACTGCGTATCTAACCGGGTTTTTGCGCTCGCGCGATATTGAGGCTGTCCAAGAGGATCTGGCTTTAGCTCTCGTACTACGACTTTTCAGTTCAACGGGTCTTGAGGAAGTTGCTCTTAAGGTTGACGCTGTAACTGCTCGAAAACGAAGCCCATCACTTCAGGCCTTTGCCGCGCAACGTAATCGCTATCTCACCACAATTGAGGCCGTAATTGCTTTTTTACAAGGTCGTGACTCAACCCTTGCGCATCGTATCGTTAGTCGTCAGTATCTACCCGAAGGACCCCGTTTTTCAGCCTTGGATGCCTATGTCGATGATGAAACTGGCGATCCCTTGGGCTGGGCGTTTGGTGCGCTCGGGATGCAGGATCGCGCCAAGCATTTAGCGACACTTTATTTAAATGATTTGGCTGATGTCTTGCGCGATGCCGTCGATCCAAGGTTTGAGTTTGTGCGCTATGGCGAGTCGCTTGCCGCAAGTCAGGCAAACTTTGAACCTTTAGCGCTCGCACTCGCGGCACCGAAAACGCTGGTAGACCTTTACCTGGAAAAACTGACCCTTGATGCGATCGCTCGGCATGCACCGACTGTTGTCTTGCTCTCGGTGCCATTCCCAGGTACGGTCTACGCAGCATTTAGGATTGCGCAAACTATCAAAGCACAGCATCCTGAGATCAAAATCGTCCTTGGCGGAGGCTTTGCCAACACTGAACTTCGTGAGCTCTCTGAGCCCAGAGTCTTTGATTTCGTAGACTTTGTGACTCTTGATGCAGGTGAGCGTCCCTTATTATCTCTTCTTGATTTTTTAATAGGGAAGCGATCGCAGCAACGTCTAGTGCGCACCTATTGTCGTGATTCGGTGTCTGGTGAGGTGCGCTATATCAATATGATTGAGCCTGAGGTGCCTTTCGAGGAGGTGGGTACGCCAACTTGGGACGGCTTGCCGATTTCCGACTATCTTTCTTTATTAGACATGCTTAATCCCATGCATCGTCTGTGGAGCGATGGGCGCTGGAACAAGCTGACCGTGGCGCATGGCTGCTATTGGAAAAAATGCAGTTTTTGTGATGTGAGCTTGGATTACATCGGTCGTTATGAAACGGCCTCTGCAGCAGTGCTTGCCGATCGTATCGAAGCGATCGTCCGTGAAACTGGACAGACGGGTTTCCATTTTGTCGATGAGGCTGCTCCTCCCAAGGCATTAAAGTCTCTAGCCTTAGAGCTCATCAAACGTGATCTCAATATCTCTTGGTGGGGCAATATTCGGTTTGAAAAAACCTTCACTCCTGAGCTTTGTCAGCTTCTTGCTCAAAGCGGTTGTATTGCGGTTTCCGGTGGTCTTGAGGTGGCATCGGATCGTCTACTCAATTTAATGAAAAAAGGCGTGTCCGTTGAACAGGTCGCTCGTGTGACACGCGCTTTTAGTGATGCTGGGGTGTTGGTCCATGCGTATTTGATGTACGGATTTCCAACGCAAACGGTCAAAGACACCGTAGATGCCTTGGAATATGTCCGCCAGCTTTTTTCCAGTGGCTGTATACAAAGTGGATTTTTTCATCGCTTCACCTGTACCGTGCATTCGCCTGTTGGTTTAAAGCCCTCTGATTATGGTGTCACACTCGAGCCTTTACCGCCGACGAGCTTTGCTAAAAACGATGTCAGTTTTAACGACCCGACGAATGTCGATCACGCCGCTTTAGGCGTTGGCTTGAGAAAGGCGATATATAACTATATGCATGGCATCGGTCTCGAAGAGGACGTGCGTACTTGGTTTCCCTTCAAAGTCCCGCGTACAACAGTTGCGCCTCGCTATATTGAACTTGCGTTAGAACAGCAGTCCGCTTCTGGAGAAATAAAATGACGATGAGTATGCATGAAGAAGAGTTCGAATCTCCTGCAATACGTGTATTGCGAAAAGACTTAGCTCTTGCTTTGCGTGCCGCAGCGCATCATGGGTTGTCCGAAGGCGTCTGCAATCATTTCAGCGTTGAAATCCCTGATGAGAGCGGACGCTTTTTACTGAATCCTCAAGGTTTGCTGTGGAGCGAGATTCAGGCCGAAGACATTGTGATGATTGATGCGCAAGGCGAGATATTGGCCGGTCGACATCCCGTCGAACCGACTGCTATGTTTATCCATGCTGCAGTGCACCGAATCGCAAAAAAGACCTGTGTACTCCATACCCACATGCCCTATGCCACTTCACTGACCTTGACACGACAGCGAGCCTTGGACACGACACTTTCGCAAAACGCCATGCGCTTTCACGGTCGCGTGGCGATCGATTCACATTACAACGGCTTAGCGCTTGATCCAGGCGAGGGCGAGCGCATCGCGCATGCGATGCAGGGCGCCGATGTTGTTTTTCTTGGTAATCATGGCGTAGTGGTCTGTGGTGAGAGGGTAGACTATGCCTACGATGATCTGTACTTTTTGGAGCGCGCTTGCATGATGCAAGTGTTGGCGATGTCTTCTGGTTTACCACTGGAACCTGTCGATGCATTATTAGCTAAGCGTGTTGGAGATCAGACGCTTGGTGAAAGACTACAGTCCGAGTTATTTTTCAAGGCCCTTGGGCGTACGCTTTAATACCTAGTGGTTTCCCCTGTGTTTTCCTAGGTAATAGGGTAAACATTATTTACAGCGCGAGGCTATTTCGTTACAGTGAATCAGCGTCTAGTTCACAGGCTGAACTAGACTTCTTTTTTTCAAGGAAATCACATGTCCTCTTTATCCGTAAAACTCATGACTGCGTCGTTCGCAGTGTTGGCGTCGGCGTTGGTCGCAACACCCGCCTCGGCTCAGGAAAAACTCCGTATTGCGCTTGACACGAACCCTGTTCATGTCCGTAATAAGGGCGTGGAAATTTTTGTTGAAGAATTAAAGAAACGTACGGGTAACCGTTTTGCGATTGAAGTCTACCCAAGCGGGCAGTTGTTCCGTGATCGCGATGTCCCACGCGCACTGCGTCAGGATGCCGTTGAAATGGCTGTTCCTGGTACATGGCAACTCGACAGTGCAGAGCCAAATGCAGCGCTACAAAGTTTGCCGATGTTTTACGGAGTGGATGGCCCGACCGTTTATAAAGTGATGGACGGTAAGCTCGGTGATTTTTTGAATAAAAAATTCGAAGACCGCATGCGGGTCAAGATTCTTGGTAAGTGGATGGAGCTGGGTATGCAGCACACTTACAGCATCAAGAAAGAAATTAAAACGCCGGCTGACATCACTGGCATGAAACTACGCTATGCGGGTGGTACTGCAAACGCGCAACGGATCAATACCCTCGGCGGTACTGCACTGCTTGTGCCATGGCCCGATGTTCCATTAGCAATGAGCCAAGGCGTGATGGATGGACTGGTGACGACATACGAAAGTAGTCTTTCATCCAAACTCATGGACTCTGGCATGCGTTTTGCCTATGAGGACAGCAACCAGTTCAATCAATATGTGCCGATGATGCGCGCAAACTTCTTCAACAAACAGCCCAAAGAAGTGCAACAGGCAATTCTCGAGGCTTGGGATATCGCCGCGACACAGCAACGTAAAGACGCAGCCGATGCGCAGCTGAAAGCCAAAGAGGCATTGGTTAAAAACGGCTTGAAAGTCGTGATGCCTACTCAGGCAGAGTTGCTCGCAAGCCGTCAAAAGCTGATGAAGATGCAACCCGATCTCGTCAAGAGCATCAAGATGGATAATGACGTAGTCGACGAAGCACTTAAAAACCTTAAAGCAGCAGGCGTAGCGTATTAATCATGCAAGCTAAAGATACAGTTCAGGCAGCCGAGCCGACTGGCAATAGACTCTACGAGACTTTGCGTCAAAAAGCTCAGGCTGACCTCGAGGCAGAAGCCCACGCAGTTCCCAAATCTCACCCTATCGAAGCTTTGGTGGTGGGCGGCTTGGCAACGCTTGCCCTGGCGATGTGTTCCTACAACGTCATTGTGAGATTGACCGAACCCTCGTTGACACTGGACTTTGTCGAAGAAGTACAGGTGTACATGGTGATCTGGGCGGTATTTTTATCGCTTGGCACCGTGACCCTGCTGGATCGTCACGTCAAGTCTGATTTTTTCATCAATATGTTCCCACCAAAACTGAAGCACGGCGTTGAATTACTCGCCGATGTGCTTGGTTTAGTGTTTTCAGTTTTTGCTGTTTACTACGGCTGTGCAGTGGCCTATCAAGCCTGGGAATTCGGCGATGTTTCAACAACGGTGCTCAGAGTCCCATTGTGGATATATTTTGCGGCCTTGCCAGGTGGCGCTTTTGTGATGAGCCTAGCGTATATCGTCCGCCTCTATCGTAAATGGTGTAAGCGGGAGCAGCAGCATGCTTAGTTTCTTTTCTCCCCTCTTTATTATTCTGCTGTTTCTTGGCGTACCCATTTATTTGACAATGGGTGTGACCTCGGGCTTAGTCTTTGCCTCTGAAGGTAGTCTGGTTCCTCTCGCGCAAAAGATCATTGACGAGCTGAACTCACCAACTTTGCTGGCTATCCCGTATTTTGTGATTGCTGCAACGTTCATGGAGCGTGGTGGTGTGGCCAAAGCGCTGATTAATGCAGCGACAGCCTGGATCGGACGTGTTCACGGTGGCTTAGGTTTGGTTTCTGTGCTGACCTGTGCGATATTTGCCGCCATGTGTGGATCTTCGGTCGCGACTGCGATCGCGATGGGTACGATCATGATCCCGGCCATGCTTCGTAATGGCTACAACCCTGCCTTTGCCGGAGGCATCCTAGTCTCTGCCGGGACTTTGGGCATCTTGATTCCACCTTCATTGGCTTTTGTGGTGTATGGCGTACTCGCTGATGCATCTATTCCTCGCTTGTTCTTGGGAGGTGTTGTGCCCGGCCTCATTAGCGCCGCCATGATGGGTGTATACGTTTATTTCTACAGCAAGAAAAATGGTTATGTTGATCGCGTTCCAATGCCTCGCGATGAGAAAATAAAAAAGACCATCTATGCGATTCCTGCCTTGCTGGTACCCGTCGTGGTACTGGGCGGTCTATACGGTGGCTTTGTTACTCTGACTGAAACAGCGGCTTTATCGGCCGTTGTGGCGATTGTGCTGGCCCTGTTTGTCTACCGCGAAGTCAAGCTGGGAGACTTTTTGCAAGTGATGACGCATGCTGTGCGTAGTGCAGCTGCCATCATGATCATCATTGCGATGGCGCTTGCTTTTGGTCACTTGATTACTGAAACGGGCATCGCGCAAAAGACGCTTGATTTTGTGAAAGGTCTGGATATTCAGCCGTGGCAGTTCTTGCTTGCGGTCAACATCATCCTGATTATCCTGGGCATGTTCCTTGAGGTCTTCTCGATCTTGTTGATCATGGTGCCTATTATCTTGCCTTTGCTTGAGCCTCTGGGTATCGATCCGATTCATTTTGGTGTGGTGCTGGTGATCAACATGGAGTTGGCGTTGATGTCCCCGCCTGTGGGCTTGAATCTGTTCGTGATCAGTAATATCTCCAAGATCCCCTTGGCGCAGGTATTGCGTGGCACGATGCCGTTTTTTATCCTGATGGTTGGCTTGTTGCTTGTGGTGACCTACATCCCGATTATCTCTACATGGTTACCTGATTTGTTGATGGGTCCAGGTTAAAAATATTAACGATACATAAAATGAGCGACATCAGTTATTTCTTAATTCGTTGCGGCAATCAAGTGTTGATCTCCGTTGATGAGCAAGGCAAAGAGTCCTTTCCGCAGGCTAGAAAAACTGATTTTGACGATTTCACTGATGCGCTTCAGATAGGGCATTGGAATGGGTCGGCCTGCTTTGCCATCGAGATAGAGAGTATTCCTCAGCACATCATCGGCGAGTTACGACCCGTACGCAGCTTGTTTGCTTCGGCGGGCCCCGAGGTTTTTGCTTTGGCCGGGCGTGGCACGCAGTTAATCGACTGGCAGAAAAACCATCGTTTTTGTGGTCATTGCGGTACGCCGACCGTGATGAAAAAAACGGAAATGGCGCTCGAGTGTCCAAGCTGTCGACTCGTTGCCTATCCCCGTATCTCACCGGCTGTGATGGTATTGATTGAGCGTGGCGACGAATTGATGTTAGCGCGTAGCCCTCATTTTCGCCCTGGTGTCTTTAGTGCTTTGGCGGGTTTCGTCGAGCCTGGTGAAACTCTTGAGCAGTGTGCCGTCCGAGAGGTTCGAGAGGAGGTCGGCCTTGAGATTGCCAATCTTCGGTATTACACCAGTCAATCCTGGCCTTTTCCCAACTCCCTCATGATTGCTTTTTTTGCAGATTATGCAGGAGGTGAAATCACCCCTGACCCTAGCGAGATCGAAGCGGCAGATTGGTTTTCTCGGGAGGCTTTGCCGCCTTTGCCAGACCACGTCAGCATTGCTAGGCAGTTAATTGACGCTTCGTGTCGGATTCATACTGCGCAGCGTATGTACACTGCGCAGTAAGGCATCACTTGCTTTTGGCTTAGTACGTATCAAACATGCGCTGAATTTCTTCGCGATTCTTTGTTTTTGACAACGCGAATGCCAAAAGTATGCGCGTCTTTTGAGGGGTGAGGTTGTCGGCTTGAATAAACCCAGCAGCTCTCATTTTGCTCGGTGCAAAGGTGCGTCCAGAGCCGGCTCGTGACGAAATAGCCACGCTTACGCCTTGTTTGACTGCGGCTTGCATCGCGACAAACTCTTCTGGTGAAAGCAAACCTGGTGCAAAAGCGGCGCCGACAATGCCCTGAGCGCCCGCATCGATAAACGCCTGCACCGCAACGCCATCACCGCCCGCATAACTATAGGCAATATCCACACGCGGACATTGTGCGATAGCTCTCAGATCAAACTCGGTGTTT
>JBILJA010000002.1:0-49951 GCA_044368775.1 Burkholderiaceae bacterium
CGGCTGGCAGCAAGGCGATGGACGCACCTTGTTCTTGGTGGGCGATCCGATGCAGTCAATTTATCGTTTTCGTAAAGCCGACGTTGTGCTGTTTTTGCGTGTGCGCGACGAAGGCTTAGGGACGATCCGTCCTGAGTGTTTAACGCTGACGGATAACTTTCGATCTCAGCGTGGCATTGTTGAGTGGGTAAATGGGGCCTTTTCTTCGCTCTTTCCTCAACAAGACGATCCGTCCGCGGGCGCGATTGCCTACGCGCCTTCTACGGCCTTCAAAGACGCGACGATCTCACCTGCCGTACGATTTCACCCAGTCTGTCCTCAGTTGGGGCAACGCTCCGAAGACGTGGTGCTGGACTTGGTCAGAGAGGCTCTGACTGCCTTTCCCGACGCGGAGCATCCTGTCGCGATTTTGGTGCGCGCGCGCTCTCATCTCAAGGATGTCACGCAACTGCTGGCGCAAGGCGGCATTGCTTGCCGTGCGGTCGAGTTGGTGCCATTGCACTTGCGTGCCTACGTGGTCGATCTGGTGCAAATTATTCGCGCCTTGGCGCATCCCGGCGATCGTGCTGCCTGGCTGTCTGTCCTGCGTTCGCCTTATTGTGGTTTACGTTTGGAGAGTTTGCATCGTCTCTTTGGGATGGATCGAGAAGCGGCGATTCCGACGTTGCTTGAACGTGTGTTGCGCCCAAAAGGCTCGACGACAATGTCTCCCGCACAAACACTGCTTTCGCCAGATGAGTATCAACGCTTGTGTGCCGTGGCGCCCGTCATGCTGGGGGCTTTGGCGCAGGACGATCTTGCGCCGTTGGCCGCGCGTGTTGAGCGTGTCTGGCGCATGTTGGGAGGTGTGGCGCTCGCGCGGACCGCGACTGACTTGCAAGATGCCGAGAGTGTGTTTGCGCTGATTGAGAAAATCGCGCCTTATGGTGGTCTCGATGTGGATGTACTGGATGCCCGTCTCACGCGTTTATTTGCCTCTCCAGAGGCGGGCGAGCGTTCAGTTGAGGTGATGACCATGCACAAAGCGAAAGGCTTACAGTTTGAGTCCGTGATTTTATTTGGTCTGCATCATCCACCTGTGGCTGATCGCGCACCTTTAGTTCGCATCGAGCAAGTCGCGGATAAAGTCATGCTGGGGCCGATCAAGGCTCGGGCGACCGATGAGCAAGATGTAATTTCCAAATATCTTGCCCAGCGCGATAAACGACGCAGTGAGTTCGAAGTCGATCGCCTGTTGTACGTGGCGGCCACCCGCGCGAAACACAGCTTGCACCTCGTCGCAGAGTTGCAGCGCGACAACGAGACAGGGGCGCCCTTGGCGGCGCGCTCAGGGAGTTTACTCGCACGCCTGTTCCCTCACGTGCAGCTGCCTGAGCTTGCCGCCATGGTCGAAAAGATGTCCATTTCAGAACAACCCGTCCCCGCATTTTCGATGCCGCGTTTGACACGTCTCAAGGATCGGACCCCTCAAAAACGTCAAGCGCAAGAGCCTAGCAATCTCGCTTTCATTTGGCGGGCGCAATCGAGTTTCGAGCGTCTGACGGGTATTGTGGTGCATGGTTGGTTGGCGCAAATGGGCGAGCAAGGCTTGGCGAACTGGTCTGCTGAGCGAGTTGTGCAGCAACGCACTCGTATTGAACGACAGTTACAACAAATGGGGGTGGTAGGAGAGGAGGGGGCTGCGGCAGCCACCGAAGTCATTGACACGTTGGTTGCGATGCTCAATAGTGAGCGAGGCCGTTGGCTGCTGAATCAGTCTCAGGCGCGGCGCGAATGGGCTTTATTGGATGAAACCGGTCAGCTTTCTGTGCTGGACTATGCCCTGAAAGATGATAAAGGATGGCTGGTTGTCGATTACAAAACCGGGCGACCCGAGCCCACTGAAACCACGCAAGCCTTTGGTCAGCGGATGATGTTGCGCTATCAGTCTCAGTTGGAGCGGTATTGTGAAAAACTTTCCGCTTTTGATGGCGCTCCGGCGCGCGCGGCTTTGTATTTTCCTCGAGATCAGCTCTGGTTTGAATATGTTCCCGTGTAGTGAGGCAAGCCCTGCTAAAATCTAATTTGGCGGGCCCCTTCGCATGGTTCGGCGGTCAATCTGGTCAGGTCGGGAACGAAGCAGCCACAGCCGTGCAGAATTAGTGCCGAAGTCAGGCTCGCCTCTTTCATTTCCGTCTGTGGTCGGTAAAACTTATGAGCTATTTGGTTCTCGCGCGTAAATGGCGCCCTCGCTCGTTCGATACGCTGGTCGGTCAAGATCACGTTGTTCGTGCCCTCACGCACGCACTGACCACCCAGCGCCTTCATCACGCCTGGCTGTTTACTGGCACGCGAGGCGTGGGTAAAACAACGCTTGCGCGGATTTTGGCTAAGTCTCTTAATTGTGAAACAGGCATCACGGCGACGCCTTGTGGCGTATGTCAAGCTTGCACCGAGATCGACCAGGGACGTTTTGTCGACTATCTTGAGCTTGATGCCGCCTCTAATCGCGGCGTCGATGAAATGACCCAATTACTCGAGCAGGCGGTCTACTCGCCGAGCGCGGGTCGCTTCAAGGTCTACATGATCGACGAAGTCCATATGTTGTCAGGCCATGCGTTTAACGCAATGCTCAAAACGCTCGAAGAGCCGCCTGCGCATGTCAAGTTCATTCTCGCGACGACGGATCCCCAGAAAATCCCTGTCACGGTGTTATCTCGCTGTTTACAGTTCAATTTAAAGCAAATGCCTGGCGAGGCGATTGTGGGTCACCTCGAAAACGTTCTGGGTCAGGAACAGATCCCCTTTGAGGTACCCGCTTTGCGTCTTCTCGGTCAGGCGGCCGCAGGCTCGATGCGCGATGCCTTGTCGTTGACGGATCAGGCGATTGCCTACAGCGCCAGCAATCTGACCGAGGAGTCGGTGCGGGGAATGCTTGGTACCATTGATCAGCGACATTTGGTTCGACTGTTGGATGCCTTGCAATCTGGTCAGGCATCTGCGGTGCTCGAAATCGCTGACGAACTCGCGACGCGCGGTCTTTCCTATCGCGCGGCGCTGGCTGATTTGGCAGTCCTGCTGTCACGCATTGCGATTGCTCAGCGGGTCAGCGCCGCTGTTGACGAGGCCGATCCTGTCGCGCTCGATATTCGTCGGTTCGCGACCTCTCTGCATCCCGATGTAGTTCAGTTGTTTTATACGGTCGCGGTCCATAGCCGTTCAGAGCTTGCGATCGCTCCAGACGAGTACGCTGGCTTTGTCATGGCATGCTTGCGGATGCTCTCTTTGGGTGGGACCTCAGGTTCAGCCATGCCTGCCCCGGATGCGTCGGCCCAAGTTGCTTCAGCCCAAGTTGCTTCAGCTCCGGCCTCTTCAGTGACACCCAATGCCACGGTCACTACTCAGTCAACTCCAATTAAGCCTCTGGCATCTCTGCCACCTTCGCCAACGCCGCTAAAGTCGCCTGTGTCCGCCCCTAAAGCAGTCATCCCGGCAGAGGCGCGAGCGCAAGCGCCCAAGCTAGAGACTAAGCCAGAGCCAGAGCCAGAGCCAGAGCCAGAGCTTGACACAGGACCTGAGGCAGCAACTGAGGTAGCAACAGATGCGGCACTTGAGGCATCACCTGACGACGGCTTCGATTTCCAGGATGCCGACGAGCAAGACGAATACACACTGAGTGCCGCGGATTTCGAAAAAATGCATTCAGCAGACGCGCAGGGGCTGAATCAAGTGCTCATCACACCCCCCGTGGCTTCTGCGAGCATCGGCACCATCGTCTTGCCCGAACCATGGGCTGCCTTTGCGGCCAAGTTACCGCTTTCGGGGATGGCCGAGCAGCTGGCCCGACAGTCTGAGTGCGTTGCAATCATCAAGCAACAAATGACCTTGCGCGTTCCGAGCAAAGCCTTGGCTGAAGGCGTTCCGGTCGAACGCTTGCGCACTGTGTTGAATGATTATTTTGGTTTCGAGATCGAGTTGCTGTTTGAGATCGGTGCGGGCGAGGGTGCGTCTGCGCACGCGCTTGATCTGGTGGCACAGCAGGCGCGTCAAGAGGCTGCAGAGGTTGCGATTGAGCAAGACCCTTTTGTACAAGCACTTATTCAGGACTTTGGTGCCAAGGTGGTCACCGGATCCATTAGACCCAGTCAGCGCAATTAGGATGCTGACCCGATTGACTCTTTAATTTTTTTCAGGAAATCCAATCATGATGAAAGGACAAATTGCCGGCTTGATGCGTCAGGCACAGCAGATGCAGGAAAACATGAAGAAGGCCCAGGATGCGTTGGCCGATATTTTGGTCGAGGGTGCATCGGGTGGCGGATTGGTCAAGGTCGCCATGACGTGTCGACATGACGTCAAGCGCGTGACGATTGATCCTAGCCTGCTTGCCGACGACAAAGATATGCTCGAGGACTTGGTGGCTGCCGCTTTTAACGATGCCTTGCGTAAAGCCGAAGCGACTTCGTCGGAAAAAATGTCTTCAGTGACGGCGGGCATGCCTCTACCACCCGGAATGAAACTGCCCTTCTAATTCATATGGAAAAAATCGGCACTGAACCGCAACCGTTACTCGCGCTCGTAGAAGCGCTCAAACGTTTGCCGGGCGTGGGGATCAGGACGGCACGCCGTATGGCCTATCACCTGTTGCAGCATGATTTGCAAGCCGCCGAGCAACTCGGACTTGCCCTGACCCAAGCGGTTGAGCGCTTGCAGCACTGTGAGCAGTGCAATGGCTTTACCGAGGTGCCTGTGTGTGCGACGTGCGAGCACCCAGAACGTGACGAGACTCTGCTTTGTATTGTCGAGACGCCTGCGGATCAAAATTCGATCGAGGCGACCCACGGTTACACCGGTTTGTATTATGTGTTGATGGGGAGTCTCGCGCCGCTTGAGGGTAGGGGCCCCGATGAGCTTGATTTTGGCCGCGTCTTAAAAAGAGCGGGTAATGGCAAAGTGGCCGAGGTGATTCTTGCGACCAACTTTACGGCCGAAGGTGAGACGACCGCGCATTACTTGTCAGAGTCCTTGCGTGCGCTCGGCATCAAAGTCACACGCCTCGCACGCGGCGTTCCCGCAGGTAGCGAAATCGAGTACGTGGACGCCGGGACTGTTGCCT
The DNA here is from genome assembly GCA_044368775.1 of Burkholderiaceae bacterium. Taxonomy (GTDB): domain Bacteria; phylum Pseudomonadota; class Gammaproteobacteria; order Burkholderiales; family Burkholderiaceae_B; genus Zwartia. The sequence continues at coordinate 5,096 of JBILJA010000002.1, forward strand.
GGGCCTTGATGGAACGTCGTCCTACCTAAAGCACGGTGCTCTACGCTCACGGTGCTTGTCGCTCCCAAACCTGATTCCTCAGCGCTGCGCGTCAATCAGTGCGTCGAGTTTGCGCGCATCAGTGACAAAAGCACGAATGCCTTCGGATAGCTTTTCACTCGCCATCGCATCTTCATTTAACAGAAAACGGAAGTTTTGCTCATTGCAGGGCAAAGCCTGTGGCTGACTTGCGCGCGCATTGTCAGGCGTGAGCGAGGCTGCAAGACTGTCCTGAGCATCGCTCAGGCTGGCTAAAAGCTCGGGACTGATCGTTAATAAATCGCACCCGGCCAGAGCCAAGATTTGGCCTGTATTACGAAAGCTCGCACCCATGATTTCGGTCGTGATACCAAAATACTTGTAGTAGTTGTAAATTTTTGTGACTGACAGGACGCCGGGGTCGTTGCGGCCGCTGCTCGCGGCCTCGTTCCAAGCGCTGCCTTGCTGTTTTTTGTGCCAATCGTAAATACGACCAACGAAAGGGGAAATAAGCTGAACGCGGGCATCAGCGCATGCGACAGCCTGTGAAAGAGAGAACAGCAGGGTCAAATTACAGCGAATACCTTCAGATTCGAGTACCCGGGCGGCCTGAATACCCTCCCATGTCGCAGCGATCTTGATCAAGACCCGCTCTCGACCAAAGCCTTCGGCCTCGTAAAGCGCCATAATTTGACGAGCCCGATCAATGGTGGCTCGGGTATCAAAGGAAAGACGGGCATCCACCTCAGTGGAAACGCGTCCTGGCACAATATTAAGGATTTCTTTTCCAAACGCCACAAGTAAATGATCCACGAGCGCCTCTTTGGAGGCCTTGGGGTGCGCCTTGACGCAACGCTCCAGCATGGGGCGATAAGCATCCTGCTGGACAGCCTTCAAAATCAGCGATGGATTGGTGGTCGCGTCGGTCGGCTGATAGCGTTTCATGCTCTCAAAGTCGCCCGTGTCTGCTACAACGGTGGTGTATTGACGTAAAGATTCGAGAAGGCTTGCCATCGGGTTATACTTCCAAGGTTTGCTTACAAGATTTGATGCCGGGGTTCATTGTGCTACCAAATATATTTACTGAGATAGAGCTTAAAAACCCAGGGTCTGGTGTTGAATCAACTGCCACTAAAACAATTGCCATTTTAGCCTTGGCTGATGGTACCGTGTTTCGAGGCGTCTCGATCGGTGCCCCGGGGCATACTGTCGCCGAGGTGGTATTCAACACCGCCATGACAGGTTACCAAGAGATTTTGACGGATCCCAGCTATAGCGGCCAGATCGTCACGCTGACCTATCCTCACATCGGAAATACGGGTATCAACCTCGAAGACGTCGAGTCGATCAAGATTCACGCTGCAGGTTTGATTGTCCGCAACTGCCCCGCTCGCCTGTCAAACTTCCGCTCGACCCAGTCCTTGCCTGATTACCTCAAGTCACAGGGCATTGTCGCGATTGCCGAAATCGATACTCGCAAGCTCACACGTATCCTGCGCGAGGGTGGTGCGCAAGGTGGTTGTATTTTTGTGGGCGATGATGCGGACCAAGCATTGAAACTTGCAAAAGCCTTTCCAGGCATGTCTGGTCAGGATTTAGCCAAGCTTGTTTCCGCCACTAAAAATGCCCCTTGGACCGAGTCCACCTGGCAACTAGGCGAAGGCTATGGCAAAAATGATCGTCAGACGCCTCACGTGGTGGCCTATGACTTTGGCGTGAAATCCAATATTTTGCGCTTGCTCGCCGAACGAGGTTGTCGCATCACTGTGGTGCCTGCCCAAACAACCGCCGAGCAAGTGTTGGCCCTCAAGCCAGATGGTGTGTTCTTGTCTAACGGCCCCGGTGATCCAGATCCTTGCGATTACGCTATAGCCGCAACCAAGGTTTTTCTGGAGCGCAAGTTGCCCATCTTCGGGATCTGTCTCGGACACCAGATCATGGGGCTGGCCCTAGGCGCCAAGACGCTCAAGATGAAAACGGGCCATCATGGCTCCAATCATCCTGTGCAAGACTTGGCGACAGGACGCGTATTCATCACAGCCCAAAACCACGGTTTTGCCGTCGATGCCAAAACGCTTCCCGCCAATGCCCGCGTGACGCATATTTCATTATTCGACGGCACCTTGCAGGGCTTTGAGCTCACGGACCGCCCAGCATTTTGTTTTCAAGGGCACCCCGAAGCCAGCCCTGGACCGCACGACATCGTGGTCTTGTTCGATCAATTCATGAGCCTGATGGCCGGTAAAAAATAAAGAGTCACCATGCCCAAGCGTACAGATCTAAAAAGTATTCTCATCATTGGCGCAGGCCCGATCATCATTGGTCAAGCCTGCGAATTCGATTATTCCGGCGCACAGGCCTGCAAAGCCTTAAAGGCCGAGGGCTTTCGCACCATTTTGGTCAATAGCAACCCTGCGACCATCATGACGGACCCAGAGACCGCCGATGTGACTTACATCGAGCCAATCACTTGGCAGGTCGTTGAAAAGATCATCGAAAAAGAGCGCCCTGATGCGGTCTTGCCCACCATGGGTGGTCAGACTGCGCTCAATTGCGCCCTCGATCTCGACAAGCACGGCGTACTCAAAAAATACAATGTTGAACTGATCGGTGCGAACGCGCACGCGATCGAAAAAGCCGAAGACCGCCAGAAATTTAAAGTCGCGATGACGGCGATCGGACTCGAGTCCGCCAAATCCGGTGTGGCCCACACACTCGAAGAAGCGTGGGAAGTTCAAAAGCGGATTGCGATTGAAATTGGGACCTCAGGTTTTCCGGCCGTGATTCGCCCAAGCTTTACCTTGGGCGGCAGCGGCGGCGGTATCGCCTACAACGCCGAAGAGTTCGAAACGATTTGTCGCCGTGGTCTTGAGGCCTCGCCTACCAGCGAGTTGCTTATCGAGGAATCACTGCTCGGCTGGAAAGAATTTGAAATGGAAGTCGTTCGCGATTGCGCTGACAACTGCATTATTGTCTGCTCGATCGAAAACCTCGATCCAATGGGTGTGCACACAGGCGACTCCATCACCGTTGCGCCCGCACAGACCTTGACCGACAAAGAATATCAAATCATGCGTAACGCCTCAATCGCGGTGTTGCGTGAGATCGGCGTGGATACCGGCGGCTCGAACGTGCAGTTCGCCGTCAATCCCGACAATGGTCGCATGATCGTCATCGAGATGAACCCACGCGTGTCACGCTCCTCGGCGCTCGCCTCCAAGGCAACAGGTTTCCCCATCGCCAAGGTTGCAGCACGCTTGGCTGTTGGTTACACACTCGATGAGTTGAAAAACGAAATCACCGGTGGTGCGACGCCTGCCTCCTTTGAGCCGACGATCGATTACGTGGTGACCAAAGTGCCACGTTTCGCCTTCGAAAAATTCCCGACCGCAGATGCTCGCCTGACCACACAGATGAAGTCGGTCGGTGAAGTGATGGCGATTGGCCGTACCTTTCAGGAGTCTTTCCAGAAAGCGCTACGCGGTCTCGAAGTGGGTGTCGATGGGCTCAATCAAAAGACAACCGATCGCGAAAAAATCCAAATCGAACTCGGCGAACCTGGTCCCGAACGAATTTGGTACGTGGGCGATGCCTTCGCGCAGGGCTTTAGCCTTGACGAGGTGCATCAACTCACCAAGATCGATCCATGGTTCCTGGCACAAATCAAAGAAATCGTTGATATCGAATTGGCCCTCGAGCAGCGCACGCTCGCTGATCTCGATATGGAGACGCTCTTGCAGCTCAAGCGTCGCGGTTTCTCGGATCGTCGCTTAGCGTTCCTGCTCGACACTGTCGAAGCCGAGGTTCGCAAGTTGCGCCACCAGTTCAATGTGCGTCCCGTTTACAAACGTGTTGATACCTGCGCGGCTGAGTTCGCGACCAACACGGCGTATCTCTACTCTACGTACGAACAAGAGTGCGAAGCCGCACCCACGGATCGCAAAAAAATCATGGTGCTCGGTGGCGGACCCAACCGCATCGGTCAGGGTATTGAGTTTGATTATTGCTGCGTGCATGCCGCGTTGGCGTTGCGCGAGGATGGTTACGAAACCATCATGGTCAATTGCAATCCAGAGACCGTCTCGACCGATTACGACACTTCGGATCGTTTGTACTTTGAGCCTTTGACGCTTGAGGACGTGCTTGAAATCGTCCACAAGGAAAAGCCGGTGGGCATCATTGTCCAATACGGTGGTCAGACTCCCTTGAAACTCGCCCGCGCACTTGAGGCGAACGGCGCACCGATTATTGGTACCAGCCCAGAGTCGATCGACGTTGCAGAGGATCGCGAGCGTTTCCAAAAACTGCTCAATAAACTCAATTTGCGTCAGCCGCCTAACCGCACTGCGCGTACAGAAAGCGAAGCCCTCAATCACGCCCAAGAAATCGGCTATCCCTTGGTGGTGCGTCCAAGCTATGTGCTGGGCGGCCGCGCGATGGAAATCGTGCATGAGCAAATTGATCTTGAACGCTACATGCGCGAGGCCGTCAAAGTCAGTAATGACTCACCCGTCTTGCTTGATCGCTTTTTGAATAACGCGATTGAAATCGACGTGGATTGCTTGTGCGATGGTCAAGAGGTGTTTATCGGTGGTGTAATGGAACACATCGAGCAGGCGGGCGTGCACTCAGGTGACTCCGCGTGCTGCTTGCCACCATACTCACTGTCTCCCGAGATGACTGAGGAAATCAAGCGTCAGACCGCGTTGATGGCGCGCGCATTAAATGTGAAAGGCTTGATGAACGTTCAGTTCGCCGTCCAAAACGGCGATGTATACGTCCTTGAGGTCAATCCACGCGCATCGCGCACCGTTCCCTTTGTGTCCAAAGCCACAGGTTTGCAGCTCGCCAAGATCGCCGCTCGCGCGATGGCAGGACAGACTCTGGCATCGCAAGGAATTACCAAAGAAGTCGTGCCGCATTACTTCTCGGTCAAAGAGGCCGTCTTCCCCTTCGTAAAGTTCCCCGGTGTGGATACGATTCTCGGACCCGAGATGAAGTCGACCGGCGAAGTTATGGGCGTGGGCGAAACCTTTGGTGAGGCTTTCGTCAAATCCCAGATGGCTGCCAGCGTCAATCTGCCTGAGTCCGGCACGGTCTTTATTAGTGTGAAAAATGCGGACAAGCCCAAGGCCGTTCAAGTCGCGCGCGGTCTGCACGCGTTGGGCTTTAAGGTGGTCGCAACACGTGGAACGGCCGCTGCGATTCAGGAGGCTGGTATTCCCGTGATCCTGGTCAACAAGGTCGCCGAAGGTCGTCCGCATATTGTCGATATGCTTAAAAATGGCGAAGTCTCTCTCGTGATCAATACCGTCGAAGAGCGCCGCAACGCGATCACCGATTCGCGCGCGATTCGCACCCAAGCCTTGGCGGCACGCGTGACCTATTACACGACGATTGCGGGTGCGCTCGCGGCCGTCGAGGGCATGCAATACTTGCGCGAAGGGCTCGGGATCAAGGTGTACTCACTCCAAGACTTGCACCGCTCGCTCGCTTCTTAACGACATTTAGGCAGACTGGCTGATGACGCTTCCCTACACTGGATTACGTGTTTTAGACATCAGCCAGGGCATCGCAGGACCTTATTGTGCGCATATTCTGTGGCAACAGGGCGCCGATGTCATCAAGGTCGAACCCCCGGCGGGCGACTGGATTCGACATGTCGGTGTCACCAAGGATGATCACAGCGCCTATGGCATTCAGCACAGTGCCGGTAAAAAAGCGCTTGCTTTGGATGCACGCACCTCCGAAGGTAAAAAAATCTTGCTCGACATGGCGATGCAAGCCCATGTCATCGTGCAAAATTTTCGTCCTGGCGTGGCGCAGCGCCTAGGCGTTGGTTATGAAGCGCTTTCCGCGCTCAAGCCGGACCTCGTCTACGTCTCGATTAGTGGCTACGGACCGGATGGTCCCTACGCCGACGCACCCGCCACAGACTCAGTCATGCAAGCCGACAGCGGTCTGATGTTTTCTAATCAGGATGAGCACGGCACACCCCGCCGCATCGGCTTGTTAGCCGCAGATGTGATGACGGGTTTATACGCGGCACAAGGTGCTGCAACCGCCCTGTATCAACGGTTAGCGCGTCAGCAAGGCACCCATGTCGAAGTGAGCCTCTTCGAGGCCTGCGCCTCGTTTCAAGGCATGTGTTTTATCGAAGAAGCGATCGCAGGCAAGCGACCGTTTGGTTCGGTCAGCGCTCCGAACGGCGTCTTTGACAGCGCGGACGGAAAAATTTCTGTCGTGACTGTTCACACAGAGCATTTTCACAATATTTGCGATGCGATGGGCCACCAAGAGTGGAAGACGGACCCACGTTTTCTCGACAACTACATTCGTTTTGAAAATAGAGCGGCACTGCACGAAGCCATGCGCCTTCAACTGCGCAATCACTCCACCGAGCATTGGACTGCATTATTTAAAAAGCACGATGTGCTGCATGCCGTGGTGCGTGATTATCAGGGGGTCCTCAATCATCCTCAGGCTCTTCATCTCAACTTGACGCAGCAACTCGAGCAACAGGGTGTGGGCGTCCTCCCTTATATTGGTATTCCGATTCACCCCCATCGTCGCCCCGTTGAAAGCTCGCCGCGTATTGGCGAGCATTCCATCGAGATTTTGCAACAACTGGGCCTGACCCAAGAGACGATCGAGCAACTTCTCGCCTCGGGTGTCGTCAAGCAGGCAGGTCGTTAGCGGTGGGCGTTTTTATTACAGGTGCCAGTAGTGGTCTTGGCGCAGCCTTGGCGCATCACTATGCGGCTCAGGGTCATGTGGTGGGCTTGCTCGCGCGTCGCGGCGATCGTCTGCGAGCGCTTGCGGCCACGTTGCCGGGTTCGCATCATCTTTATGTTGTGGATGTCTGCGATCGCCAGGCTTTGCATGCGGCCGCCGAAGACTTTATCCAAAAGGTCGGGCGCGTTGATATTGTGATCGCTTCAGCCGGAATCAGTGCCGGAACCTTGACTGAGCAAAAAGATGATTTTGCGGTATTCAAAGCGATCTTTGAGACCAATGTTTTAGCGACTGTTTCAACGTTTGAACCCTTTGTGCCATACATGAAGCAGGCTAGAGCAGGTACGTTGGTTGGGATCGCCTCGGTCGCCGGTGTGCGAGGTCTGCCGGGTGCGGGTGCCTACAGTGCTTCGAAGTCCGCCGTCACGACGTATTGCGAGAGCTTGCGCCTAGAGCTCAAGCCTTTTGACGTGCATGTCGTGACCATCGCGCCGGGCTACATCAAAACAGAAATGACTGCGAAAAACCCCTACAGCATGCCATTCTTGCTAGAGGCTGAAGTCTTTGCAGCACGCGCGGCCCGGGCGATCGCACAAGCAAATTCTTATACTGTGATTCCCTGGCAAATGGGCGTAGTGGGGAAAATCATGCGCGCGCTGCCGAATTGGTTATATGACTGTCTCGCAATCAATGCACCGCGTAAGCCTCGTCAGAAGCCTTAGGGCGTGACGTCGTTTTGTGAGTCCTGACCGAGGTGATCCACCTCGCCCCACCCAAGGATCTTCCAAGCCTCAGGAGAAACACTCAAGCGATTGAGGCTCGCGTTCAGCAAGGGTGCTTTGCGATCAGCCTGCAATCCGACCTGACTGGCATGGCGCCAAATGATATCCATCGCACCGCCATGACTGACCACCATGATTCGCTCGCCGGGATGTTTGACGGCTAGACTGTTCATCGCACCTACGACTCTGCGGTGAAAAAAACCAAGCGACTCTCCCTCAGGCATGTCCAGATCTGGATCTCGACTGCGCCAAATGCGGTAAGCCTCAGGTTGATGTTGCTCCATTTCACCGTAGATCAAGCCCTGCAGGACTCCGAAGTGACGCTCGCGAATACCAGGCTCCAGTGCGAGTGGCAGGCCAATCGATTCGGCGACGATGCTTGCAGTATGCTGCGCACGTTTGAGGTCGCTACTGTAGATCGCGTCCAGGCGCGTGCCCGCGTCGCTCAGGCGTTTCATGTGGCGCGCCAGTGAACGCGCTTGCTCGATGCCATGTTCATTGAGTCCGATATCTTCCCAGCCTTGAACGCGACTCTCGACATTCCAGGGGGTCTCACCGTGCCGAACCAACCAAATTTCAGTCATGCTGTGCATCAATCCTAAAAACAAACCTAAAAATAGAGCAACAAGTGTAAGGTGCGCTGATTATTGCTCAGCAAAAGCCCTTTCAATGACAAAGTCGCCGGGTCGCGTTGTATTGCCTTCGTTAAAGCCACGCGCTTCAAGCATGCCTTTGAGGTCACGCAACATATCAGGACTGCCACAAATCATGATTCGGTCTTGCTCGCGGTCCAGACTGGGCACGCCCAAATCAGAAAAGAGTTTGCCGTTTTCAATCAAGGTCGTGATTCGACCTGTATGGGTGTAGGCCTCCCGCGTCACTGTGGGGTAATAGCGCAGTTGCTTGGTCACCATTTCGCCTAAAAACTCGTGCTCAGGCAAGCTCTGCGTTAAATAGTCGTGATAAGCCAGTTCGGCGACTTCGCGCACGCCATGAACCAGCACAACTTCTTCGAATTTTTCGTAGGTTTCCGGATCGCGGATAACGCTCAGAAAGGGCGCCAGACCCGTTCCGGAAGCAAGCATATACAGACGTTTGCCGGGTAATAGATAATCGATCAGCAGGGTACCCGTCGGTTTGCGGCCCACCACAATCGAGTCGCCGACCTGAATGTGCTGCAGTCGCGAGGTCAGTGGACCGTCCTCGACTTTGATACTCAAAAACTCAAGATGCTCTTCGTAGTTGGCGCTCGCGATACTGTACGCGCGCAAGAGGGGCTTATCATTGACTCGCAAACCGATCATGGTGAAATGACCGTTGCTAAATCTCAGTGAAGGATCGCGCGTCGTCGTAAAACTAAAGAGTCGGTCTGTCCAATGATGCACGCTCAGGACTTTTTCTTCGTTAAAGGCACTCATACGGATGTTCTTTATGTCTGACAATAAAAAACTATAACAAATATGGCGGCGAATCTTCTCCAAGTTGACGGATAACTGCGGTTAAGGCTTAGTCAGCGTTCAATTTGGTTAAAGTTTTGGGTCTGTAAGGCTATAGTGGCTATTCGCCACAAAGCGCGATCGAAATATTGAATGGTTGTAGGAGCTAAATTCATGAGTATGCAGACCCCGTTTAAATGGACCCGTGTGGTATTGCAAACCGTCGCGGTGTTGGCGTTTTCTTCTGCCGCGCTTGCGCAAGGCACGATTAAGATTGGCGAGATCAATAGCTACAAAGCGCAGCCCGCTTTTCTCGAGCCCTACAAAAAGGGTATGGAGTTAGCCGTCGAGCAGATTAATGCTGCCGGTGGACTCAATGGTAAAAAAATTCAACTCATCACGCGCGACGACAATGCCAATCCCGGTGATGCTGTGCGGGTCGCTGAGGAACTTATTTCACGCGACAAGGTGGATGTGTTGACCGGGTCTTTTCTCTCGCACATTGGTTTAGCCCTAACGGATTTCGCGAAACAGAAAAAAGTATTTTTTCTCGCTAGCGAGCCGTTGAGCGATAAGATTGTTTGGCAAAACGGTAACCGCTATACCTTCCGCCTGCGTACTTCAACCTATATGCAAGTCGCGATGTTGGTGCCTGAAGCAGCGGCGATGAATAAAAAGCGCTGGGCGATTGTTTATCCCAACTACGAGTACGGTCAGTCCGCAGCGGCGACGTTTAAGGCGCTTCTTAAAGCTGCACAGCCGGATGTTGAGTTTGTCGCCGAGCAGGCCCCGCCCTTAGGCAAGCTTGATGCGGGCAGTGTCGTTCAGGCCTTATCAGATGCCAAACCCGATGCGATTTTTAATGTGCTTTTTGGCGCCGATCTCGCAAAGTTTGTTCGCGAAGGCAACACGCGCGGTTTATTCAAGGGCCGTGAGGTGGTGAGCTTGCTCACAGGTGAACCCGAGTACCTGGATCCGCTCAAGGATGAGTCACCTAACGGCTGGTTGGTCACAGGGTACCCTTGGTACGGTATCAAGACACCCGAGCACGAGGCTTTTCTCAAGGCCTACCAGGCACGCTTTAAAGATTATCCACGTCTGGGTTCAGTGATTGGTTATAGCACCATCATGTCACTGGCCGAGGGGATTAAAAAAGCCAAGGGCACTGATGCCGAGGCGTTGATTGCCGCTTTTAAGGGCTTGCAATTGATGACGCCGTTCGGACCGATTACCTACCGCCCAGAGGATCATCAGTCGACAATGGGTGCATTTGTGGGCCGCACTAAAAATGAGGGTGGCAAAGGCGTGATGGTAGATTTTCGCTACATGGATGGCACTCGGTTTTTACCCTCCGCCGCCGAGGTTAAAAAGCTTCGACCGGCTGATTAAACACGCTCACTCTACTGTATGGATCTTGCTAGTTTCATCGTTCAGCTTTTAAACGGCCTAGCCGGCGCCTCCTCGTTATTTTTGGTGGCGGCCGGCTTATCGTTGATTTTCGGTGTGACGCGCATTGTCAATTTTGCCCATGGTTCTTTTTACATGGTGGGCATCTACGTCGCGTATAGCTTGGTCACAAAGTTTGCCGCCACGATTGGGTTCTGGCCGGCGATCCTAGGGGCGGCACTCTGCGTAGGTGTATTGGGCGCGTTGGTGGAAATGACCTTGATGCGGCGGATCTATCGCGCGCCTGAGTTGTTTCAGTTGCTCGCGACCTTCGCTCTGGTGCTTGTGATCAAGGATGCGGTGTTGTGGTTCTGGGGGCCTGAGGAGTTGCTCGGCCCGCGCGCACCTGGTTTTAAGTCCGCGGTACAGATTTTGGGACGAAGCTTTCCGAGTTACGACTTGCTGTTGATCGTGCTGGGACCGATTGTGTTGGGTTTGCTGTGGCTGTTGCTGACGCGAACACGTTGGGGAACCTATGTCCGTGCCGCGACGCAAGATCGTGAAATGGTGGCGGCGCTGGGTGTCAATCAAGCATGGCTATTCACCAGCGTCTTCGCGTTGGGCGCTTTTTTGGCAGGGCTGGGCGGCGCGTTGCAATTGCCGCGCGAGCCCGCCAGCCTTGAAATGGATCTCAATATCATCGGCGCGGCTTTTGTGGTGGTCGTAGTGGGGGGCATGGGCTCGATTCCGGGTGCGTTTGTCGCAGCCCTGCTCATCGCTGAAATCAAAGCCATCTGCATCTGGCTAGGCATGGTGACGATTTTCGGCGTTGAGATTTCATTTTCTAAGCTGACACTGGTCGTTGAGTTTTTAGTGATGGCCACGGTCTTGATGATTAGGCCTTGGGGACTGTTTGGTCGTCCGCAACCTCCCGCACGCCACGTTGGTCACATCGAAGCGCCTCTGCGCGCCGCAGGTGTCTGGAGCCTGCGATGTTGGTCAATGTTGATTGCTTTTTTAATCGTCTTGCCTTGGCTGACGCAAGCCTCGCCTTATGTCACGATCTTGAGTATCGATCTGCTCGTGGCCGCGCTTTTTGCAGCAAGTTTGCACTTCATTATGGGACCTGCCGGCATGCACTCCTTTGGACACGCTGCCTATTTTGGTTTGGGCGCGTATGGCGCCGCTCTGCTGTTGAAGTATGCGGGTATTCCGATGGAAGGCGCTTTGTTGTTGGCGCCTGTGGTGGCCGTTCTAGGCGCAGCGTTGTTTGGTTGGTTTAGCGTGCGTCTCTCGGGTGTGTATCTTGCGATGCTGACGCTTGCCTTTGCGCAAATTACTTGGGCGGTGGTGTTCCAATGGGATGGCTTTACGGGCGGCAGCAATGGCTTGATCGGTGTCTGGCCTGCACAATGGTTGACCGACAAGCAGCACTATTACTGGTTGACACTGGCCTTAGTGGTCGCTGCCGTATGGTTGTTGCGCCGCATACTACACGCGCCGTTTGGGTATGCCATGCGTGCCGCAAGAGACTCCGCGTTACGCGCGGATGCGATCGGGATCGATATCAAGCGTATGCAATGGCTTGCCTTTATGATCGCAGGCGGGATCGCGGGCCTGGCGGGCGCCTTATTCGCCTTTTCCAAGGGCAGTATTTCTCCCGAAGTTTTACATGTGAGCAAATCAGTCGACGGACTGGTAATGGTGTTGCTGGGCGGCATTCAAACGCTGGCTGGTCCTCTGGTCGGCGCCTTGAGCTTTACCTGGTTACACGATACCGTGGCTCGCAATACTGAATACTGGCGCGCGATGCTGGGTGGCATTATTTTGTTATTGGTGTTGCTGTTTCCCGAGGGGATCGCTGGTGCCGCGCGACGTATTTTTGTGCGAGGTGCGCGATGAGTCTTCTTGTCGTAAGCGATCTCGGTAAATCTTTTGGTGGTCTTGCCGCGGTGGATGGCGTGAGTTTTTCTGTCCGTCCGGGCGAGCTCCTTGCGTTGATCGGTCCGAATGGCGCAGGCAAGACGACGACCTTTAATATGATCAATGGACAGTTGCGCGCGGATCGCGGCTCGGTTCGCTTGTCTGGTCAAGAGTTGCGTGGCAAAGCCCCGCGCGAGATCTGGCGTTTTGGTGTGGGTCGGACTTTTCAGATTGCCGAGACCTTTGCCTCGTTGACTGCGATCGAAAATGTGCAGATGGCCTTGCTCTCGCATCACCGTCGCTTGTTTTCCTTTTTAAAACCTGCGCGCGCATTTGCCCTGGAGCGAGCTAGAGATTTGCTCGAGCAGGTGGGAATGGCAGGACAAGCAGAGCGCGCCTGTAGCGAACTGGCTTACGGCGACGTCAAACGGATCGAACTCGCGATGGCCTTGGCCAATGAGCCGAAGCTTTTATTGATGGATGAACCCACGGCGGGTATGGCACCAGAAGAGCGACATGCCTTGATGGCACTCACCAAACGACTGGTAGTCGAACACAACATTGCAGTCCTGTTTACGGAACACAGCATGGATGTCGTGTTCGCTTTTGCGGATCGCGTGATCGTGTTGGCTAGAGGACGCTTGATTGCAGAGGGAACGCCCGCTCAAGTCCGAAGTGACCCTTTAGTGCAAGAAGTTTATTTTGGCTCTGGCACGACCTTTTCAGTACAAAGTGGGTCACATGTCTAAGTCACCAGATCACGCCTCTGCATGGCCGCTCTTGAGCGCCAAGGGTCTACGCGCTTGGTATGGCGCGGCGCAAATTTTGTTCGATGTTGATCTCGAGGTCAGACAAGGCGAGGTTGTCGCCTTGATGGGTCGCAATGGTGCGGGCAAGTCGACGACAATAAAAACCCTGATGGGTTTGTTGGATAAAAAAGCCGGCCAGGTACGCTTTATGGAGCGCGATATTTCCCGTCTTGCGTCGTATGAAATTGCGTCACTCGGTCTTGGATTTGTACCCGAGGATCGGCGTATCTTTACGGATCTAACCGTGCTGGAAAATCTTGCCGTTGGTCGCCAGGCCCCCCGATATTGGCCCGATGGGACGCCCGCACCTTCGTGGAGCGTCGAAAAACTGTTCGACCTGTTTCCGAATTTGGCGCAGATGCCGCAACGACTTGGCGGAAAAATGAGCGGCGGCGAGCAACAAATGCTCACTGTTGCCCGAACCTTGATGGGTCACCCTTATCTTGTTTTGCTTGACGAGCCTTCTGAGGGAGTGGCCCCCATTATTGTCGAGCAAATGGTGCAAATGATTCTCGCGCTCAAAAAGCAGGGCGTAAGCATTCTTTTGTCTGAGCAAAATGTGCACTTTGCGCGTTTAGTATGCGACAGAGTGTATGTTCTAGAAAAAGGGCATGTCCGATTTTCAGGAAGCTTTGGCGAGCTAGACCAGCAGTCCCAACTCAAACAAGACGCCCTCACGCTATAAATCTCAGGCGACTTTCTTTTTGTGGCTTGCATTTGCCGCCAACTTTGACCACAATAGAGCCTTGATCACCACCCCGGCTTCGCATCGATCCGGGGTTTTGTTTTTTGGGAAAAATACGATGGCCACTATTCCTCTTACTGTGCGCGGGGCCGAGCGCTTGAAAGCCGAGCTGCATCGCCTCAAACACGTCGAACGACCTGCCGTGATTACCGCGATCGCCGAGGCACGCGCTCAGGGAGACCTGTCGGAAAACGCCGAGTACGATGCGGCGCGCGAGAAACAGGGCTTTATCGAAGGTCGCATCAGCGAGCTCGATGGCACGCTCTCGAATGCTCAGCTCATTGATCCCAGTTCCATTGATGCGGATGGTCGCGCTGTGTTCGGATCGACCGTCGAGATCGAGGACCTGGAGTCCGGAGACAAGGTCACTTATCAGATCGTGGGGGATGTCGAGGCCGATATCCGTGCGAACCTGATTTCGGTTTCGAGTCCGGTCGCACGTGCGTTGATTGGTAAATACGAAGGCGATGTCGTCCAGGTGCAGGCACCATCCGGCGTTCGCGAGTTTGAGATTATTAGCATCAAATACCTTTGATGTTTTCGCATCAAAGGTATTTTATTCAAACGTGATGTGCTTAACCTTTGGCGGCAGGTCGTTTACGGGCTGAAAGCCCAGGTGCGCCACGTCGCGCACCTGCTCGTAAAGACAGCGAGCTGCGACGCGGAATCCCATGTGCTGTATCCTTAGTACCAGAAGGACGTGTACTAGGGCGTGCCGGACGGTCACCTGAAAAGACGCGCGGACGATCCAGATCCTCATCGTTATCGCGTTCGGCGCGTGAGCGACGAGTTGGTTTTTCTAGCTTTTTGCCCTCGGCGGCGAGCTTTTTCGGCGTGTGGGGCTCGGAGGGTTTGCGTTTTGCGGGTGAGACCGGTGCTGGTGTTGCTTTGAGGTAGGTGCCTTTAGCGCCGTATCTGTACAAAATCAGCATCTTGCCCAAATGATGTACGGCGGCGCAGGAGAGCTTTTCGCAGATCGCATTGAGCATTTCATCGCGGGCATCTCGATCAGCCGTCCCGGCACGAACTTTAATCAGTTCATGAGCCGACAGGTTCATGTCGATTTCTTTGAGTACTGCCTCTGTCAGGCCGTTGTCGCCAATCAGGACAACAGGGCGCAATGGGTGGGCAGCAGCGCGAAGAGCGCTGCGTTCGCGTGGGGTGAGTTCCATAATAGTCATAAGGTAGATTGTACGGGAATGGCCAAAAACAAATTTTCAAAAGAATGGGTGATGCAACACATCAACGACCCATTCGTCAAATTAGCCACTCAAAAGGGTTATCGAGCCCGCGCGGCCTTCAAGTTAACCGAAATCCTGGACGCCGAAAAGCTCATGCGTCGCGGGGACGTGATTGTGGACCTGGGTTCAGCGCCCGGTAGCTGGTCGCAGGTCGCTCGCGAGCGTTTGGTGGGCAAGGGGGGCGTGATCGACGGCAGGATTGTGGCCATGGATATCTTGCCGATGGAGCCCATCGCAGGCGTTGAGTTCCTCCAGGGTGACTTTAGCGATGAAGAGGTGCTCAATACGCTGAACGCGATGCTGGGGGATACTAAGGTTGATTTGGTGATGTCAGATATGTCGCCAAATTTGTCTGGCGTGGGGATGGCCGACTCGGCACGGATTCAAATCGTGATCGAATTAGCCCTTGAATTTGCGCTGATGCACCTCAAACCTGAGGGAGCGCTCATCGTCAAGGCGTTCCATGGCAGTGGCTTTTCTCAGGTGGTTGAGAGTTTCAAGCGCCATTTCAAGCGCGTGGTGGAGCGTAAACCCAAGGCTTCGCGTGATCGATCCTCTGAAACTTTCTTGATCGCCAAGGGTCTGAAGAAAACGTGATGCTGATACGTGTATGTACTGGCGGGTACCCAAGATGAAATTAAGTGACTCTTATTTGATTTTTCTCAGCTTTTGATCCCTTTTGTATGTAGGGAATGCAGCGAGGGCAGTCTCAGAACAGAGTAGAATTACAAATAGCTGAATAGCGAAATTTCCCTGTGAAGGGTTAACGCTTGTGTGAATGACAAGCAGGAGATCGTCCTTGAATAACTCGTTTTCTAAAGTAGCCGTTTGGATGGTGATTGCGCTGGTACTGTTTACTGTTTTTAAACAGTTTGACAGTCGCGCCCCCGCCCAAGACTCGGTCAGTTACACCCAGTTTATGGATGACGCCAAGGCTGGCAAAGTCCGCAAGGTCGACGTTCAGAGCGATGTGCTCTACGTCACGCCTGATGCTGGCCGTCCCTACACGCTGACTTCGCCCGGCGACCTCTGGATGGTGTCGGACTTGATGAAAGCCGGTGTCCAAGTTTCTGGCAAGGCCCGCGAAGAACCCTCTTTCCTGATGAGCATCTTCGTTTCCTGGTTCCCGATGCTGTTGCTGATCGGTGTCTGGGTATTTTTCATGCGCCAAATGCAGGGTGGTGGCAAGGGTGGTGCGTTTAGCTTCGGCAAATCACGCGCGCGCATGCTCGACGAGTCCACCAACTCCATCACGTTTGCGGATGTGGCGGGTTGTGACGAGGCCAAAGAAGACGTACAAGAACTGGTTGATTTTTTGCGTGACCCGACCAAGTTTCAAAAGCTGGGTGGACACATTCCTCGCGGTGTGTTGATGGTTGGTTCGCCTGGTACAGGTAAAACCTTGCTGGCCAAGGCGATTGCCGGCGAAGCCAAGGTACCTTTTTTTAGCATCTCAGGTTCTGACTTCGTAGAGATGTTCGTCGGTGTCGGCGCATCCCGTGTGCGTGATATGTTCGAAAACGCTAAAAAGCACTCACCGTGCATCATCTTTATCGATGAGATCGATGCAGTGGGTCGTCAGCGTGGTGCGGGTCTCGGTGGTGGTAACGACGAGCGCGAACAGACACTGAACCAGTTGTTGGTGGAGATGGATGGTTTCGAGACAGGCGTAGGTGTGATCGTGATTGCCGCGACCAACCGTCCCGATGTGTTGGATCCCGCCTTGCTGCGTCCTGGTCGTTTCGACCGTCAGGTGGTGGTGCCTCTGCCAGATATTCGTGGTCGCGAGCAGATCTTGCACGTTCATATGCGCAAGGTTCCTTTGGCGCAAAACGTCAATGCGCACGTCTTGGCCCGTGGTTGCCCTGGCTTTTCCGGTGCTGATTTGGCCAATCTGGTCAACGAGGCTGCTTTGTTTGCTGCGCGCCGTAATGGTCGTACCGTGGATATGTCCGACTTTGAAAAAGCCAAGGACAAAATCATCATGGGTGCCGAGCGCCGTTCGCTTGTGATGCCCGAAGAAGAGCGTCGTAACACGGCCTATCACGAGTCCGGTCACGCGATCGTCGCACGCATGTTGCCTAAAACAGATCCTGTGCACAAGGTCACGATTATTCCTCGTGGTCGCGCATTGGGTGTGACGATGCAGTTGCCCGAAGGCGATCGTTACAGCATGGATAAAGAGCGCTTGCTCTGCACGATCGCCGTGTTATTCGGTGGTCGTATCGCTGAGGAGCTGTTCATGAATCAAATGACAACCGGAGCGTCCAACGACTTCGAGCGTGCGACAGCGATTGCCCGTGACATGGTGACGCGTTATGGCATGTCGACCGAGTTAGGACCCATGGTGTATGCGGAAAACGAAGGCGAGGTGTTTCTTGGTCGCAGTGTGACCAAGACGACGAACATGTCCGAAGACACGATGCAAAAGGTTGACCATCAGATCCGCAAAATTATCGACGAGCAATATGCTGTCGCTCGCGCCATCCTTGAGGGTAACCGTGAAAAAGTCGAAATTATGACCAAAGCGTTGCTCGAGTGGGAAACCATCGATGCGGATCAGATTAACGATATCGTCGAGGGTCGTCCACCGCGTCCTCCCAAAGTGCCCGAGGCACCGATGGATTCGACCGGTTCGCCACCCAGTGGCACGGCACCCGGCACGACGACTGATCCTGCCGCGGTGGTTTAGTCACTCGTGCTCGGCAAAATCGCTGATAGATGGATATGCGGGCGCTTTGAGTTTCAACTCAAGCGCCCGATTCTTATGGGAATTGTCAATGTCACCCCCGATTCTTTTTCGGATGGAGGGCAGCATGCTCGGACAGAAGCAGCGATTCGTCATGCACACAACCTGATTCAAGAGGGTGCCGATATCGTCGATGTTGGCGGCGAGTCCACGCGCCCAGGCGCTTTGGCCGTTTCCGTACAAGACGAGCTCGCACGCGTCATCCCGGTGATCAAGTCGCTCCTGCACAGCGGTGCCGCGATTTCGGTCGATACCTGCAAGCCCGAGGTGATGCAAGCGGCTCTCGATGTAGGTGCAGATATCATCAATGACGTGACAGGGATGCGAGATCCTGCTGCGCAGCGGCTTGTAGCGCGTCACGGTCATTGCGGTGTATGTATCATGCATATGCAAGGCGAGCCTCGCACAATGCAGGTAGCGCCTCATTACAACGATGTCGTAAGCGACATCAAGACCGTATTGCTTGAGCAGGCCCACGCGCTCGAGGCACTAGGTGTACAAGCTGAGCGACTCAGTCTTGATCCTGGCTTTGGTTTTGGTAAGACGGTCGAGCAAAACTATCAATTGCTCGCCAATTTGAGGTTTATCGCCGAGACGGGTTATCCTCTCGTTTTGGGTGTGTCGCGTAAATCCATGATTGGCGCTGTGACTGGCCAGTCCGTGGATCAGCGTTTGACGGGCAGCATCACTGCTGCGCTCGCTGGCGTCCTTCGTGGTGCCCGCATTTTGCGGGTCCACGATGTGCGTGAAACACGGGACGCTTTGGCCGTTTGGCATGCAGTACAGGATGCAGAAAATAAAAATGTCTAAAAGAAAATATTTCGGTACGGATGGTGTGCGCGGACTGGCAGGCGGACCGGTGATTAATGCTGAATTCGCCTTGCGACTCGGCTATGCCGCAGGCAAGGTGCTGACTCAAGCGCAAGACCGAACGAGCGCGAGTGGTCGCAGCGGTCGTCCGACCGTGCTGATCGGCAAGGACACACGCATTAGTGGCTATATGTTGGAGTCCGCCCTCGAGGCGGGTTTTGCTTCGGCCGGCGTCGAGGTGTTATTGGCGGGGCCTCTACCAACGCCAGCGGTCGCCTATCTAACGCGTACGTGGCGCTTGGTCGCGGGTATCGTCATTAGCGCCTCTCATAATGCTTATCACGACAACGGCATCAAGTTTTTTGCCTCCAATGGTATGAAGCTCCCCGACGAGACTGAGGCCGCGATCGAAGCGGCGATTGATGAGCCCATGGTGTGTGTATCCTCTGAAAAGCTTGGTCGTGCGCGCAGGATTGACGACGCACCAGGACGCTATATCGAGTTTTGCAAAAGTACCTTTCCTTCTGATTTGGATTTAAAAGGCCTCAAGCTCGTCATTGATGCGGCAAACGGCGCGGCTTATCACATCGCGCCACACGTGTTTCGCGAGCTAGGTGCCGAGGTGCACGCGATTGGTATTTCGCCTGATGGCTTCAATATCAATAAGGACGTAGGAGCCTTGCATCCAGAAAGCTTGGCGTCAGAGGTGCGTGCGCGCGGCGCGGACCTAGGCATCGCGCTCGATGGTGATGCGGATCGACTACAAATGGTCGATGCGAGCGGTCGTATTTATAACGGCGATGAACTTTTATACGCCGTCGTGCGCGAGCGTCTTGCGCGCGGACCTGTCGCGGGTGTGGTCGGGACACTCATGACGAACTTTGGCCTCGAGAAACAGCTCAAGTCCATGGGCATTCCTTTTGAGCGCGCCCAAGTTGGTGATCGCTATGTATTAGAACAATTGCGCAATCGTGGTTGGCTCTATGGTGGCGAGAGTTCGGGGCATCTCTTGTGTCTGGATTCGCATACGACGGGTGATGGCATTGTGGCTGCTTTGCAAGTGCTGGCGGCGCTTCAGCGCAGTGGCGAGTCGCTGCCGCAGTGGCTGGCCGCACTCAGAATGTATCCCCAGACGATGGTCAATGTGCCTTGGATTCCTGGAAAGAGCTGGACTGAGCACGCTGGACTTGTCGCCGCCAAGACTCAGGTCGAGAGCATGCTCGGAGAGCGGGGGCGTGTTCTGATTCGTGCCTCAGGTACGGAGCCGAAACTGCGTTTGATGGTCGAGGCGGAAGACGACCGTTTGGTCGAGCAGGGTATTGCCATGCTGACGGCCGTTGATCTGAGCTAAACGCGGCTCAGCACTCAGACCGTAACCGTTCAGACGAGAATCAGCTCAAAATCAAAGCCGACCTTGCTCCACTCGGACTCCTCGCCGTGCAACGAAAAATCGGTGAGCGGATGGGTGGCGAGCCATTTTTTATCGACCTTGCAGATGATGGTGTTGCCCTGGATACCAATAGAAAGCGGCAGATGCGCCACATCCTCACGGCGGCGACACAGCAGCACTGCCAGGCGCAAACATAAAATCGCGAACCATTGATCGCGGTTTTTGACGAGCGACTGACCTTTTGCAAGCTTGCCAGTGTGTACAAGTGCTAAGAGGCCGAGTTGCAATTGATCAATTCGCGAAAAACCCGGCATATCCGCATTGTTCAAAATGTAGGCACTGTGCTTGTGATATCCCGCCTGTGCAATCGACATACCCACTTCGTGTAGATCGGCTGCCCAGCTGAGGGTGTGTCTGAGCTCGTCTTGTTCACCACGACTCGGGAACAAGCTTTCAAAAATACTTAAAGCGGTGCGCTTGACGCGCGCTGCCTGACGAAGATCGACGTGATAGCGTTTCATAAACGCCGTGACTGACTCATCGCGACGATCGTGTGCTTCTTCGCGCCCGGCTAAGTCGACCAAGACACCAAGACGTAACGCGCCGTCCCCCGTGGTCATGGTCTCGACACGCATTTCATCAAAAAAGGCGGTCATGATCGCTAAGCCGCCGGTCAACACGTCGGTGCGATCCACCTTGATACCAGGCAGATCGTTGGCAATGACGCGGCCAGCCCGAATCAGTTTGGATTTGAGGCGTTCTAGGCCTTCGCGCGTGATGCCGCCCGTCGTCAGTTTTCCATCCGTCAAAATCGCAAGAAGTGCTTTGGCCGTCCCCGAAGAACCATAGGCGGTATCCCAGCCCATTTTTCTATAGGGTTTGGTGATAACCTCGATTTCGCGACGGGCCGCAAGCTCGGCGAGTTTCATCCCGTGTGCATCGATACGGCCATCGGGGAAAAACTTTTGACTGAAACTCACACAGCCCATGTAGAGCGAGGAGGTGAGGAGGGGTTCGTCACCTCTGCCAATGATCACTTCGGTTGAGCCGCCACCGATATCGATCACCAGTCTTTTTTCGGCTGAAATGGGCAGGGTGTGGCTCACGCCGGTATAAATCAAGCGGGCTTCTTCGCGACCGGCAATCACCTCGATGGGAAAACCCAGAGCGGCCTCAGCGAGTGGTAAAAAGTCCGAGACGTTGCGTGCGACACGAAAAGTATTGGTGGCGACTGCGCGCACTCGGTCAGGGTGAAAGCTGCGTAAGCGCTCACCAAAGCGCTGTAAGACCTCGACGGCGCGGTTGATGGCTTCTTGATTGAGATTTTTTGAGGCGTCTAAACCAGCAGCTAGACGCACGGTTTCTTTGAGTCGGTCGATCTGATAGATGTGTTTGGCGCCATTTTGTTCGGCAACCCGTCCAATAGACAGCCTAAAGCTGTTGGATCCCAGATCAACTGCTGCCAACAGGTGTTTCATGACATTTAACCTAATTGCAATTCAAGCATTATAAAAGGGTATCTTGTAAAAAGTTTGTCATATAGGCAAGATAAGCTTTAGGCACGAAAATGCCGCTATCATGTCTTTAAAAGCATGGAATCGTGCCACTCATCACCTACATATAGGTTTTTGCCCAGATGCCCGCCAGAAAAAAAGCCGAGCCCTTGTACTTCAATCGTGAGTTGTCGCTGTTGCAGTTCAACGAGCGTGTATTGGCGATGGCCGAACGCACCGATACACCCGTCCTGGAGCGATTACGCTACGTCTGTATCGTGGGCTCCAATCTTGATGAGTTTTTTGAAATCAGGGTCTCCAGCCTCAAGGCTCAGATCGCCCAGTATCCGCATTTGGTCGGCCCCGATGGACTGACGGCCGAGGATGCGTTCGAGCGCGTCCAGCAGGCGGTGCACGTGCTGGTCGAGCGTCAATACGCCTTGCTCAACGAACAGGTTTTGCCAGCGCTGAGAGCCGAAGGCGTCGTGCTTCATCAGGCAGCGGAATGGAATACAGCTCAAAGAAAGTGGGCCCGCGAGGTCTTTCACCGTGATGTGATGCCCTTGCTGACGCCGATCGGCTTAGATCCGGCGCATCCTTTTCCTAGGGTCTACAACAAGAGTCTGAATTTCATTGTGCCTTTATCCGGCGCTGATGCGTTTGGGCGCAAGTCGACGATTGCCATTGTGCAGGCCCCGCGCGCCTTGCCACGTTTGATCAAGGTTCCTCCCGCCGTCTCTGGCGCACCGCACGGTTTCATTTTGCTGACTGGCTTTTTGCGTGCCTTTGTCGGGGATTTGTTTCCGGGCATGCACATGGAGGGCTGTTACCAGTGGCGCGTCACACGTAATAGTGATTTGTTTGTCGACGAAGAAGAGGTCACTAACCTTCGTCAAGCCCTGCAGGGCGAGCTTTCGCAGCGTAACTTTGGCTCCGCGGTCAGACTAGAGATTGATCACAATACGCCGCCCCATATCGAAACCTTTTTACAAAAAGAGTTCTCTCTGACCGCAGACGACACTTACCGTGTCAACGGTCCGGCTAACGTCGCGCGCCTCATGCAGATTTGCACTCAGGTCAAAGAGCCCGGCTTGCTTTTTCCTGAGTTTCACGGGTGTATGCCCAAGCCTTTCAATGCCTTGTCTCCGCGCTCGCCCTCGATTTTTGAGGCGATCGCCAAACAAGACCATTTGCTGCACCATCCTTATCAGTCTTTCAAGCCTGTTTTGGATTTTTTGACTGCCGCGGCCTTTGATCCCGACGTGGTGGCGATCAAGCAGACGATTTATCGCACGGGCGAAGACTCCGAGTTGATGCACTTGTTGCTTGCTGCGGCCAAAGCGGGTAAAGAGGTCACGGTGGTGGTGGAATTGATGGCGCGCTTTGACGAGCAAACCAATATCAATTGGGCCGCACGTCTCGAAGAAGTCGGTGCGCATGTCGTTTACGGTGTAGTGGGTCATAAAACGCACGCGAAAATGGCGTTGGTGCTGCGTCGAGAAAAAGGTCGCATCCGTCGTTACGGACATATGGGCACCGGCAACTACCACTTGCGTACGGCCAGCCTCTATACCGATTTTGGGCTGCTGACCGCGGATCCCAAGCTTTGCGAGGATATGGACCTAGTGTTTTCGCAGTTGACCGGACTTGGCGAACGTCGCAAATTAAAAATGTTGTTGCAGTCGCCTTTTACTATGCACAGTACGGTCATTAGCATGATCCGCGCTGAAACCCGGGCAGCCCGCGCGGGCAAAAAGTCGCGAATAATGGCCAAAATGAACTCACTGCTCGAGCCCCTCGTGATTCAGGAGCTCTACAAGGCCAGTCAAGCGGGGGTCAAGATCGACCTCATCATACGAGGCGTCTGTGCGCTGCGCTCCGGCGTAGCAGGTCTATCCGAAAATATTACCGTCAGATCGATCGTGGGGCGTTTTCTTGAACACTCCCGTGTTTTTTACTTTTATGACAATGGAAAAGAGTCCGTTTATCTCTCCTCGGCGGACTGGATGGATCGCAACTTTTTTAGACGCGTTGAAATCGCCTTTCCTGTCAATCATCCTGACCTCAAAAAACGGGTCATCGATGAGGCCTTCACCGAGGCCTTGCGAGACAACCAACGCGCCTGGCTACAACAGCCAGATGGTGTGTATGCATTGATCCGCAACCGCCGCAAGCCGTTTTCTCTGCACCAACATTTGATGGAAAAACTAGGCACCAACATCAAATAGTTGTTTTTTTCAGTTTTGTCACGAAACCGTCATTTTTGATCCTTACCATTTGATCTGTAGCGAACAACTACTTATATCAATAGTTTTATTGAGGACTAAAAATGATCAAACGTGTTCTGACTTCCCTGACAGCTGGCCTCGCCTTGAGCGCCGCCGCATTGTCCGTGCAAGCTGCCGACATTACCGGCGCGGGCGCCACGTTTCCCTATCCGATTTTCGCCAAATGGGCTGAAGTCTACAAAAAGATTGAAAACGTCAACCTGAACTACCAGTCCATCGGTTCGTCGGGCGGTTTGCGCCAGATTCGCGCTAAGACCGTCACCTTCGGTGCCTCGGATGCGCCTGTTGCAGGTCCACAGCTTGAAAAAGACGGCATGGTCCAGTTTCCTGTGATCTTGGGCGGTGTTGTGCCAATCGTCAACATCGAGGGGTTTAAGCAAGCCGAGCTCAAACTAACGGGTCCTGTCTTGGCTGACATCTACATGGGTTCCATTACAAAGTGGAATGATCCCAAGATTGCTGCCCTGAATCCTGGTAAAAAACTACCAAATCAATCGATCACAGTGGTTCACCGTGCCGATGGCTCCGGTACGACCTTTATTTTCACTGACTATTTGAATGAAGTCAGCAAGCCATGGGCTGATAAAGTGGGCAAGGGTGCCGCCGTGAAGTGGCCCGCAGCCAGTTCAGTCGGTGGTAAGGGTAATGAAGGTGTTGCCGCGAACGTCACCCGCGTGAAAGGTTCGATTGGTTACGTAGAGTACGCGTACGCCAAGAAAAACAACATTACTTACCTGCAAATGATGAACAAAGATGGTCAGTATGTTGCACCAAGCGAGAAGACCTTTGCAGCCGCAGCTGCAGACGCTGATTGGTTTAGCGTGCCTGGCATGGGCATTTCTTTGGTTGAGCAAAAAGGCGCTGCCTCTTGGCCCATCACAGGTGCATCCTTTGTGCTGATGTACAAAGAGCCTGCCAACAAGAATGCTTCCAAAGACGTCATCAAGTTCTTTAACTGGGCCTTTAAGGACGGTCAGCAACTTGCCTTGGACTTGGACTATGTGCCGCTGCCAGATACGTTGACAAAAGCCATCGCTTCAAAAGTTTGGTCGCAGATCAAGCACTAAGATCTAAGATAAAGTTTAAACTCTTATCCCTACAGGGATGAAGATTTAGATCTCAAGTCAGAATGTCCAGGCCCGGTGGGTCTGGACATTCGGTTCTAAGGAGTGCTAGATGGGTACGCCCCCAACGACGAGCGGCATGTTGGACCCACGCATGATGGCGGTGGTCAAAAAGCAGCGTATTCAAGACTTTTTGTTTCACAAAGTCACGATGTTGTTTGCAATATTGGTGTTGGTCGCTCTAGCGGCCATCATGATTTCATTGATGTTTAGCGCTTGGCCTGCTTTTAAAAAATTCGGTATCAGTTTTATCTGGACTGAAGAGTGGGACATTATTAACGAGGATTTTGGCGCTGCGATTGCCATTTACGGCACGCTGGTGAGCTCTTTTATTGCGCTACTGATTGCCGTGCCTCTGGCCTTCGGCATTGCCCTGTTTTTGACCGAGATGTGTCCCGTTTGGTTGCGTCGCCCACTTGGAACAGCGATTGAGCTGTTGGCTGCAGTGCCTTCCATTATCTACGGTATGTTCGGTTTGTTTATTTTTGCCCCTCTGTTTGCCGAGTACGGTCAGCCTGCTTTGCAGTCCACCCTCGGACAAATGCCTCTGATCGGCCCCATGTTCGGTGGCGCAATGAATGGCATTGGCCTGTTGGCTGCCGGTATTATCTTGGCTTTCATGGTGTTGCCTTTTATTGCGGCGGTGATGCGCGATGTGTTCGAAATCGTCCCGCCCATCCTACGCGAGTCTGCCTATGGATTGGGTTGCACCACTTGGGAAGTCGTGCGCTACATTGTTTTGCCTTATACACAAAAAGGTGTGGTCGGCGGCATCATGCTTGGCTTGGGACGCGCTTTGGGCGAGACGATGGCAGTGACCTTTGTGATTGGTAATTCACAGCGCATCAGCGAATCATTATTCGCGCCGGGCACATCGATCGCCTCGACTTTGGCCAACGAATTTGGCGAGGCGGATGACTTCCACTTGTCTACGTTGTTTGCCTTGGGGTTCCTCTTGTTTGTCATTACCTTTGTGGTGTTGGCAATTGCGAAAATTATGATTATGCGCACAGAAAGAGCGCAAGGGGCCAAGACCTGATGAATACCAACATGAACACCAGTCTTTATCGGCGCCGCAAGTTCGTCAACACACTCGGTCTATCGCTTTCCATGTTTGCGATGGCACTTGGATTGTTTGTCCTACTGTGGATTTTGTTTATTTTGTTTAAAAATGGTTTTGCGGGCTTGAGCCTCACTATTTTTACTCAATCTACCCCTGCTCCGGGTACGCCTGGTGGTGGCTTGGCGAATGCCATCGTGGGGAGTTTGATGATGATCGGTGTGACCGCCCTCATCGCGACGCCTATCGGTATATTTGCTGGCGTTTATCTTGCCGAGTTTGGTGACGACAATAAGCTCGCCTCGGTGACGCGTTTCGTGACAGACATTATGTTGTCCGCGCCTTCAATTGTGTTGGGTCTGTTTGTCTACGCAATTTTTGTGGCACAAGTCAAACATTTTTCAGGTTGGGCGGGCTCTTTTGCCCTTGCCTTGATTGCTATCCCGGTTGTATTACGCACCACAGAAAACATGTTGCGACTGGTGCCTGGCAACCTGCGCGAAGCCGCTTTTGCTTTAGGTGCACCACACTGGAAAGTCACCAACTACGTGACGTTGCGTGCGGCACGCGCAGGTGTGATGACTGGTTTGTTGTTGGCTCTGGCTCGCATCAGCGGTGAAACAGCACCTCTGCTTTTTACTGCGCTGAACAATCAGTTTTTCTCAACCAATATGAACGCACCGATGGCAAACTTGCCTGTGGTCATTTTCCAATTTGCGATGAGTCCGTATGACAACTGGGTCAGTCTGGCCTGGGCGGGTGCTCTGCTGATTACGCTGACCGTGTTGGTGCTCAACATTATCGCGCGCGTGGTCTTCCGCGAAAGATCTTCTGGTTAACCTTCTGGAACCCTAAATGAACAATCAAGCTAATGCAGCGCCCCTTAAAAATGCCCTCGAGGTGCGCGGCCTGAACTTTTTTTACGGAAAATTCCAAGGTCTGAAAAATATTGATCTGGATATTGCCGAACGTCATATCACAGCGTTCATTGGCCCTTCTGGATGCGGCAAATCCACACTGTTGCGTACGCTTAATCGCATGTATAGCCTGTATCCGGGTCAACGCGCCGAAGGGCAGGTTAATTTTTACGGTGAAAATATTTTGGATCCCAAACAAGATCTCAACATGTTACGCGCCCGTATCGGCATGGTGTTTCAAAAGCCCACACCTTTCCCTATGTCAATTTATGACAATGTCGCGTTTGGTGTGCGTCTCTATGAAAATTTAAACAAGGCCGACATGGACGTTCGTGTCGAGTGGGCCTTGACCAAAGCCGCTTTGTGGGGCGAGGTCAAGGACAAGCTTAACCAAAGCGGTTTGTCGCTCTCAGGCGGCCAACAGCAGCGTCTGTGTATCGCCCGCTCTGTGGCAGTCAAGCCGTCGGTGATTTTGTTTGATGAGCCGACTTCGGCGCTAGACCCTATCTCAACCGCCAAGGTCGAGGATTTGCTTCACGAGTTGAAATCAGATTACACCGTGGCGATTGTGACCCACAACATGCAACAGGCCGCTCGGGTGTCGGACTTTACGGCCTTTATGTACCTGGGAGAGTTGGTCGAATTTGGCCAGACAGACAAGATTTTCGTCAAGCCCAAGCGCAAAGAGACCGAGGACTATATTACGGGCCGTTTTGGTTAACTGGCCTCAGTAGCGCTTGGCCTAGGCTGAATATTTCTGGTATATTAGCGGTCTTCGGGGCGTAGCGCAGCCTGGTAGCGCATCTGCTTTGGGAGCAGAGGGTCGTGAGTTCGAATCCCACCGCCCCGACCAGTAAAATCAACGGGTTACAGATCAAAAGTCTGTAACCCGTTTTGTTTGCCGTTTTGTTTTTGCGTTTCTTTTTACGCTTTGGTGCTTTCCGAAACGGATGAATAAAGACTGCTGGCATACACATCGCCAGAGTTTGCCTTGCTTGGTCAAAATATGACGCATCGAATTGCCAAGCAGGGTTTTTCTGTGTGCTTACCCAATCCAAGGGGAATTGGGCAGAGTGTGGGCCTGATGCGCAATCTTTCTCTTGATGACCTGGCTGACGACGTGATGCGGGTGGCGTCGTGCTATTGGCTGCCGCGCACAATACGATTCGACCTGAGCTTGCTCAGCATATTAATACTTGCATGGATATGAGTTTGAGCGATGATATACGCTTGGACTCCTTGCAATATGCATTTTTTGCACCGGGACACGATGCGCGTGGCTGGTTATCCGGCTGGTATCCAAAAGTGGCACGGATGCAGAGAGAGGCTAGTCAGGCTTGTCCGCGAAACCAGTGGTGGCGGGCGGGGTCTGCGCCCATCCTGGATCTGCAGGCAGAGCAAGACCCGTTTGCCCCCTTTGCAACGGCATACGACTTAGCCAAAGAGTTAGGTGCCGAGCGCGTCAAGGTGTTGCGTATTCAGAATGCGAGTCATGCGCTGATTCCGGAGCAGCCCGCAGCCGTCAGTGATGCCATGATTCAGTTTATGCTTGCCTTGCATGAAGCAGTGACTGAGAAAAAATAAATTGATCAACAATCATTCAGGAGACAAAGATGTTGGCGTTTTTTAAAAGACAAGGTTTGGTATTACTCGCAACGCTTGGATTGACCTGTAGCGCAATGGCGACCTATCCAGACAAGCCCATTCGTTTGGTGGTCCCTTTCCCACCCGGGGGTGCTGCTGACATCATGGCCAGAGGCATGGCGATCAAGTTGGGCCAAGAGTTGGGTCAACCGATTGTGATCGACAATCGAGGGGGCGCGGGTGGTAGCACTGCGAGCGAGCTCGTCGCAAAATCTCCTGCCGATGGTTATACGATCTTGTTTGCCAACATGGGTACCATGGCGATCAATGTGTCGTTGTATCCCAACCTGCGTTACGACCCCGTTAAAGATTTTGCGCCGATTAGCCTGACGCATCTGACACCGCGTGTGTTGATGGTCAGCCCAGATGTGCCGGCCAATTCCATTGCAGAGCTCATTGCGTTGGCTAAAAAAAATCCAGGCATGCTGAGCTACGGCTCGGCAGGCAATGGTAGTTCGAGTCATATCTCTGGTGCGCTTTTCAGCACCATGGCGGGTGTGGAGATGCTCCACATTCCTTACAAGGGCAGCGCACCGCTTGTGACGGATTTACTGGCTGGGCGCGTCAATATGACTTTCGACTCCTACTCCGTGTATGAAAATCATATCCGTAACGGCAAGGTCAAAGTACTTGGTGTGACTGCACCTACGCGGATGGACGTGTTGCCGAACGCGCCAACGATTGCGGAGAGCGGACTCAAGGGCTATGAGGTATTGAATTGGTTGGGCCTTGTGGTACCCGCAGGAACGCCACCCCAAGTGATCAAGCGACTGAACCAGGCAACGGCCAAGGCCATGACAGATCCTGATCTGCGTAAACAACTGATTGGTTTGGGCATTGAGCCAACAAGCTCAACACCCGAACAATTTTCTGCTCTGATTTTGACAGAGATTCCAAAGTGGAAGGCTGTTGTCAGCAGCACGGGTGCCACCAATAACTAACTCAATTTCGAAGCAAGGACTTTGTCGATCGTCTTTCTGTCCATATCCATGATCTCAAACTGCCAGCCTTCCCATGTGACCTTGTCGCCTTCGATCGGAAGTTTGCCGCTCAGCAGCATAAACATCCCGCTCAGCGTGTGATAGCGGCCTCTTTCTTCTTCGGGCACGACAGACAACTCAAGGCAGTCTTTCAGTTCGGGGATCGGGATGTGGCCGTCGAGCAGCCACGTCCCGTCGTCACGGCGCACCGCCCAGGATTTTGACGGATCACGCGGGGTGAATTCCCCCGTAATCGCTTCGATCAAATCTTGTAGGGTAACGATGCCTAAGACTTCACCGTATTCGTCCACGACAAAGGCCATTTGTCGTGCTGAAGAGCGGAAGTTTGCAAGCAACTCCATGCCAGTAATCGTTTCGGGCACATAGAGGGCTTCTTCTATGCCTTGGGTCAATTCGTACTTTTCACCCTTGGCGATCTTAGACAGCAGTTTTCTCGCGTTGAGCACGCCAAGCACTTGATTAAGTTCGCCATTGACCAGCGGAAACCGCGCGTGATCCGTCAGTTCGATGGTCTCAAGATTTTTTTCGATCGAAGACTGGATGTCGAGATAAATGATATCAGCACGGGGCACCATCAACGAGGCAATCTGACGATCATCCAGTCTAAACACATTTTTAACCATCGTGTGTTCATCTGTTTCGATGAGTCCAGCCTCGGTCCCTTCTTCGAGGACCGCCTGAATCTCTTCTTGAGTGACTTCAGTTTGATTTTTTTCTTTGATGCGCAGGATGCGAAGCATAAATCTCGTGGAGCCGGATAACAGCTTGACGAAGGGCCGCGTCGCCAGGGCAAGAAAGGCGATTGGTCTCGCCATCAATCTGGCGATCGCCTCGGGATTGGACTGGCCCAGGCGCTTGGGGACAAGCTCACCGATCACAATCGAAAAATACGTGATCGTTAATACGACAATACCTGTACCAAGATAACCGGAATACACAGCATTAAGGCCAAGCTCTTGAAGCCAGAGTGCGAGGGGTTTTGCGAGCGCAGACTCACCCACGATACCGCTTAACACGCCAATCGAAGTGATACCCACCTGTACAGTGGAGAGGAATTGAGTGGGATCGGCTGCGAGTTTGAGTGCTGCTTTGGCAGAAGCATCGCCCGCATCGGCGGCTTTTTGAAGTTTTGAACGCTTGGAGGTGATGAGAGCGATTTCAGACATCGCAAACAAACCATTCAGAAGAATCAATGCAACAAGTATCAGTATGTCCATAGGAGGGCACGTAGGGTGTGCCACATGTAATGAGAAGCCTTCATTCTAAATTAAAAAGGGCTTTCTACCCAAATGGTCTCATTTTGGGCGGTGATGCTCAGGGATACTTTCCTTTTGATACGTTTTTCGAATCAGATAGGTCGGTCGACGCTTGGCCTCCATATAGGTACGACCGATGTACTCTCCTAGTACTCCAATACCGATCAGTTGTATGCTGCCCAAGAATAAAACAGCCACAAATAAAGAGGGATAACCGGGGAGATCGACACCATAAATAAGCGTCCGGATCAAAATAAACGATCCGTATAAAACCGTGATGAAAGCGCCGATGACACCTAGATAAGTCCAGATTCGCAAGGGGAGGGAACTAAAGCTCGTGATGCCCTCTAAGGCGAAATTCCAGAGTTTCCAGCCTGAAAATTTAGTGGTACCCGTCGTGCGAGATTGACGTACATAATCAATCGTGACGGTCTTGAAGCCCACCCACGCAAAGAGTCCTTTCATGAATCTCTGTTTTTCAGGGAGTAACTTCAACGCGTCGACGACAATACGCGTCATAAGGCGGCAATCACCTACGTTTGTGGGAATTTTGACGTGAGCAAGATAGTTATAGGTGTCATAGAACGCCGCAGCGCTGAGTCGTTTACTCAGGCTATCACTTTGTCGATCGACCCTTTTGGCGAGCACGACGTCTGCACCGCTTTCTTCCCAGGCTCGAATCAGTCGACCGATCAAAGAGGGCGGATCCTGCAGATCCGAGTCGAGCGGAATAATCAAATCACCTCGAGCTTGGTCTAGTCCGGCCGTCAGGGCAGCTTCTTTACCAAAGTTGCGCGACAACTCTAAAACCTGAAAGCGCGGGTCTTTTTGAGTCAGCGCGATCAACTGTTCAAGCGTGCGGTCCTGGCTACCATCATCGACGCAGAGCATCTCAAAATCAAAGGCATCTAGTTGCGAGAACTCTTGGGTGAGGGCTTCATAAAAGGCGTCGACGCCTGTTTCTTCGTTATGAAACGGGCATACGAGACTGACTAAAAGCTTGTTATCCATAGCCAAGTTCCTATTTACTTAGACCGAAATACCTCGACACCTACCGCCTCGCAGTCTGGATAGACATCAGGTTTTTCAGTCGAGACGCGGGTGGCGTAGACCAATGGGTGTGCGAGCATGCGTTTAACGATCTCATCGCACAGGGTTTCTTGCAAGTGAATATGCCCAGTCGCGATGATGTCCGCGATGGTTTGGCGCATAAAGTCGTAATCCACAACTTCGCTCAGATCATCTTTGCTGGGTGTGTTGTTTTGCAAAGGCACATATAAGTCGACGTTGATGACGACACGCTGTTCCCCTTTTTTTTCGAACTCGTGCACACCGATATTCATGTTGATTTCAAAAGCTTTTAAAAATAAGCGGCGGCAGTGTGTGAGATCGAGCTTTTGAATATGCGTAGGGGTCATTGTTGAGGTGTTCAGGTCAGGAAGTTAAAAACATCACATCGCGATCGGATGCTTTGAGGTGTTGGCCACCGTCTACATACAGTGTGGTTCCGGTGATGGCGTGTGCACGGGCGAGATAGACCGCGGCGGCTGAAATGTCCTCGGGCGTAGAGGATTTACCAAGTGGTGTCTGATTGTGTGCTTGCTTAAAACCTGTTTCGGTTTGATCTCCGGAGACCAGTGTAATCCCCGGTGCTAGACCGACCACCCGCACATGGGGGGCAAGTGCTTGGGCCAACAAGCGGGTCGCCTCAAGCAGTGCGGCCTTGGAGAGTGTGTAGGACAAAAAATCTGGATTGGGGTTGATCAGCTTTTGGTCTAGCAGATTGATCACAACGGCAGGGTGCTGAAACGCATGGGGACTTTGACTGCGCGCGCGGTGCAGATCGCGGGCGAGCGAAACGGGTGCCGAGACATTGACTTGCATATGCGTATTGAGTCGCGCGTAGCTAAAGCTCTGCGCCTCGTCAAAATCAAACAACGAAGCATTATTGACAAGACAACTCGGCAATCCGAGCGCCTCAGTACAGCGAGTCATTAAGCTCGCCACCGACGACTCCACTGCAAGATCAGCCTGCAATGCTACCGCACGGCGACCGAGGGCCTGGATATCCAGGACGGTCTGCTGTGCATCGGCAGCCGATGTCCCATAATGAATCGCCACATCCCATCCCGCCGTGGCAAGTCCCAAGGCAATGCTGCGACCCAGGCGCTTGCCAGCGCCTGTCACCAGAGCAATATTTTCTGAAGGGAGTGTCGACACGTTCATTTCGCCTGAGTGAGTTGTGTCGCCCACTAAAGGCGGCACGACAGCCATCATATTAACTTGCCTGTGCCTAATAAGACTTATGCGCCCTTGAGCAATGGGCTTAAAACCCGTGAATACTGGCTCGCCATATCGTAGGCGTGCCCAAGCTGCAAAACCTCGAAGTCATGCTGCAGGGGCCCAATCACCTGAATCCCCGCTGGCATGCCTGCGGCGCTAAAGCCGGCCGGCATGCTCAGTGCAGGTAATCCGGCCATGGTGGCGGGGATGACGGACTGCATCCAGCGGTGGTAAGTATCCATTTGCTGACCGGCGATCTCTTTGGGCCAGTGTTGTTGGGCGTTAAAAGGAAAAATCTGCGTGGTTGGCATCACAAGAAAGTCAAACGTCTCAAACATTCGGCGTAGCTCTTGATACCAGGCCGTGCGGACCTTGGCGGCAGCAAAGACTGCCGGTCCGGTTAAGTTCAAGCCTTGTTCGATTTCCCAGACGGCTTCGGGCTTGAGCAGGGCACGGCGTTCGGGCGACTCGTAATGCTGGGCATTGCCCCCGGCAAAAGTAAAACTACGCAAGGTCAGCCAGGCGTTCCAGAGTTGCTCGAGATCAAAATTGGGTTGTGCGTCTTCTACAGTACAGCCGAGGGTTTTGAAATGTTCGAGCGCGCGCGTGGTGACGGTGAGCAACTCCGGATCCATGGGCAAGTGCCCCTTCAGATTGCCAAGCCAGCCAATGCGTTTGCCGCGCAAGTCGGTCTCAAGAGGTTGGGTAAACAAGCGCGGATCGTCTTGGCGACGGGTGAGCGGGAGACGGGCATCAAAACCGGCTTGCACCGCAAGCAACATCGCCAAATCGGGGATGTTGCGCGCCATGGGCCCTGTGACGCTGAACTGCTGGAAAAAAACCTCTTCGCCCGGTCCGTGCGGGACGCAGCCGGGTGAGGGACGAAAGCCAAAGACATTATTGAACGCAGCAGGAGTGCGTAAAGAACCCATCATGTCTGAGCCATCCGCGACGGGCAACATACGCAGAGCCAGCGCTACACCTGCTCCGCCGCTGCTGCCACCCGCAGTACGCGAGGGATCAAAGGCATTGAGCGTTGTGCCATAGACCTTGTTATAGGTATGCGCGCCAAGACCAAACTCCGGTGAGTTGGTACGGCCGACAAAGATCGCACCACCAGCGCGTACGCGACCATTGGCGGCAGAGTCGACTTTGGTGACTTGGTCCTTAAAAATCAGTGAACCGTTGGTGGTGACCATGCCAGCGACGGGCGCAATATCCTTGGGAGCCTGGGGAAAACCATGCAGAGGCCCCATGCTTTGATTGCGGGCGAGTTGTGCGTCACGTTCTTGGGCCTGCGCTAGGAGCGCGCTGCGTTCAGGCATGGCAACAATCGCATTGACCTTCGGATTTTGCAAATCAATCTGGGCGAGAAAGGCCTCCATCACCTCAACGCAGGAGAGTGCGCGCCGGTGAATGGCACGAGATAGACTCGTTGCGTCCATGGAGACGATGTCCCATTGACTATTGTTGTCGTTGGCGTGATGTGGGTATGGTTTGGAGGCTGGTGTTGTCATGGTGTGATTGGGGCTAGGAGCCACCGTGTCAAAAAAGTCAGCCCCTATTGTGCAATAAAATTCAGGTTAACAAGCCTGCAGGGCGGATACAGGAATGAAATGAGTTTATTTTCGTTGCTCGGCAAAACGGCACTGGTGACTGCTAGTGTGCGTGGACTCGGTTTTGAGATTGCGCAGGGACTGGCCAAGCAGGGCGCGCGCGTCTTACTCAACGGTCGCGATGAGGCTGCGCTTGCGATGGCGGTGGAGCAGGTGCGTGCCCAAGGAGGTCAGGCTCAGGCCTTGGTTTTTGATGCGTCGGATCTGTCGCAGTTTGATCACGTCATGCGCGGGCTGGACCAGGAGGTGGGTCCCATTGACATCTTGGTCAACAACGCAGGCCTGCGCGATCGACGTGATGTCTTTGCTTTTGAGCTCGATGCTGTCCGGCAGATGTTCGAAGCAAACCTTGTCGCGCCTTTTGAGTTATCCCGCCAGGTGGCGCAGCGTATGGTGAGCCATCAGCGTGCTGGACGCATCATCAACATCACCTCGATTGCGGGTCCGATTTCGCGGGCATCCGATGCTGTTTACACAACAGCCAAGGGCGGGCTCGCTGCGATGACACGTGCGTTGGCGGCTGATTTTGGTCGGCATGGCATCACGGTCAATGGGGTGGCGCCCGGTTTTTTTGCGACCGAGGCCAATGCCAATATGGTTGCTGATCCCAGCCTAGGTGCGATGCTTGAGAAACGTACTTCGCTAGGCCGCTGGGGGCGACCCACTGAGATCGCGGGTGCCGTGGCATTTTTAGCGTCTGACGCCGCTTCTTATGTCACCGGCGAGGTGATCGCCGTCGACGGTGGTTATCTGGCGCATTTTTAGCCCTGACTAACGCAAGTTACAGATATCCATCTGAGGTTGCACGAAATTAGGACTTCCATCGCCGTAAGCGACTGGATGCATGGACCGAATGCGCTGCACAGCCTCTAGGCATGTTGAACTGTAATGCGTCGATCTAGAAAAAGCCGCCCATCGTGCTTGCATTTTTTGCACCACTTCGGCTTGACGGCTGCAGTTGACATTGGTGCCACATCTCAGCGGCGTTGTGCCGTCATACGTGGCAGGAGGTCGTGGCGCCGGGGCGGGCGCGGGCGTCGGCCTTGGTGCACTAGCGGGAGCTGGGTTGGTTTGCGCGGTGGGCGCAGTCGATGAGCGTCCGTCAAAGACGACTCTATCCAATTGGCAAAGATTCAAATTGCGCTTTTCTTCAACCCTTTTGCTTTTGTAAGCCACTTGCAGGTCAAACTGACAGCCGCGAGAGTTTCCTGCGTTAAAGGGCTGCTCATAACCGGGCATTAAGACCCCCTCGCCAAGAACATCTTTGCCCCAGCCGGTCGATTTCAAGGGGGAAATAAACAACTTATAAATGGGCTCGCTGCTACGATTGACGAGAGTGAAACTCGTATCGTTGGCGTTTGCCTGGAAAGTAGGCAGTACAAAAAAAATCAGCGCGAGCGCTTTGAGGAAGTTCAGTATTACGATGCGCATAAGAAAGCCTATCATCAAATATTTAGGTTATCAATTTGATAATATTATTATATTGTTGCATCAATTTACCAGTGGTTTTCTTCTGCTCGCCAAATTGGCCGTCCAAAACAGCACGGTTAATAACACCGCCGCGCCTACTTGAGCGACCAGCACAATATCGTAGGACTGATCAATCGCCCATAACCACGCGGCCACCACAGGACCGATGGCGCGAGCGATGATAGTGGGGACCGTGATCATGCCGTTGAGCGCTCCATACGCATGTGCGCTCAACATTTCCGGTACGACTTGAGAGCGCACAATCGTAAAAACACCGTTCGCGAGTCCGTAAATACCGAAGAGCGCTGCGACCAGCTGAAAACTCAGCGAGTCCAGCAGAAAGGTCGCAAACACAAAAGGAAAAATACTCAGCATGATGGAGCCGAGCGTTCGCATCGAGACGCGCGTCGCAAAGCGACTGATGATGATGCGCCCGAGCACTTGAGCGGGGCCGATAATTGAAATGGCCCACACGACTTCGCTCGTCGGTAATTGCTTATCGAGCAGCATGGGATACATATGAAAAGTGAACACGGAAAACACCATGGAGTAGGTCGTCAGCGCGATCAATAACAGCCAGAAGACCGAGCTGTGGAGCGCTTCATGAATGATATTTTTGTCGCGCGCGATGTTTTCAGCTTTACTCGTTGTTTGTGCCGCATTCGCTGCATCCAGCTCGGGTTTGATCCAGTGCCAATAGCCTGCAGCGCAAGCCACGTTGACGAGAGCAAGCACCCAAAGCGACAGGCGCCAGCCCCAGCCATCAATTAAAAATTGTTCGAGTGGAATAAAGACCGTGCTCGCAAAGCCTGCCCAGAGCGTGATCGTGGTGATGCCCGCGCGGGAGTGCTGCGGACCGACGCGCCGCGCCAGTAAGGCGAAGGCGGATTCGTAAAGGATGGCGGCTTGTAGCGAGCCCATCGCCGCCGCGATTAAGTAAAAAATAAAGAGGCTCTCAACGAACGACCAAGCAATAAACAAGACGGCCGCAGTCAGTGAGCCCCAGACCATGACGCGCTTGCCGTACCCTCGATCGATCGCCAGACCGACGGGATAGGCCAGCGCCGCCGCGAGGAGCAAACCGATCGTCAGCGCGCCATAGACGTCTGACTTGGACCAGCCCAGCTCGCGCTGCATCGCCACGACAATGAGCGGAAAGGCATAGTAAATCGTGCCGTAGGAACAGATTTGCGCGATGCCAAGAAAGTGAGCAAGTCCGTGGACTTGCCCGGTCGTGGTCATGGTTTCTTTAGACATGCGCAATGACTCTCCAGCGTTGAGGCTCAATTAACCCAGTCTCACCAAACCATCAACGGCAAGGACTCGATCGGCTTGTACGAAAAGCGGGTTGATCTCGGCTTCAAGGACGTTGACTTCTTTGATGGCCGCCAGTTTGGAAAAAGCCACGACGGCTTGCGCCAAGGCATCGCAATCGCCTTTGGGCAAGCCGCGAAAACCTTTGATCAGCTTGGTGATCCGCACCTCGTCAATCATGGCGTGCGCTTGTGCGAGCGTGACGGGGGCGAGCCGAATCGCAAAGTCTGGGGAGATCTCGGCGGTGATGCCACCCGCTCCCAGGATGATCGTCGGGCCAACCAGCGGATCATTGCGGTAGCCGAGGATGAGCTCAAGCAGTCGCGACTCCATCGCTTGGACTAAAAATCCCTCCAGTTTGGCCTCTGGGGCATAGGCGTGGGCGCTCTGGGCGATTTCTTTGATAGCCGTTTCAAATTCAGTCGTGTTGCCAACGCCAACCTTGACGCCACCGGCTTCGGTTTTGTGCGGAATGTCACGCGAGGAAACCTTGACCACGACAGGGTAGGGGACTGAATGCGTGGGATGCGACCCACTCACCAGCTGGGCTTGCGCCGTCTGCACACCTAGGGTCTTAAAGACTTGTGCTGCTTCGTATTCGGTGAGTAAGCCTTTTTTGGGTAAACCTGCGGACCACGCAATGTCTGCCAGAACAGGTGGGGCATTGTCCCGCGCTTGGAAAAATACTGACAAAGCATCCGCACAGGATTCTGGCGTACGAAACGCCGGGATACCGGCTTGTTGTAACAACCCTAAAGAAGCCATGGCCTCCGGCGCTAAAAACACCGCGAGTGGTTTGGTATCCGGCTTGTCGGATTCGACCAGGGGCTTGACCGCCAGCTCTGGATGAAATTGTGCGGACGATCCCACCACGCTCAGCACAGCATCACACCAGTCGGTGCGTAACAGCTGCTCGAGCAGGTCTTTGTATTGCGCGCTGGTGGCTGCGAGCGTCAAATCGATGATGGTCGTTTCACGGATTTTCATGCCGCGTTGCGCCATTTGCGCGACGAACGCGGGCGGCGGGGCGACCGCCACCATGCCCATGAGTCCGAGGTTATCCACCACGGTTGCCGCGCCGCCCCCTGTCGTGGTGATCACCGCCACGCGTGCGGGCTGTGGGTGAGGGGCTGTTTTACCCAGATAGCGTTGAGCCAGAGGTGCGATTTCAAATAGCGTCTCAAGATTGCGCACACGCAGCACGCCATGGGCGCGTAAAAAGGCATCTACGGCGACGTCATTGCCAGCCAGTGCACCCGTGTGCGATTGCGCCAAGGCATCGCCCTGTTCAGAGCGACCAATCTTGTAGGCGATCACCGGCTTGTTGTGGGCGCGGGCACGTTCGAGCGCGCGCGCCATCGCGGGCGAGTCGCGTATGGTTTCAAGAAAGAGCAGGATGACTTTGGTGTGTGCATCGTCGACCAAGGCGTCGATGACTTCGCCCACGGTGACGTCACTTTCGTTGCCCACAGAAACTGATTTAGCAAAACCAAACCCGCGCGCGTTGGCGCGTGCCATCAAGGAGCCCATCATCGAGCCGCTTTGTGAGACCAGACTCAGCCCGCCCGCAATTAATGTCTCCGCTTCGAAGGCCGCGTTGACCGACAAAATCATGCCACTATGCAAGTCCGCCAAACCGATACTGTTCGGTCCGAGAATGCGAACGCCTAGCTCTTTGGCGCGCGCGAGGAGCGCCTCTTGAGCGATCATCCCTTCGGGCCCTGTTTCGCCAAAACCATCCGAGTAAATCGTGATGACTTTCGCACCCGCTTTGGCGCAGGAATCAATCAAGGGCAAAACAAGTTCGCTGGCGACCATGACAAACGCTTGATCGATCGGACCTGGCAAATCGGCGAGATCGGGATAGGCAGGCTCGCCCATGATTTCAGTCTGGGTGCGGTTGATCGGGTAAAGCTTGCCTTGAAAACCGTGCTTACGCATAAAGCGCATCGGCCGCGCGGTGTTTTTTTGTAAATTACCAGAGGCACCGACCAGGGCAATCGCCCGAGGCGAAAAAAGAGCTTGGGCAAAGTCAGAGGCAGAGACGGGCTTGTTCATTAGATTCAGCGTGATAGGAGCGTGTTTTAAGAATGAAAGATTAGTTTTCGCTACGATAACTCAAAGAATCACACGGTTTTTTAACTGACTACCCTACAATCGTTTGTAGGCATAAAAATCTGGTTACAAACGGAGGGGTTTGACCCATGAGTAAGGAAAGTAGCGGAAAACACGTTAAAACGCCTGAGTCTCTGCGCAGCGCACGCTGGTTCGCACCGGACGACCTACGTTCTTTTGGCCATCGTTCGCGTGCCATGCAAATGGGTTATGGCCCCGAGGATTGGGTCGGTAAACCCGTGATCGGCATCGTCAATACGTGGTCTGACATCAATCCCTGCCACAGCCACTTTAAACACCGTGTCGAGGACGTCAAGCGTGGCGTCCTCCAGGCGGGAGGTTTTCCGATCGAGTTGCCTGCGCTTTCTCTCGCAGAGCAGTACGTCAAACCGACCACCATGCTTTATCGTAATTTGCTCGCCATGGATGTCGAAGAATTGTTGCGCTGCCACCCGATCGATGGCGCGGTTCTGATGGGCGGTTGCGACAAAACAACGCCGGCCTTGTTGATGGGTGCGACGAGTGCGGGCTTACCTTCTATTTATGTGCCTGCAGGCCCGATGTTGCGCGGTAACTGGCAAGGCAAGGTCTTGGGTTCCGGTTCGGATGCCTGGAAATTTTGGGACGACCGACGTGCGGGTTTGATCAACCAAAAAGAGTGGATTGAAATCGAAGGCGGTATTGCGCGGAGTCATGGCACGTGTATGACCATGGGGACGGCCAGCACAATGACTGCGATCGCCGAGGCTTTGGGCATGACCTTGCCAGGCGCCTCCTCGATCCCCGCGCCTGACTCCAACCATTTGCGCATGAGCGCTGAGTCGGGACGCCGAATCGTCGACATGGTCTGGGAAGACCTGACGCCCAACAAAATCCAGACTCACGCCGCCTTTGAAAATGCGATTGTGGTTGCCATGGCCATGGGCTGTTCGACCAACGCCATTATTCACGTGATCGCGCAAGCCAAACGCGCCGGCTGTGACATCGGACTCGAGGACTTTGATCGCTTTAGTCGTTTTGTTCCAGTGATCGCCAATGTCCGTCCGAGTGGCGATCAATATTTGATGGAAGATTTCTTTTATGCCGGCGGCCTGCCCGGTCTCATGTCCCGCATCAAGCAGCACTTACATCTTGACTCCATGACGGTCACGGGCAAAACGCTCGGTGAAAACATCGAGGGCGCAGCCGTCTTCAACGATGACGTGATTCGCCCGATCGACAATCCTATATACGCCGAAGGCGCGCTGGCCGTGCTCAAGGGCAATCTGGCGCCGGATGGTTGCGTGATCAAGCCTAGCGCATGCCCACCACACTTACACCGTCACACGGGACCCGCGCTTGTGTTTGACGACTATCCCTCCATGAAAGCCGTGATCGACAGCGATGATCTCGATGTCACGGCAGATCATGTGTTGATTTTACGTAACGCCGGTCCTCAGGGTGGTCCCGGTATGCCTGAGTGGGGCATGTTACCCATGCCGAAAAAGCTGCTCAAGCAGGGTGTGCGCGACATGCTACGTATGTCTGATTCCCGCATGAGCGGCACGAGCTATGGCGCGTGTGTCTTACATATCTCCCCCGAGTCTTTTGTCGGAGGGCCTCTTGCACTCGTTAAAAATGGCGACATGATTTCTGTCGACGTGCCTGCACGTACGATCAATCTGGAAATTTCCGACGAGGAATTCGCCCGCCGCAAAGCCGCCTGGAAAGCGCCCGAGCCAAAATACGAGCGCGGCTATGGCTGGATGTTTTCCAAGCATATTCAGCAAGCCAACGAGGGCTGCGATTTTGACTTTTTGCGTACGGACTTTGGCAAAGCGGTCTCAGAGCCCGATATTTACTAAGACACTCAATCAGATATTAAAGAGAGACTGATTCAATGAGCAAACTTTCTGCGGCAACACGCGACAAACTGATGGCGGTGAGTACCGCTACGTTGGCGACTTGCCTTTACAAGCGTGGCTTGCGTTCACAATTTATTCAAAATGTGCAAAAACTTTCTCTCGCCAAGCAAAATATGGTGGGCGAGGCCTACACGCTGCGCTATATCCCGGCGCGTGAGGATTTGAATGGCATCGAGGTGTTTAAAGACCGCGCGCACCCCCAGCGCAAAGCGGTGGACGAGTGTCCTGCCGGTGCGGTGATGGTGATCGACAGTCGCAAGGATGCCCGAGCGGCTTCAGCCGGCGGTATTTTGGTTGGGCGGTTAATGGCCAGAGGTGCGGCGGGTGTGGTGACGGATGGTGGTTTCCGGGACTCGGCGGAGATCGCCGAACTCGGCATCCCGGCGTACCATCAGCGACCCTCGGCCCCCACCAATCTGACCCATCATCAGGCGATCGATATTAATGTGCCTATCGCCTGCGGCGATGCCCCCGTGTTTCCTGGCGATGTGATCGTTGGGGACGCCGATGGTGTGCTGGTGTTACCTGCGCATCTGGCGGATGAGTTGGCCAATGAGGCAACTGAAATGACGGTATTTGAAGATTTTGTGACCGAAACGGTCAAGACAGGTCGATCGATCTTGGGTTTGTATCCTAATACAGAGCCTAAGACGACCGAGGATTTTCAGGCGTGGCGCAAGAAGGTAGGGCGTTAGGATTTCGGAGATCGAGCGTTTAGATAAAGAAAAGCCCTGCAAGGCAGGGCTTTTAAAGAAAATCTGTACTGGGGTGAACGACGGGGCTCGAACCCGCGACAACCAGAATCACAATCTGGGACTCTACCAACTGAGCTACGTCCACCACAGAAGCAAAATTCTAGCATGTTTGCGCGTTTGACGTGATCCGGAAACAGCATTTCTCTTATGAACTAGGTAGCACCTTATGGCACGGCTCGAAGAAATACTGATTGAATATTGGCCTCATCTTCTGCTTGTGATTTCGATCGTCGCCAGTAGCGTGGCGTCCGTGCATGCTGCGATGACCAAGAAAGATGTCCGTGCGGCGATTGCCTGGGTGGGTGTGATCCTGTTCTCGCCCATTTTGGGTGCTTTTCTCTATCTGGTGGCGGGGATTAATCGGGTTCGCAAGGACCGCGTGTTCGCCAGACGTGCGCACACGCTCTACGATCAGGAGTTGATCGACAAAATCCTGGTGCATGACGTTGTTGGCGTGTCGGGCCCTCAGTTTGCTTCGCTTAAAAATCTAGGCGATCACATCAGCGACTTTAAAGTTTTGGGTGCGAATCAGATCAAGATGCTCAATGGAGGCGATGAGACGTATCCCGCCATGCTTGAGGCCATAAGGCATGCGCAGCGTTCGATTGCGCTACAGAGTTATATTTTCGATCACGATATCGTTGGCAAGGAATTAGCTCAAGCGCTCATCGATGCGCATCAGCGCGGAGTGCAAGTACGGGTATTGATAGACGCTGTGGGCGCCAAGTATTCACACCCGCCTATTACCGCGCTATTGCGAAATGCTGGGGTGCATACTGCTTTATTCATGCAACCAGTCATTGGCATTCGCCTGGTCTATGCTAATTTGCGCAGCCATAGAAAACTCTTGGTGATCGATGGTTTACATGGCTTTACAGGAGGGATGAATATCCGCCAAGGCTTCGTCACTGCGATCGCCAAAGAGTCCGTCACCCATGACACACACTTTCAGGTCAGCGGACCGGTTGTGTATCAGCTCATGACGAATTTTGCGCATGATTGGGAGTTTACGACCACGGAAAAGCTCACGGGCGACGCGTGGTTTGCTTCAGCCGCCGCGGAAATCAAAGAAAAGGGTATCGCGTTGCGCTGCGTCCCTTCGGGGCCCGATGCGACGTTAGCCAGCACACACAATATGTTGCTGGGGGCGCTCGCGGTCGCGCAAACGCATGTACGCATTCAGTCACCATACTTGCTGCCGGATGTGGCCCTGATCGCGGCACTGTCGACGACGGCAAGGCGTGGTGTGATTGTCGATATCGTGGTGCCAGGCGCCAACAACCTCAAGCTCGTCAATGCCGCGATGATGGCACAGATCGATCAGCTCATCGAGACAGGCTGCCGAGTTTGGCGGGCGTCAGGAACCTTTGACCACTCCAAGCTTTTTACTGTCGATGGTGGTTGGTCCTATATCGGGTCATCCAATATCGATCCGCGTAGTTTGCGCTTGAATTTTGAACTGGATCTCGAAGTCTATGATCGAGGTATCGCAAAAGAAATCGAGGCCAAGGTGGACGCCATCATCGCCCAAGCCGAGCGCATTACCTTGCGTATGGTACGCAGGGATCCGTTTTGGATGCGCTTGCGCAACAAGGTGGTTTGGTTGGCCTCGCCTTATCTTTAAGTCCCAATGCTTAGAGATGGTCGAGAGGGTCTTGGTTGGGGTCTGCCGCGTGACCGACTCCAGCGCCTTGAATGCCGTGGCGTGTCATCGATTCTTTGACCATGCCTGTGGCTTTCATTTCCTCGACAAAGGTGCGTAAAAAAGTTGCTGCAGCCGGACCCTTTGTTTTAGGCACACCCATCGCTTGGTTGATCACCATAAAACGCTCACCAAGAATGCGAACACCTGACA
Organism: Burkholderiaceae bacterium; assembly: GCA_044368775.1. GTDB lineage: Bacteria > Pseudomonadota > Gammaproteobacteria > Burkholderiales > Burkholderiaceae_B > Zwartia. The sequence goes on from JBILJA010000002.1 coordinate 49,215, forward strand.
TGCCTTGCGTATCGGCCTCAAGCTGCTGTTTGACACCTGCGGCGACTTCAAGCTGCTGCGCTAAAAAGTCTTGCACGACTGTTTGTGAGGACGAGGCGCGCACGATAAGGGATTGTTTGAGGTGGCGTGTGAGAAACAAGTCATAGGCACTGCCCTTGCCAACGACGACGCGGTTGCCAGGCACGTCGACTTGCTCGTTACGCTTAATCGGAGAGTCCGTACGGACCAGGTAATACCCCTCGATCAGTACATATGCCGCCGTAAACGCGATGTCTTTGCCGCGCTCTGGGTCCACGGCAAAAAAACCGATATCGGCACGCCCAGACTCAACCGTGGCGACAGACTTTCCAGCTGTTTCGTTGACAATCAGCTCAACCGGAACCCCTAGTTTTTTACCTAGTGCCTGAGCAAGATCGATCGAGATCCCGAAAGGTTTGCCCTGTGCATCCAGATTGGCAAGAACGGGATTGCCAATGTTGAGCGAGGCACGCAGCACGCCGTTTGGCGCAAATGCCCTGATGAGGTCTAAGTCAATGGAGTTGGAAGTCATGCTGAATGCCCTAAGCCTATAATCAAGAAGTTTACTTCTAAAATTTGTTTAGCTTGTGGATCATTCACAGGATGAAATTTATTAGGCTTTAGTCTTCAGGCCTATGTGGATGTCGTCAAGCGTCTATAGCCAGCTCAAAGTAATAAATGGTGGTGCCCCCGGCGAGAATCGAACTCACAACCACCCG
>JBILJA010000206.1:0-3513 GCA_044368775.1 Burkholderiaceae bacterium
GCTGTTGCGCTTTAGCAAAATCCAGACGCGCGGTCAGAGAGCCCCCGGAAAACAAAGGCTGAAGCAAACCTAACGCTGCAGACCAGACCATACTCTGCCCCGTGAGAAAGTCGCTAAAGTCCACGCTCTGCGCTCCGAAAACGCCCGTCAATGACAACGTCGGAAAGAAATTTGCTGTCGCCACGCCGATACGCGCATTGGCGGCAGTGAGTTCTTGCTCCACACGATTCACATCAGGACGACTTTCTAGAAGCGTAGAAGGTAAGCCCGCGGGCGGAATAGGCGGAATCGGCAAGCCCCGAAGATCGATGGGTGCGAGCGTCAACTGCAACTGACCTGTCAATATACCCAGCTGGTTTTGGACAATCGCCCGCTGACGGGTGAGCTCGGAAAGATTCGCCTCCGAGGCCGCTTTGGCCGCGCGCGCTTGACTGACATCGATTGGCGACACCAGACCGCCATCGAGCTTTGCCTGCGCTACCCGCAAAGAGTTTTCACGAGTCTTGACGGAGTTCATCACCACATCTCGCTGAGCATCCAAGGCACGTAAACGTAAATACGTATTCGTGACGAGCGCAGACAGTGTCAGTCGAACACTATCCTGCTCGTACTGACTTGCGGTCGCGACTGCGGTTGCTGACTCGATATTGCGCCTCACTCGACCCCATACATCAATCTCGTACGATGTCACCAAGCCGACTTGCGCCGTATTTGTTTGAAAGCCCACACCAGAAGGAGAAACAGAAGTTCCGGTGGATGCGCGCGTACCCGAGGCGGTCATATTCAGCGTCGGGTAAAGCGCCGCACCCGCTTGACGCGCGAGCGCTTGCGCTTGACCGAGTCGCGCGACTGCGATTTGCACATCCGCATTGTTCTTTTGAGCACTCGCGACCAAATCATTAAGAACGGAGTCGTTGAACAAAGTCCACCACTCAGTCAGTACGACTTCGTTGGAGGCACTCGCCGCCGTCGTGACCGACGGTGATGCGCGGAAGCTCTCTGGCAAGGGAACTTGAGGGCGCTCATAATCAGGGCCGAGCAAGCATCCACTCAGCAGTCCAACTGCCGCTAGCGTCACGACCAGACGCGCAGACAAGCGCTTTGGGCTCACGTTAAGAGGCATCATAATTTTTTTCAGTGCTCTCATTTTTTTTATTTCGCGAGAGCCAAGTAAAAAACATTGGAACAAAAATAGTCGCGATGAAGGTCGATGCCAACATCCCGCCAAACACACCCGTACCCATGGACTGACGCGCTGCCGCGCCCGCTCCGGAGGAGATCACCAAAGGAAATACGCCAAGAATAAACGCTAGAGACGTCATCACAATCGGCCTAAATCGAAGTCGTGCGGCAGTCAGCGCCGCATCCATTGCACTCATGCCTTGCGCGCGCTTTTGCGAAGCGAACTCCACCACCAAAATCGCATTCTTGGCTGAAAGTCCGATCAACACTAATAAGCCAATCTGAAAATATATATCGTTAGGCATGCCGCGCAAAAAGACGGCAAGCAAGGCACCGAACAATGCGAAGGGCACGGCCAACAGCACAGCAATCGGAAGCGACCAACGCTCATACTGCGCGGCAAGAATCAAAAACACCATCACAATGCCAAACATAAAAGCCAAACCGGAAGCATCTCCCGTTCGAATCTGTTGAAAAGCTTGACCGGCCCAGGCCAACTCATAACCTGGAGGCAAGGTCGCGCGCGCAGTGGCTGCCACAACATTAATGGCATCGCCGGAGCTGACGCCTTGGACGGCGCTGCCCAACACTTTGGCCGCAAGAAAGCCATTAAAACGCTCGAGTTGTTCGGGACCCACGACTTGTTTGACGGAAATCAGTGCGGAGACTGGCACCATACTGCCATTATTGGCACGTACATAAATCTGCCCAAGATCGGTCGGTTCGGTACGGTATTGAGAGTCCGCTTGCATCTGTACGCGATAGGTACGGCCATTCAAGTTAAAGTCATTGACATACAACGCACCCATCGTCGCTTGAAGGCTGAGATACACATCAGCTACGGGAATACCAAGCGACAGTGCTTTGGCCTCATCGACCTCAACATAAAGTTGTGGTGCGGTCGGTCTAAAAAAAGTGTTAATGCCGGTTAGCTTAGGTTGCTTTTTTAGTTCCTCTGTGAAGTTGGTGACGACCGTCGCCAACTCAGTGACCGAAGGCTCTCCCTTGGACTGCACATAGAACTCAAACCCGCCCGCAGAACCCAAGCCTCGAATCGGCGGGGGATTAAAAACAAGTGCCATTCCATCGGGTAGGCTCATACCGACACCCGTGAATTTCTTGGCGAGTTCAACGGAAGAAGACGTGCGTTCATCCCAATCCTTGAGTGGGATGAAGATCGTGCCAGCGTTCGCTCTATTGCCGCCGCCAATAATGTCACGGCCTGCGATCACAAACACGCGTGCCACGCCTGGATCTTCAACAATACGTTTGCGAAAAGTATCGCCCGTCTCCTCGGTACGCTGCAAACTGGCGCCATCTGGCAACACCAACGCACTAATTAGATAACCTTGATCTTCGGCCGGAACGAAACCGCCCGGCACTAAACGAAACATCGCGACACATCCGATCAAAATCGCGCCAAAGACCGTCGCACCAATCACCCGGTGACGCAAGGTGATATCAACGAGTTTTGTATAGTGTGTCGTGAACGCCGCAAAGCCGCGGTTGAACCATCCAAATCCTTTGGGTGCATGCATGCCTGGCTTGAGCAACACTGCGCAGAGAGCAGGCGTCAACGTCAATGCGACAATGCCTGACAAAATAACCGCGAGCGCGACCGTCACGGCAAACTGCTGATAAAGTGTTCCGGCAATTCCGCCCAAGAAAGCCACTGGAATAAATACCGCCGAGAGAACCAACACGATGGCGACTACCGCCCCCGATACCTCGCGCATCGCCTCGTAGGCCGCCTCTTTGGGTGAAAGATTGCGTTCGGCCATCAGTCGCTCTACGTTCTCTAGCACGACGATCGCGTCATCGACCACAATACCAATCGACAAGACCATCGCAAACAAAGTCAGCGTATTGATTGAAAATCCAAACACCCACAAGCCTGCAAAGGTACCGATGAGCGAAACGGGCACCGCAATGAGCGGGATCAGCGTCGCGCGCCAGTTTTGTAAAAACAGATAGACCACTAGACCCACGAGGATCATCGCTTCGAACAGAGTCTTGACCACCTCATTGATGGAAGCTGTCACAAATTTTGTCGTATCAAATGGAATCACGTACTCGATGCCAGGAGGAAATTTTTTCTCAAGCTCCTGCATTTTGTTACGTACACTTTCAGCGACCGCCAAGGCATTTGCACCCGACTGTAAATAGGTCGCAACGAGCGCGACAGGTTGACCGACCAGCTTGGTGTTGGCATCGTAATCGGCTGCGCCAAGCTCGACGCGGGCGATATCCTTGAGGCGCAACGTACCGCTCGCACCTTCAGAACGAATCACAATGTCGCCAAATTGTTCAGGCGTGACAAGACGTCCTTTG
>JBILJA010000207.1:0-3512 GCA_044368775.1 Burkholderiaceae bacterium
GCTTGCCTGGCCCAACCTGCCAGACCTCAACGCGATGACCGATTATCGGCCGCGTGTGCCGCTGCGCGTCTTTACCTCAGACAAGGTATTGATCGGTGAGTTTGGCGAGGAGCGTCGCAATGTCCTACGCTTTAACGAGATACCGGATGTGATGAAATCGGCGGTACTCTCGGCCGAGGATGATCGCTTTTATCAACATGGCGGGATTGACTGGATTGGCGTCGTGCGCGCAGGTCTGACCAACTTGATTTCGATGCAAAAAAGTCAGGGTGCCAGCACGATCACCATGCAAGTTGCGCGAAACTTTTATCTTTCCTCTGAAAAAACCTGGTCACGCAAGTTTTACGAGCTGTTACTCACCTTCAAAATCGAGGCCAGTCTTTCCAAAGACCAGATTCTCGAGCTCTATCTCAATCAGATTTATTTGGGTCACAGGTCTTACGGCTTTGCTGCAGCCTCGCGCGTTTATTTAGGCAAAGAACTCTCTGAAGTCACACCGGCTGATGCCGCACTCTTGGCTGGCATCCCCAAAGCGCCTTCTCGCTTTAACCCGATCGCCAACAAACCTCGCGCCGTCTTGCGTCAGCGTTATGTACTCGGACGCATGCATTCGCTGGGCTACCTGACCGACGCCGAATACAAAGCGGCACTCGCTCAACCCGTGATCATTAAGCCCTCGCAAGGCACGCCTGCGGGTGGCTACGCTGTGAACGGTGAATACGCGGCCGAACTCGCCCGGCAGCTGATGATCAGCATCTACCCAGACAACGTTTATACGCGCGGACTGAATGTTTACACGACCATTCACTCCAAGGATCAAAAATGGGCCTATGACTCGCTGCGTGAAGGTGTGTTGGACTACACCCGTCGGGCGCCCTATCCAGGTCCCGAAGCTCAGGTAACCCTGCCTGCCGGGCTTGAAGCCGACCCCGCCAAATTCGATGAATTTCTAGATGGGGTCTTTGACAAACACCCAGATCGGACAGACATGCCGACGGGTGTGGTGCTCTCGGTCAAACCCAACGAAGTTCGCGTTGCCCGCAGCTCGACAGATATTGTGGTGATTAACGATAAAAAAGCGTTAGCCATTATCGCGCGCGCACTCAACCCCAAGGCCCCCGCAGCACTGCGGATACAACGCGGCTCAGTGGTGTACCTGCATAAAACACCGGCTTATTGGGAAATTTTGAACATGCCCACTGTGCAGGCCGCCTTTGTGTCCATGATTCCTCAAGACGGTTCGCTGCGCGCCATGGTCGGTGGCTTTGACTTTTTTCATGGTAATTTCAACCGAGTCACGCAAGCGTGGCGCCAGCCTGGCTCCGCCTTCAAGCCGTTTATCTATGCGGCCTCTCTTGAGCGCGGCCTCACACCAGGGACGATGATTTCCGATCAGCCCTTTGAACTGAGCGCGGAGCAAACCGGCTCGGGCAAAGCCTGGGCGCCCAAAAATTATGGTGGCGAGTACGGCGAAATGATGTCCATGCGCGAGGCGATTGCCCGCTCAAAAAATATGGTCTCGATTCGTATTCTTCAATCGATTGGCCCGCAATATGCACAGGACTTCGTGACCCGCTTTGGCTTTGACAAGGCAAAGCATCCCGCATTCTTGCCCATGGCTCTTGGCTCGGGCGCCGTCACACCCATGCAACTGGCCGCGGGCTTTTCGGTATTTGCCAACGGCGGCTTTCGCGTCACGCCTTATCTAATCGATCATGTCACCGATGCGAACGGTCAAGTGCTCATGCGCGCCAAACCCATTATTGCGGGTGACTCCGCTGCGCGCGCGATTGATGCTCGTACTGCCTACGTGATGGATGATATGTTGCGCGGTGTGGCAACGTCCGGTACGGCCGCCCGATCCAGGCAGGTACTCAAACGTACCGACCTTGCCGGTAAAACAGGCACGACCAATGACTCTGTGGACGCATGGTTTGCAGGCTACACCCCTCAGCTCGTCGGGGTGGCGTGGCTAGGTTTCGATCAGCCCAAATCGCTTGGCTCGCGCGAAACCGGTGGAGGCGCATCTTTGCCAGTCTGGTTAGGCTATATGACAAATGCCCTCAAAGAGTTCCCAGAGCAAAAACGCGGCCCACCGCCCGAAGGACTCATCATCGAGGGTGGCAATATGTATTTCAAGGAATTCCCACCCAAAGAGGCGGTAAAGAGCCTGGGCGATCCGAAACAAGACTCGCTTGGCGACTTGCTCGATAGTCTTGGCGGTAGCGAAGGGGGTAGAAACAACCGCCGTGAGCCGATCGGCAACTAAAGACTTACAACACCGTCACAGTTTGACGGTGAGTGTTTGTCCAGTCTCGTCAGAACAGATTTTAGATAGCAGGTCATGTAGGTCGCTGCCGCCTCGCGTGTCCTTCCAGTGTTGCCCGTCGTACTTGTAGTGAAAACCTCCCGAGCGCGCAGCCAACCACATCTCGTGGAGCGGCGCTTGGCTATTAATCACCACTTGATGTCCGCTTTCAAAAATGAGGTTCAGCACATTACCGTTGCGCTTGGTTTCGACATCCAGATCCAATTGTTCAAACCAATGGTCGGCTTGGGCCTCTATTGCATCTAAAATGGCGGTTGCCCGTGTATGAAATTCAGTATCGTTCATCATCCTTGTCCTCAATGTTGAGGGAGTGTGCAGTGACCCGCAAAATCCATCATCGCAGTTTTGCTCGCATTGTAGCGATGCTCGCCCTGACTGGCTGGTTGGCAGGTTGTGGCTTTAAAGGCCCACTGTATTTGCCGCCACCCAAACCTCAGGCGCCTAAACCGGCCCCTGCGGCTGAGGCACCTGCCACATCCGCTTCGCCTGCTACCGCAGTTCAGGCCATACCTGTACCTGCGCCAAAATAGCCAGTACAGTATTGTGCTTGAGCTTACTGATTAACGATCGAATACCCACAGCCACGACATGACCGCCTCAAACTCTATGACTTCGACCGCCACACCCGCAGGATCGCCACATTTTCACTACCGCAACGGCGAGTTGTTCGCCGAAGGTGTCGCGCTCTCAACCCTTGCCGAGCAACTCGGCACACCTTTGTATGTCTATTCACGTGCTGCCTTGGCGACAGCATGGGCCTCTTACCAAGAAGCGATCGGTAACCACCGTGTCCTGGTCTGTTTTGGTATGAAAGCCAATTCAAACCTAGCCGTACTCAAAGAATTTGCCCGTTTGGGCAGCGGTTTTGATATCGTCTCGGGCGGTGAGCTCGCACGTGTTTTAGCCGCAGGCGTCAATCCCGCTAAAGTTGTGTTTTCCGGCGTGGGCAAGCAGGACTGGGAAATGCAAGCCGCACTTGAGGCAGGCGTAAAGTGTTTTAACGTCGAGTCTCTGCCTGAGCTCAAGCGCCTATCGGAAATCGCGACGCGGCTCGGCAAGGTGGCCGCTGTGTCGCTGCGCGTCAATCCTGATGTCGATGCGCAGACACACCCCTATATTTCGACCGGTCTCAAGGAAAACAAGTTCGGTATCGCGATCGAAGAAGCGCCCGCAGCCTATCAGC
>JBILJA010000208.1:0-3489 GCA_044368775.1 Burkholderiaceae bacterium
AGCTCCTTTGGGGAGACCACGGTGACGTCCATCGCCTGATTTTCAATCTTCTTTTGAATGCTGCCATCTTTTTGTATCTCAGCCATGGCGCGATTGAGTTTAGCGACGACCTCGGGTGGTGTGTTGGCTGGCGCGAACATCGCCGTCCAGGTTCGGATCCCAAAATTCGGTACGCCACCTTCTGCAACGGTAGGGATATTATTTAAAGTACTGCTGCGCTCGGGGCCTGTAGTCGCGATGAGTTTGATTCGACCGTCTTTGACCTGCTCCATCATATTACCGACCAAGGAAGTGATCATGACATCGACGCGTCCCGCGACGAGATCATTGAGCGCAACACCGGCACCTTTATAGGGGATGTGGAGCATGTTGATCTTGGCAGCATCGTTAAGCGCCTCCGCGGCTAAATGCTGAGCTGAGCCGTTTCCCGAAGAAGCAAAATTTACCTTGCCGGGGTTGGCTTTCGCATACTTGATCAAATCGCTGACACTATTGACACCGATATTGGCCGAAACCAAGACGCCCATGGACTGGGTGGTCGCTAACGAGACGGGTTGCAGGTCTTTGAGGACGTCATAGGTCGGTTTTTTATGTAAAAGAGGGGTGATCACGGTGGCGGGGGTCCCCCAAAACAACGTGTAGCCGTCGGGCGCAGCTTTAATGACGGAGTCTGTGCCGATCAGCGTTCCGGCACCGGCACGGTTTTCCACTAGCACGGGTTGACCAAGCTTTGTACCGAGTTCTTGGGCAAACAGTCGGGCTACGATATCTGTCGAGCCGCCTGGCGCATAAGCCACGACGATGCGGATGGGTTTGTTGGGATATTCAGTGTTTGCGATGGTTTGTTGCGTCGCCAACAGCGGTAAAAGCGCTAGCGCCGAACGAATGATTATTTTATGAATGTTCATATAGGTCTCCTGTGCGTTGAATTGTACGAAAATACTCAGGTTCGGAGCCCAGGCATGGACATTGCACCTAGAAGCCGTCATGCACCCTTATAATAAGGGTTGTTACGTAGATCAAATAAAAAATTCCTTTATCTATGTCGGTTAGCGTCCTCGCTCTTGGGTTGAATCATGTCTCGGCACCTGTTTCGGTGCGCGAGCGCGTATCCATGCCCGAGGACTTAGTCCAGCCCGCATTAAGTGCGTTGCGCCAAGCGTTTGGAGGCGCAGTCAAAGAGGCTGCGATTCTTTCAACCTGTAATCGCACTGAGCTGTACTGCGCCGCTGAGCCGCAAGTCGCCCAACAGTTACCCGCTTGGCTTGCTGATTTCAACCGGATCGAGGCGGGCGAGCTTGCACCCCATGTTTATCTGCATGGGCGAGACGATGCTGTCCGTCATGCTTTTCGTGTCGCGAGTGGTTTGGACTCGATGGTGTTGGGAGAGCCGCAGATCCTGGGTCAAATGAAAGACGCGGTCCGTACGGCAAGCGATGCAGGTGCGCTTGGTACCTTGTTGCATCAGCTCTTTCAGCGCACTTTTTCCGTGGCTAAAGAAGTCCGCTCCACAACCGCGATCGGTGCGCAATCTGTCTCGATGGCCGCTGCGGCCGTGCGACTCGCTGAGCGCGTTTTTGGGGAGTTAACGACCTCCAAGGTGCTTTTTATTGGTGCTGGCGAGATGATTGAGTTGTGTGCGACGCACTTTGCCGCACGTCAGCCAGGCGCGATCGTCGTGGCCAACCGTACCCTTGAACGCGCTGAGTCTCTGGCTAAACGTTTCTCTGCCACCACTATGCGCTTGGCGGACTTGCCAGACAGATTGGCCGAGTTTGATGTGGTGGTTTCCTGTACGGCCAGTACCTTGCCCTTATTGGGTTTGGGGATGGTCGAACGCGCTACCAAGCAACGCAAACGCAAACCGATTGTGATGGTTGATTTGGCCGTGCCTCGGGATATTGAGCCTGAGGTTGCGCAGCTTGACGATATCTATTTGTACTCAGTCGATGATCTGGCCTCCGTGGTGCAGAGTGGTACAGAAGCCAGACGTTCTGCCGTGGTGCAGGCCGAGGCCATCATTGATGCCCGCGTCAGAAACTTTATGCATTGGATGCAAGTCAGGGCCAATGTCCCCGTGATTCGCGATCTGCAAACAACCGCGCAGGCGGTACAGGCTCAGGAGCTTGAGCGCGCCCGCCGAATGCTGGCCAAGGGCGAGTCCCCCGAGGCCGTTCTCGAGCAGCTCGCACATGGTCTGACGCAAAAATACTTGCACGGAACTTTAGCTGCGCTCAACCAGAGCGAAGAGGCAGAGCGTCAACAATTGCTTGGCTGGCTGCCCCGTATATTTCCGTCTGGATCCGAACGCCGTTAGCGACACTGCTGACTGATCTCGCTTCAAGCGAGTGGCACGCCGTTCTAATTTCCCAAACTTTTTAAAACAAGACCGTTCCTCATGAAACCTTCAATGCGCGCTCGCCTTGAGCATCTTTCCCGTCGCTTGGTCGAGGTGGATGCCTTACTTTCAGAGCCTGATGCCGCCAATGATATGAATCAGTTTCGCAAGCTTTCGCGTGAGCGCGCCGAGCTTGAGCCCGTCGTCAATGCGTTCAAAGCCTTTGAGGGGGCCAACACTGATTTGGCCGGTGCCAAGGAAATGTTGGACGATCCCGAGATGAAATCGATGGCGCTTGAGGAAATCGAGGCGTGTAAACAGCGCATTGAAGCACTCGCTGCTGATTTACAACTTCAGTTATTGCCCAAAGATCCTGACGATGGACGAAGCGTGTTTGTAGAAATTCGCGCTGGTACGGGAGGCGACGAAAGTGCGCTGTTTTCAGGGGATTTACTCAGAATGTACACGCGTTATGCCGAGCAACAAAGTTGGCGCGTCGAGTTGATGTCAGAGAGTCCCTCTGAGTTGGGGGGCTACAAGGAAGTGATCGTTCGCATCGACGGTGATGGCGCCTATGGGCGACTCAAGTTCGAGTCTGGTGCACATCGTGTTCAGCGCGTGCCTGCGACTGAGGCACAAGGTCGAATTCATACATCCGCTTGCACGGTGGCGGTCATGCCAGAGGCGGATGAGGCCAGCGATATTGTGATTAATCCCAGTGACTTGCGGATAGACACCTTTCGAGCGAGCGGTGCCGGCGGTCAGCACATTAACAAGACCGACTCTGCAGTCCGTATTACGCACTTGCCAACCGGCTTGGTTGTGGAATGTCAGGACGATCGCTCACAGCACCGCAACAAAGACAAGGCGCTACAGGTTTTGGCTGCGCGTCTCAAGGACAAAGTGCAGCGCGAGCAGCATGACAAAGAAGCCGCACAGCGCAAGAGCTTGGTGGGCTCGGGTGATCGTTCCGAACGAATCCGTACCTATAACTTTCCGCAGGGTCGCTTGACAGACCATCGTATTAATCTCACCTTGTACAAATTGGGCGCCATCATGGAGGGTGACCTGAGTGAAGTCACCGGCGCATTGATTGCTGAACATCAGGCAGAGCTTCTTGCCGCGTTGGGTGACGGCGTCTGATGCAGACC
>JBILJA010000076.1:0-11562 GCA_044368775.1 Burkholderiaceae bacterium
CATCACATCCGGTATCTCGTTAAAGCGAAGGACATTGCGACGCTCCTCGCCAAACTCACCGATCAATACCTTGTCTGAGGTAAAGACGCGCAGCGGCACACGCGGCCGATAATCGGTCATCGCGTTGAGGTCTGGCAGGTTGGGCCAGGCAAGCGCAAGCGCCATCCCAAGCAGCAGGGCGCCACATAGCGCGAGACCCGCTGAGAGAATAGAGAGTTTCAGTAAAAACCGGACAATAAACGAGCCTTTGGGCTTGTCTGGGGTCTGATCTTCGTTGTCGTGGGGGTGGTTATATTTGCTCATTGCCGAACATTTTAAAGGTTTTGTGAGGGTTTGCCCCGATCAGTTTGAGACTATGGGCCGTCAATGGGATAATGAAGGCATGAATAATGAAGCGCTTGCGCCCGAGCCAACCCCCTCCGGTGACACGAATCCCTCTGCTGAGGTGCAGGATCTGCCCCAAAGCGCAGGTCCGTTGACCTATGACAGCCCGATTTTTCTGGTCGGAATGATGGGCGCGGGCAAGACGACCATCGGTCGGGCCTTGGCCAGGGCGTTGGTCAGAGAGTTTATCGATCTTGATCATGAGCTTGAGGCGCGTTGCGGTGTTCGAATTCCTGTGATCTTTGAGATCGAAGGTGAGCAAGGGTTCCGTAAACGTGAATGCCAAGTGTTAGATGACTGCACGGTGCAGCCTAATTTGGTGATGGCGACCGGAGGCGGCGCTGTGTTGGCCGAGGAAAACCGCCTTGCTTTGCAGAGCCGAGGCATTGTGATTTATTTGCGTGCGAGCGTTGAGGAGTTGTATCGCCGCACGAGCAGAGACCGCAATCGACCCCTGCTTGCGACCCCGGATCCCAAGGCGACCTTGCGGGCGCTGCTTGAAAAGCGGGAGCCGCTTTATGCGTCCGTGGCCGACATTGTGGTCGATACGGGCACGACCTCCGTCAACCACCTCGTCGCTCAGATTGTCGAGCGTCTTGGACAGATCGACAAGGCGATTGATCGCAGCGCTCAAAGTCGGCCTGGCAATTCTTCGGCCAGCATGCGCGCCGACTTCGCCGCCAGCCACCAAGAAGAGAACAAACCATGCACACCTTAGAAACCGTTCAGGTCGCGACCCCGGGTGGCCACTACTCCATCAATATCGCCCCCGGACGTCTGGCGACGCTCGCGGCAGCGATCCCCTCGGATGCGACCTCTATTGCTCTTGTGACGAACCCTGTCATTCATGCGTTGCTCGGTGATCAGGTGATGCAGGTGCTCGGGCAAACAGGCAAGCGGATCGTTCCGGTTATTTTGCCGGATGGTGAGGCGCATAAAACGTGGGAAACACTCAATGAGATTTTTGACGCCCTGTTGGGGGCGCAATTAGATCGCCGCACCGTGATCGTCGCGTTGGGTGGTGGAGTCATCGGCGATATGGCGGGGTTTGCCGCAGCCGTTTACATGCGTGGCGTGCGCTTTGTGCAAGTCCCCACAACTTTATTGTCACAGGTAGACTCCTCAGTGGGTGGCAAGACGGCGGTCAATCATCCGCATGGGAAAAATATGATCGGCGCGTTTTATCAACCGATCGCCGTTGAGATTGATACCGACGTCCTCAAAACTTTGCCCGACCGCGAAATGTCTGCAGGTTTGGCCGAGGTGATTAAGTACGGACTGATTTTGGATGCGCCCTTCTTTGAATGGTGTGAGAAAAACGCGGTCGGTTTGCGTGAGCGAGATCCTGATTTGTTAGCGACGGCGATCCGTCGCTCGTGTGAGTTCAAGGCCTGGGTGGTGTCGCAAGACGAGCGTGAAAGCGGCTTGCGGGAGATTTTGAATCTTGGCCATACCTTTGGTCACGCGATTGAGGCGGGTTCTGGCTATGGCGCGCTGCTCCACGGCGAGGCGGTTGGTACGGGTCTCATCATGGCGGCAGATTTGTCCGCGGAGTTGCTAGGATTTCCCGCAGCGGATGTCGATCGCGTACGCAAACTGGTTGAGAAGATTGGTTGTCCGACAATAGGCCCTCGATTGGGGGGTGTCGAACAGTGGATGTCGCTGATGCGTGGGGATAAAAAAACCCGCGCAGGTGAAATCACGTTTGTGTTGATGTCTAAAATTGGCGAAGCCGTTCGTCGCGGCGCACCGGCCGAGTTAGTGGAGCGCGTCATTTTGCGCAATACCATTTGAACGGAGGCGCGTGATGTCCGAACTCGCTGTCTACGCTTCGCGGTCCGAGACCAGTCGTGGTCGTCGGCACGCAGAGCCCGCGCCCACCAATCGAAGCGAGTTTCAACGCGATCGTGACCGGATTATCCACGCCGGCGCCTTCAGGCGGCTTGAGTACAAAACACAGGTCTTCATTAATCACGAAGGCGATTTGTTTCGTACACGGCTGACACATTCTCTGGAGGTCGCGCAGATTGCTCGCGTGCTTGCGCGAAGTTTGCGTTTAAACGAAGACCTCACCGAAGCCATCGCACTCGCCCACGATTTGGGGCACACGCCTTTTGGTCATGGGGGTCAGGACGAGCTCAACGCGTGCCTGCGCGAATTTGCGCCAGAAGCAGGAGGTTTTGAGCACAACCTCCAAAGCTTGCGCGTGATCGATGAGCTCGAGGAACGTTACGCAGCGTTTAATGGTTTAAACCTGTGCTTTGAAACGCGCGAAGGCGTGCTCAAGCATTGTTCCCTGACACACGCGCGCTTATTAGGGGAAGTGGGGCAGCGCTTTATCGATCGCACACAACCTTCGCTTGAAGCGCAACTCGCGAATCTCGCCGATGAAATCGCCTACAACAATCATGATATTGATGATGGTTTGCGTTCAGGTTTACTGACGATCGAGCAGTTGCAGACGGTGCCTATTTTCGCGCGCCACTACGCAGCGATGGCACATCAATGGCCTGCTTTGAATGAGCGTCGCGTGGTGGCCGAAACGATTCGCAGTATGATCAATACCTTGATTACCGATGTCACACAGACCACGCAGACAAAGCTTGCTGCAGCTGCACCTAGCGACGCCGATGCGGCCCGACGTTGCGGACCGTTGGTCGCATTTTCCCCTGCTTTGCGCGCAGAGGCCGATACCTTGAAAAAGTTTTTATTTGAAAACCTTTATCGTCACTACAAGGTGATGAGGATGACCAATAAGGCACGACGCATTGTGCGAGAGCTGTTTGACGCCTTCGTGCATGAGCCGCGTTTATTACCGCCCGACTATCGACATGAAAATACGGCCGCACAAGCGCGGGCGATTGCCGATTACATTGCAGGAATGACGGATCGTTATGCGATTCGCGAGCACCACCGGTTGTTTCGGATGGGCAATCAGTTTGACTAGTATCAGGGAGAACGTCATGACAACCACCCGCAAATTTGTGTTGGCATTGAGTATCGTGAGCATGGGCGTGCTGAGCGCTTGCACACAACAGGCCGCCGCACCGATTCGAACGGTTGATCGCGATCGCGCACCTATCGCGCCTGTCGCGATCCCAGTGGCGCCTCCGACGACGAACTTTGATACGGGTTCCGCGGCAGCGACCGGTGCCGCACCCCAATCGGCGCAGCCCGCAGCACAGTCGCAAGCGCCTTCATGGACGACCGCGCCACCTCAGGCACCCACCACAGCGAGTGCTGGCGTGATGGGTGGTCAGGTGCAAGAAGGCGAGCATCAGTTGGCGCTCGTTCAAGTGTGTCAGGCCAATGCCATGGGCGTACGTGATCAATGCGCGATGGGTTTTGCAGATACGCGAACAGGCCGCGAGGTGACCAGCCAGGTGCAGTCCTACTTCTTGTCGACGAGCGCAAGCCTCGCACCTAAAGTGTCTTTTGACAATTATTGTTCCCCTGGTTGGCTCGCGACGATTGTTTCGTCACAAGGCACGGTTCAGGGCGGCGGCGTCTTGCAGACACAAGCCGCTGTGTGTGGACATCCTTCGCCTGGCCAGGCGCTGACGGCCTTATTTAATGCGTGCGATGCGCAGTCGCAAGGCGGCTGCCGTCAGTCCACCTCGCTCAGCGTGGCCTGGGGTTACTGGGATGGCAAGCTCATGCCTGGTACTGAGGCGGATATCGGACGGCCTTATTCCGCCGATCGTTTTGCCGACACGCATATGTGCGAATCGACACTACCGCTCATAGAGTCTGGAGTCTGTCCGTCTAGCGCCGCCGTACCGTTGCGTTTACTCGGCTTACCTTAAGCCGTTTTATTCCGCGCCAATACCTTGCCGAGGTAGTGTCCGGTGTGACTCGCTGCATTTGCGGCGATCACTTCGGGCGTGCCTTGCGCCACAATGTTTCCACCACCATGGCCACCCTCAGGCCCCATATCCACGACCCAGTCTGCAGTTTTGATCACATCGAGATTGTGCTCGATCACTACGACGGTGTTTCCCGCTTCGACCAGTTGATTCAGTACGCGTAAGAGCAAGGCGATGTCTTGAAAATGCAGACCCGTGGTGGGCTCGTCCAAGATATAAAGTGTTTGTCCGGTACTGCGTTTGGAGAGCTCAAGAGAGAGCTTGACGCGTTGCGCCTCGCCCCCCGAAAGTGTGGTGGCACTTTGTCCCAGACGCAAATAGGAAAGGCCCACATCCATCAAGGTTTGTAATTTGCGCGCGACGGCAGGGACCGCTTCGAAATACGCCAGTGCTTGTTCGACGGTGAGTTCGAGAACCTCGTGGATGTTACGGCCACGATAGCGGATTTCAAGTGTTTCACGGTTGTAGCGTTTGCCCATGCAGACATCGCAGGGTACGTACATGTCCGGGAGGAAATGCATTTCCACCTTGACTACGCCATCGCCCTGACAAGCTTCGCAACGTCCGCCCTTGACGTTAAAACTAAAACGTCCAGGATCGTAACCGCGGGTGCGTGACTCAGGCACTCCGGAAAATAATTCGCGAATCGGGGTGAACATTCCCGTATAGGTTGCCGGGTTGCTGCGCGGCGTGCGACCGATCGGGCTTTGGTCAACGCTGATGATTTTGTCGAAATGCTCTAGACCCGTTAAGCCGTTATAGGGTGCGGGCTCGGATTGCGCATGATGCAAGGCGCGAGACATCACGATAGCGAGCGTGTCATTGATCAGGGTGGATTTGCCCGAGCCGGAAACCCCGGAGATGCAGACAAATTTGCCCGCAGGAATCCGTAGATCCACCGACTTGAGATTGTTGCCGGTACAGCCTGTTAGCTCAAGCCACTTTTGTTCTGGGTCGAGGGGGCGACGTTTGGGTACCGCAATTTCTTGCGTGCCACGCATGTATTGGCCCGTGAGTGAGTTTGGATTTTGCTCGATCTGCGCGGGGGTGCCTTGCGCGACGATTTGACCGCCATGCTCTCCTGCACCCGGACCCATGTCGATGACCCAATCAGCTTGGCGAATCATGTCCTCATCGTGTTCGACGACGATGACACTATTGCCTAGATCGCGCAGATGATGCAGCGTGGCGATCAGGCGGTCATTGTCACGCTGATGCAGACCAATCGACGGCTCGTCCAATACATACATCACACCGGTCAGTCCAGAACCAATCTGACTGGCTAAACGGATACGCTGCGCTTCTCCACCGGAGATCGTGTCGGCGCTGCGATCCAGGGAGAGATAGTTCAGGCCCACGTTATTGAGAAAGCTCAAACGCGCTTCGATCTCTCGGATAATACGCTGTGCGATTTCTGCGCGCGCGCCCGTCAGATTGAGGTCTTGAAACCATTTCAGACAGGTAGAGAGCGGTTGAGCCTCAACCTCGTAAATGGCGAGGCCTTGTTCTTGCCAGTTACGACCCTCGGGCGTGTCGACCAATAGTTGAGGAGGCGCAATGCGTTCGTTTCCGATTCGCACATGTCGCGCTTCGGCGCGCAGACGCGAACCGTGACAAGCCGGGCAGGTTTGAACGGCGCGATATTTGCCGAGTTCTTCGCGCACGGCGGAGGAATCGGTTTCTTTCCAGCGACGTTCGAGATTGGGAATCACGCCTTCGAACGCGTGGCGCTTGACGGTGCTACGACCATTTTCATTGAGATAGAAAAAAGGAATCTCGACGGTGCCAGAGCCGTACAACACGATTTGACGGATTTCCTCGGGCAGACTGTCCCAGGTCGCCTCGATATCAAACTCATAGTGTGTCGACAGACTCGACAACATGGAAAACGTAAAAGCATTGCGCTTGTCCCAGCCGCGGATCGCACCTGAGCCGAGACTGAGCTCGGGAAAGGCCACCACACGCTTGGGATCAAAAAAGCCCACATGCCCGAGACCGTCGCAACTTGGGCAGGCGCCGACCGGGTTATTAAAACTAAACAATCGCGGTTCGAGTTCGGGCAAACTATGGCTGCAAACCGGACACGCGTAGCGACTGGAAAACAGGTGTTCTTCGTTGGTATCCATGTCGAGGGCTACGACGCGGCCTTGCGCGAGCGTCAGCGCGGTTTCAAAGCTCTCGGCTAGGCGTTGCTTGCTCTCTGGTTTGATGCGCAGACGATCAATGACAACGTCAATGTCATGTTTTTCGTTTTTATTGAGCTCGGGCATGCTGTCGAGGTCAACCATTTCTCCATCCACGCGCACGCGGACAAAGCCTTGTGCCTGCAGGCTCGCGCACTCATCCTCAAAACTGCCTTTGCGTGTGCGTGCGATTGGAGCCAGAATCGCCAGCCTGCGTTCGGCAGGCCAGTTCAGCACGCTATCGACCATTTGGCTCACGCTTTGTGCGGCGAGCGGTAAACCATGCGAAGGGCAATAGGGGGTCCCTACACGTGCATACAACAGTCGCAGGTAGTCATGAATTTCGGTAATTGTGCCAACCGTTGAGCGTGGATTGTGACCCGCGGCTTTTTGTTCGATTGAAATCGCCGGCGATAGGCCCTCAATCAGGTCCACATCTGGTTTGTCCATGAGCTGCAAAAACTGCCGGGCGTACGCCGAGAGACTTTCGACATAGCGGCGCTGCCCTTCGGCGTACAAAGTATCGAAGGCGAGCGAGGACTTGCCCGAGCCGGACAGTCCCGTGACGACCACAAGCTTGTGCCTGGGCAGGTCCAGAGACACGTTTTTGAGATTATGGGTGCGTGCACCCCGGATTCGGATTTCGTCCATGACACGTTTTTGAAAGCCAACTTGGTACTATACCGTGCTGGCGAAACAATCGCCGCATAGCCCTTCACTCTGATCCAAGTCCTTGATGTCCGAACATACGCCTTTATCTCTGACCTCGACCGAACGCCGTGCCAGTATGGCCTTAGCCAGCTTGTTTGCCGTGCGGATGCTGGGCTTGTTTTTGCTGTTGCCCGTTTTTGCCGTGGCGGCGCAGGGGCTTAAAGGGGGTCATGATCCCTTGTGGATCGGTGTGGCCTTGGGCATGTATGGTTTGACGCAGGCATTCATGCAAATCCCTTTTGGCCTAGCCTCGGACCGTTGGGGGCGTCGTCCGGTGGTGCTCGCCGGGCTGTGCCTGTTTGTCGCCGGCAGTGTGGTCTGTGCCTTGTCGGACGATATTTTCTGGGTCACGATCGGTCGGGCGATTCAGGGTTCCGGCGCTATTTCTGCGGCCGTGACGGCTTGGCTCGCGGATGCGACGCGACCTGAGGTCCGTACCCGTGCCATGGCCATGGTGGGGGGATCGATTGGTTTGTCCTTTGCCTTGTCCTTGGTGATCGCGCCCTTGATTGTCGGCTCGACGGGACTGGCGGGTTTGTTCTGGACGATCGCCCTGCTGGGCGTGGTTTGTCTGGCGGTCGCTCGTTTTGTCGTACCCGTTGTGGCGCCGACTCCCAAGCCTTTACATCCCGCCCGTCCGATGCAAGTGCTTACTCACACTGATTTATTGCGACTCAATTTTGGTGTGTTTTGCCTTCACCTGATCCAGATCGCGATGTTTGTGGTGATTCCGCCGTTGTTCATCAAATTGGGAAATCTAGACGCCGCAGAGCTTTGGAAGGTGTACTTACCGGTTATTTTTGGCTCCTTTGTGTTCATGGTGCCTGCGATATTCGTCGCAGAAAAGCATCGCGCCCATCGCGCGATGTTGCGGATGGCCGTTGCAGGCTTGGTGGTTGTCTGTGGGTTTTTGCCTTGGGCGAGCCACAATTTTTATTTATTGGCATTTGGACTCACCGGGTTTTTTGTCATGTTCAACGTGCTCGAGGCCTTGCAACCCTCACTCGTTTCACGCGTCGCGCCCCCTGAGCTCAAGGGCTTGGCCCTTGGCCTCTACAACACCTCGCAGGCTGCAGGTTTGTTTTTAGGCGGGATGTTGGGCGGCGCACTCGCTGTTTTGGGCGGCACGAGCAGCGTTTTCTGGGCATCCTGTGGACTCGCGGCTTTATGGCTTGTGGTGACTTGGGGTTTAAAGCCGCTGGGACCGAAGCACTAAATAACTCCGCACAGGCAGCTGTGCGGAGTGGATCACAATTTAATCAGCTTTGATGCCAGAAGCCTTGATCACACGATCCCAACGCTCCATATCCTTGACCAAAAATTGGCGAAACTCTGCGGGCGTGTCACCGACGGGTTGGGCACCCAAGTCTTTCATGCGCTTAAGCACCTCTGGGTTGGCCATCGCTTTTTTGATTGAAGCGTTCAGCTTGTCCACAATCGGTTGTGGGGTGCCGGCTGGCGCCAACATCCCGATCCAGGGCGCGGTTTGTTCAAAGCCTGGAAAGCCCGAAGCATTCATGGTGGGCACGCCTGGGAACTCAGGCATGGGCTGAGAGGAGCCGACTGCTAAAACACGGATCCGCTTGCTTTCAACATGACCTGCGATGCCGACCATTGGGTAGAACATGAAGGAGACGCGACCTGACATGACTTCGGTCAGTGCAGGGGCATTGCCACGAAACGGAACATGGGTCATTTTGACATTTGCCATGGTGCCCATCATTGCCCCTGCGAGGTGAGCCGAGCCACCGTTACCTGCAGAGCCATAGCTGATGGCATCCGGCGCACTTTTAGCTTTGTCGAGCAAGTCTTTGAGATTTTTGTATGGGGAGTCATACGCGGTCACGATGACGAGTGGTAAGTTCGCTACAAGTGAGACAGGCGCAAAGCTTTTGAGTGGATCGTAATCAGACTTGTCACCCAACAAGAGTTTGTTGACGTTATGCGAGAGCGAAGCGAACAACACGGTATACCCGTCAGGCTTGGCCTTGGCGACTTCGCGCGTGGCGATCAGGGAGTTGGCGCCGGTACGGTTTTCCACCACAACGGACTGGCCCAGATCTGTCGTCATGTGCTGGGCCAAAAGGCGGCCGATCACGTCAGTGGGGCCGCCTGCGGCAAAGCCGATCAGCATTTTGACGGTTTGATTGGGGTAGGCGGCGCTCTGTGCCGCGCTTGTCAGAGGCAATGCTGTGGTGAGCGCCAAACAGGCGCCAAGGATTAATTTTTTCATTTGTCTTCCTGGTATGAAATAGTGAGGTGAGCTTAACAGTCCGCTCACCCCTCGCGCTACGCTGCCAAGGGAAAATACCGATCCGCCATGACTTGGCAACGCTTGATAAAGCGGTACTCATCAGGACCATAATCGGCGACAGCATTGTGGATCGTGCCCATGTTGTCCCACATCAGCACGTCCCCCGCCGTCCAGCGGTGCTGATATCGAAACTGTGGTTGCAACTGGTGCGCGAATAAAAACTCCAGAATCTCGTCGCTCTCTTGTTTTGGCAACTCATTAATCTGGATCGAATAACCCGGGTTGGCATACAAAATCTTTTCGCCTGTGATCGGATGCGTCAAAAAGATCGGGTGCGAGACAGGCGGTTTGGCCTTGAGTTGCGCCTCCGTCAACGGAGGACGGGTGCAGCCTGGTTGTTTGCGCATGTTTTCCCAAAACTTGTTGAAATCATGCAGAACCGTCATGCCATCAAGCTTTTTCTTGAGCGCTTCGGGCAGGGCGAGATAGGCCGCGCGCATATTTGAAAACTCAGTGCCACCTAGCGGCTGACCATCGCGATGCGGAATTTCAAGGCCATACAACACATTGGTAAAGGCGATCATCTTGCTATAGGACATATCCGTATGCCAGTCTTGTCCTGCATCGCCGAGTCCGATCGGCTTGCCGTCGACTTTTTTATTGGACAGGATCATCACCTCGGGATGACCGGGCTCCTGATACATATTGGCAACGTTGACCTCTAGGGTGCCAAACTTGCTGCTGAATTCTTTAAGCTGTTGGCCCGTCAGGTTCTGCTTTTTGAAACACAAAACACCGTACTGACCTAAAAGGCCTTCGATTTTTTTGTAATGTTCGTGAGAAAGGGGCTGAGAAATATCAAACCCCTCAACGCGCGCGCCGAGGCCTTGTCCGCTAGGTGTCACTTGCATGAGGGTTCCCCATTTTTATGTTTTTAACTTGCATGAGTCTAGCGGTTTAGCGCTGCGCGGAATAGCGATGAATTGTGAAATGAGTGTTCTCGAAATGGAAACAATCATCGTACAATCGCTAGGATTATGGACAAACTCAAAGCGATCGAGGTTTTTATCGAGGTGGCACAGGGCCTGAGCTTTTCGGGCGCCGCCCAGCGCCTTGGCATGGCCAAAGGCAACGTGACCAAGCATATCGCTTGGC
Organism: Burkholderiaceae bacterium; assembly: GCA_044368775.1. Classification (GTDB taxonomy): domain Bacteria; phylum Pseudomonadota; class Gammaproteobacteria; order Burkholderiales; family Burkholderiaceae_B; genus Zwartia. Next base: position 10,554 of record JBILJA010000076.1, read on the forward strand.
TCGAACAGTCCTTGGGCGTCCAGCTTCTGACCCGAACAACCAAAAGCGTGAGCCTGACCGAGTCCGGACTATCCTTGCTTGAGAACGGCCGTGAGTTGCTTGACCGGGTCGACAACATCGATGCCGCCGTTCGTCAGTCCGTCAAAGAGCCCAAGGGCATGCTCAGGCTCGGGGCACCTCCCTCGTTCGGCGCGTTCCATTTAGTCCCGATCATCACGGCGTTTTCCTCAGCGCATCCTGACATCCAGGTCGTTCTTTATTTAGATGATGGACGGACTGACCTGGTTGCCGAAGGGCTGGATATGTCGGTCCGGATCGCGACCTCGCTCAAGGACACCTCGCAGGTGGCGCAGCGCCTGGCGGTCGTGCCACAGCTGCTGGTGGCTTCGCCGGACTATTTGCGCCGCCGCGGGACACCCCAGACGATCGCAGATCTCGCCAAACATGAATGCATGGTGCACGCGTTGAAGTCTCCCACGAATATCTGGACGTTTATGGGCGAGGCACAAGGAAAAGAGACGATCGGAAAAACGGCGGTCCGCGTGCATGGGTCGATCCGGGCTAATTATGGTGAGCCATTGCGCCACGCCGCCCTGCTCGGCCACGGGATTTCCATGCATCCTACATATATGGTGATGCAGGATCTCCAAGAGGGCCGTTTGGTCAGTGTTTTGCCGCAGTTTCACCCCATAGGGGTTGATATTTATGCGGTTTTCCCCAGCCGAAAAAATCTACCTGTCCGCGTTCGGACATTTTTGGACTTTTTAAGACAATGGTTTGCCGCCGCAGACTGGCATGCCTATCAAAACGTGCCGTAAACTGTCTGTAATACGTAGTTTTGCGTCTGGCGCTGAAAGATCAGTTAGGCGATGATGACGTCTGGAATGAGCCCTCCCGGGCATGAATGAATCAAGACATTTTTTAAAACGGAGATCGGCATGGCATCGGTCAATAAAGTAATACTCGTTGGCAACCTTGGGCGTGACCCCGAAGTCCGCTATAGCCCGGA
>JBILJA010000003.1:0-48811 GCA_044368775.1 Burkholderiaceae bacterium
CATCCAGACACATTTTGATATCTTTGTGCAGCAACTCCGTTGTGAAACGTACAGTGAAGTTTCTGTCTAGGGCACCCTGTGGAATCCTTTCTAGCGTTGCAAAGGACCTACCGCTTGAAACATTTAGCACGTCCAACATTGTTTTAGAATCCAGGCCCGCTTTCACACCGTAGACCAAAGCCTCGCAGCTCGCCAACATGCTTGTGGCATATAGGGTGTTGTTAATGATCTTCATCGTTTGTCCTAAGCTAGGATCCTCGCCAAGGAAGAAAATATTTTTGCCGATGACTTTCAAAATAGTCTCGGCTTTTTTAAAAGCCTCTGTATCTCCTGCGGCCATGACTGCCAATGTGCCGTGTTGGGCAGCAAGAGTACCTCCACTGACTGGAGCGCTTACAAATGCGATTCCGCGCTGAGACAAAACATCATGCACTTCTTTTGTGACTGAGGGGCCTGTTGTAGAAAGATCAATCAACATTTTGACGGCTGATCCCTTGACGACTTCGGCTACGACAGATTGGACCGCAGCAGGAACTGGCAAACATAAATAAACATCGCTCACGCGAGATGCCAGATCGGCAACACCCGTTGCGACCTCTGCCCCCAGTGCTTTAAAACGCGAAAGAACATCTTTATTCAAATCAAAAATGACAAGCTCATGACCTGCGGCCAGAATACGTGTCGCAAAATGTTGTCCAATATTGCCTGCGCCAATTAAACCTACTTTCATGCCTATCTCCTTAAGATTTTTTATATGCACTTTTGTTTTATACAGCTACTAATATATCAATTAAGCCGATTGAAAGATCGTACCGAAGTCACAATGATCTTGCGCGAGCGTGGCAACAGCTGAAATAAAGGCGCTCTTTTGTTCAGCACGATACACGGCGGCGTATGAGGCAAGAGGCAAGACTGGCGTCACAGCAAGCACCTGAAGCGAGCCAGCATGAATCATCTGTTGCAGACAATTTTTAGGCAAATAGCTGACTCCCATGCCAGAAATCGTCAGTGCGATCAAGGTCACCAGGCTATTACTCAAGATTGTGTTTTCAGGCTGGATGCCGATGGACTGAAGCCACCTGTTGTAAAGCTGTCCCGTACCAGAACGATCATCCTGAGTAAGAAGCCTGTGCTTGGCAAGATCCTGCATACGCAAGCGGCGACTCATCGGCACCAGACCTGGCTTGCACATCCAGACATTTTCAACAACGCCTACTTTTTTCACGACCAGTCTTTGATCCTCGAACACTTGGGGAACAATCATCAAGTCGACCTCGTCTTTCAACAGCTTGTCTCTCAACGCGAGACTCACATCCACATACGGCTCAATCACCACTCGCGGATAACAGGCCTGAATCGCACTGACTAAGCGAGGCAACCAGGTCATTGCGGTGAGCTCCGTTACGCCAATTCTGATGCGTCGCACCAAAATTTCTGGACGCTGAAACTCCTCGATGGCCGTGTCCCTTTGCTCCAATAAGCGTTTAGCGACCAAAAACATCTCTTCGCCCTTTGGTGTCAATCTTGCCGAGCGCTGGGTTCGATCAAAAAGGGGCGTCTCGAACATTGTCTCCAATTCATGCACGCGTTTGGAAACCGCGGATTGCGTTGTGTGCAGGCGAGTGGCCGCTTGAGAAAAACCGCCCGCCTGAACAATCCAAAAGAGCGCCTCCAACTGTTTAAAGGTCATCATTCCGGTTTCTTCTTAGATAAATAGATCACAATTTAGAATATATATTAATTCCTATTTATCGCTTTTCATGATTTATTTAATTGCCCAGAATCCTACTAGGTCGTGAATGTTATTTTGGTGAAAATTGGAGAGATAGATGTTTCTGACAGATGAAGAGACAAAAATGCTGTCGGGCGAGAAAGGCCCTGCAGTCCAAAAAGCGATGCAAATCCTCGTCGCACTTGGAGAAAGCTTTGGAGCGCAGAAGCTTCTTTCTGTCAATAATGTTCATATGGCGGGCTCATCCGTCCTCGTTGCCGAAGAAGCTGGCACACGCTTTGTGGAGGATATTCGTAAACAAGGCGGCACTTTTGTCACGCGCGTGACGACCAACCCGACCGCGGTGGATCCTACACAATGGGAAGAAATCGGCATTCCAGCGTCTGATCAGATCCTACAAAAACGCCTGACCGGTGCGTATGCGGGGATGGGCGCGAACACCTGCAATACTTGCATCCCCTATTTGGTCGGAAATATGCCCCGCTTTGGTGAGCATATGGCTTGGGGGGAATCCTCTGCCGTCGTGTTTGCCAACTCAGTGTGCGGCGCCCGAACGAATCGCGAAGGTGGCCCCAGCGCGCTTGCAACTGCGCTCACCGGAAGAACTCCGGAATATGGATTCCACCTAAAAGAAAATCGATACGGCAGTTTCTTGATCAAGGTCGAGACGCCTATGCGAGATATGACCGACTACGGAACACTTGGATACTTTGCCGGAAAAATCGCAGGTCAAGATACCCCTGTTTTTGAAGGGCTCCCCAATAATCCCACACTGGAAGATCTCAAAGCATTAAGCGCGGCACTCGCAGCTTCGGGGGCCGTCAGCATGTTTCACGCAATAGGTGTGACGCCAGAGGCTCCCACACTTGAGGCGGCCTTTGGCGGCCGCACCCCTGCTAAAACACTTGTTTTTGGAGAACAAGAACGTCAAGACGCCGAGAACGCACTCAACAAAGAGCCCTCGGATCACGTTGACTGGATACTCGTCGGATGCCCCAATGCATCCGTGCAGGAAATTCGGGAGGTCGCTGAAGCACTCGAAGGAAAAAAAGTACATCCTGATGTGTCGCTGTGGGTCACCACCGCCGGCGCGATGTACGCGATGGCAGATGAAATGGGCTACATCAAAACGATCAAAGATGCAGGTGGCGTCGTGGTGAGAGAGACCTGTCCTTTTTTAGCGAGAAGTCGAGTCATCGCACCGTCGAAAGGCTACAAAACCTTGACGACGAATTCAGCAAAGATGGCTTTTTATGCACCCGGTCAATTCGGACTGCCCGCCCACTACGGTAATCTGCAGCGTGTAATGCAAGCCGCTCTCAATGGCGTCTGGAGATAATAAATATGACTGCAAACACGTTACGACTTCAAGGTCGAAAAATTGTCACTGGCAAAGCGCAAGGCGAAGCGATCGTGACACGGGAAGCCATCAGCTTTAATGGTGGTGTCGATAACATGACGGGGATCGTGACAGAACCCGGTCACGAAATCGAAGGGATGAATATCTCGGGGAAAGTCCTTGTTTTTTTAACTGGCAAAGGCTCGACAGGTGGCTCTTACAAGATTTACGACATGGTCTCCCGTGGTACAGCACCCGTCGCTTTCATTCAGGTCAACCCAGAACCTATCACCACCATCGGCGCGATTATCGGCAACATCCCAGTGGTTGCGGGACTAGACCAAGACCCGACGATCATGATTAAAACAGGCGACTTCGTCGATATTGATGCGGACGCTGGCGTTGTAGAAGTCAGTTTTAAAAATCGTTCATAAAAAATAAAGAAACATATTTCTATCATAATCAGGAGACAAAGCATGATCACAAAAAAAATATCACAACTTGTTTTAACAACCTCGATAGTCGCCTTGAGCACGTGTGCGCTCGCACAACCCAATCAATGGCCCACTCGCCCCCTCACGATGGTCGTTCCTTTTGCTGCAGGAGGCAGCACCGACATCACAGCTCGCATGCTGGCTGAAAAGCTCGGTCCCATCCTCGGTCAAAACGTCGTGGTCGAAAACAAACCAGGTGCCGGCGGCAACATTGGCGCTGCCTTTGTCGCGAGAGCTCAGCCCGACGGCTACACCATACTCTTGCATACCAGCACGCTCACCGCAAACGTTTCTCTTTACAAAAACATGGGGTTAAACGTACAGAAAGATCTGGTCCCAGTTTCGCAGGTCGCGCTGATCCCGAACGTCCTCATGGTGAACAGCAATTTTCAAGCTAAAACGCTTGCTGAGTTTGTGGAAATCGTGAAGCAGAAAAAAGTACCAATCAACTACGGATCCTCGGGTAGCGGTGCCTCCAACCATCTCGCCGGTGTATTGTTTAACAACATGGTGGGTGGCGAAATGGTACATGTCCCTTACAAAGGTGGCTCCTTAGCCAACAATGACTTGTTAGCTGGACAGGTACAAGCCGTTTTTTCCCCAATGGTTGAAGTGCTAGGCTATTTGGACAGCGGTAAGCTCAGACCCCTCGCCGTCACCACCCAAACTCGCTCCTCCAGAATTCCTAACACTCCGGCAATCGCAGAGATCTTGCCAGGTTATGAAATCGTCTTGTGGAACGGCGTTTTTGCACCCGCTGCGACACCGCCAGCGATTGTCAATAAACTGAGTGGCGCCATACAAACGGTGATGAAAGACCCTAGTGTCTTAAAAAGAATTGCCGAACAAGGATCGACCTCTATTGGTAGCAATCCTGCCGACTTCAAAAAAGTGGTGGATGCTGAAATTCCAAAATGGGCAGATCTGATTAAGATGTCTGGAGCAAAAGTCGATTAAGGAGATAGGCAGTAAATTTGATTATGCCTTTCGTGCCTAGTTAGAGTTGATGACCACATCTAACTAGGCAGTTCGTCCGTACTGATCCTCAAAGCGCACGATATCGTCCTCGCCCAGGTAACTGCCAGACTGCACCTCAATGATTTCAAGGGGAATCGTGCCTGGATTGGACAGACGATGCGTTTGACCGAGGGGAATATAGGTCGACTGATTTTCAGACAAAATCGTGACTTTATCGCCATTAGTGATTTCAGCGGTGCCTGATACCACCACCCAGTGCTCGGCACGATGATGATGCATCTGCAAGCTTAGACTCGCCTTGGGATGGACGAGAATCCGCTTGACCTTAAAGCGCTCACCACCATCGATACTGTCATACCAACCCCAAGGGCGATAGACCTTGCGATGGAGGTTTTGTTCTTCGCGCTTCTGAGTGTTGAGCGTATCAACTATTTTTTTCACGTCTTGACCACGAGACTTATCTGCGACCAAAATCGCATCAGCGGTCTCGATCACGACGAGATTTTGGACACCGACCAAGCTCACCAAACGGCTAGAGGCATGCACAAAGGTATCGCGACAATCTTTAGAAATGACATCGCCTTTGTGCGCATTTCCATCGGCGTCTTTTTCCTGAATATTCCAGACAGCGTCCCACGCGCCGAGATCGCTCCAGCCCGCATCGAGACTCACCATTTTGGTGGTAAACGCACTACCCGGACAACGCTCCATCACGGCATAATCAATCGACTCGCTCGGCACCTGCTCAAACTCAGTCTTACCAGGGCGTAAAAACTGACTATCGGGTTGGCGGGAATCCCAAGCATGCTTGACCTTGGCCAGCATCTCAGGCTGGAAAGACTCCATCGCCTTTAACCAAACAGAAGCCTTTAAAACAAAAATACCGGCATTCCAGAAATAACTGCCTTCGTTCAAATAGGCTTGAGCCGTCTCAAGATTGGGTTTTTCAACAAAACGCTCAACACTTTTAACTGTCCCATTTGTCTTGGCTGAAGCACCTGCTTTGATATAGCCATAACCAGTTTCAGGACGGTCGGGCTGGATCCCCAGGATCACAATACTGCCCGTTGCAGCTTCAGCAATCGCAGCCTGCAAGGCTTGGGTAAATGTCGTCACATCAGAGACAGCCTGATCCGCCGGCGTCACCGCCAAGACAGGATCAGCCCCCCCTTCGCATGCTGCCAGAGCCGCGAGTGTGAGTGCTGGCGCTGTATTGCGAGCGCTGGGCTCAAGCAAGAACTGAGCGCCATTGATACCGCTTTCACGCAGTTGCTCCTGCGCCAGAAAGCGATGCTCTTCGTTGCAAACGATGAGAGGTGTGGTCGCTTGCGCCTGGGCGTTACCGAGCCCCCGCATTCTTTCCGCTGTTTGCTGAAATAGACTGTTGTCTCCCGTCAGGCATAGAAACTGTTTTGGAAAGCCGCCACGAGACAGTGGCCAAAGCCTTGTGCCAGAACCGCCACAGAGAATGACTGGGGTGACTTGAATGTTGCTTGCCATTTGAAATCCAGAGAGATCAATTTATGAATTTAAGGATGGATGGATTGTAAGTCGGATCACAGATGAACATATTCCATTTTTTCAACGATATCAAAGAGAAATTGATATGATTGGGTCGATCATTTACTGTACCGTTCCTGCGTTCAGACGTTCCATGCGGCGCTTGACCCCAATGAGCGCTTTGCTTCGATTTTGCCAAAATAGGAGTCAAGCTCGTGAGTCATCCTCAATTTGACCTGACCATTCGAAATGGTCGAATTTCGACCGCAGGCGATACGTTCGAGGCCGATATCGGCGTCCTGCGAGGACAAGTCGCGGCAATCGGTAAAAACTTACCGCCAGGCCGAAAAGATATCAATGCTCTTGGGAAGTGGGTTCTGCCCGGAGGGATCGATAGTCACTGCCATGTCGATGAGCAATCACCTTTCGGCATGGCGGTTGTGGATGATTTTGAAAGCGCCACGATTTCTGCCGCATTTGGGGGAACAACGACCATCATTCCGTTTGCTGCACAACACCGCGGCATGCATTTACCCGAAGTGATCCGGGATTATCACGAAAAGGCACGTCCACGTGCAGTCATCGACTATGCGATGCATTTGATTGTCACCGATCCAAACGAACAGACACTCAACACACATCTACCACAGGCCATTCGTGATGGCATCACTTCCTTCAAAATCTACATGACCTACGATGCCCTCAAGGTCAGTGACGAACAGATTTTAGATATCCTGTTGTTAGCCAGCGAACAAGGCGCGCTCGTGATGATCCACGCGGAAAATCATGACATGATCCGCTGGCTCACACGCAAGCTCATCGCCAATGGTCATACGTCTCCCAAATTTCATGGGATCGCCCACGACCCACTCGCCGAGTCCGAAGCGACCCATCGTGCGATCGCTCTGGCCAGACTGATTGACGTTCCCATTTTGATCGTACATGTCGCGGGTAAAGAAGCCCTTCAAGTGATTCATTCCGCGCAAACTTTAGGCGCCAATATTCTGGCGGAAAGCTGCCCGCAATATTTGTTTTTAACCGAGACGGATCTCGATCGAGCTGGCCTTGAAGGTGCCAAGTATTGTTGTAGCCCACCCCCACGCGATCCAGCATCTCAGCAAGCCGTCTGGCAAAGCATGTTGGATGGTACTGTCCAAATATATTCTTCTGACCATGCTCCTTATCGTTTCGATACAACGGGCAAACTACCAAAGGGTGATCAGACACGTTTCGATGAGCTTGCTAATGGTCTGCCAGGGCTAGAGTTACGAATGCCATTGTTATTTTCAGAGGGTGTGCTGACCGGTCGTATGAGCATAGAGCGATTTGTTGCATTGACGGCGACTAACCATGCACAAACATATGGCCTTTACCCGCGCAAAGGAACCATCGCAGTCGGCAGCGATGCTGATATTGCAATCTGGGATCCTAAGCAAAAAAGAACGATCCGAGCCATTGATTTGCATGATCGAACAGGATATACACCCTACGAAGGGATGAACATTACAGGCTGGCCAACAACAGTCATTAGTCGAGGTGAGGTGATCATTGATCAAGGAAACCTTTCAGCCAGTCTCGGGCGGGGTCAGTTTCTAACCTGTGGAACGCCTCAACCTGTTTTACGACAACGCCTAACGGGAAATCCAAATTCCTTGGTTAAACGTTACTTCACGTAAATTGCAGCTTCGCGAGTCTCGCATACAGTCCGCCCTGCGCGATCAGTGATGCGTGATTGCCCTGCTCGACCACTTGGCCATCATCGAGCACGAGGATGCAATCGGCTTGCAGTACGGTCGCCAAGCGGTGCGCAATCGTCAGCGACGTTCTGCCTGGCAGCACACTTTCTAAAGCAAGCTGAACCTCGCGTTCAGACTCCGCGTCAAGGGCGCTGGTGGCCTCGTCAAGCAGCAAGAGCGGTGGATTTTTCAAGATCGCGCGCGCGATTGAAATGCGTTGCTTCTGCCCGCCCGACAAGCGCACCCCGCGCTCACCTAAAAAGCTGCCATATCCTTGCGGCAAGTCAGAAATAAATCCGTGGGCGTGCGCAGCCTTGGCTGCCGCGACGACCTCTTGATCCGTCGCATCGAGTCTGCCGTAGCGAATATTTTCCATCGCACTTGAGGCGAAAATGACGGGCTCTTGCGGAACAATGCCAATTAAGTTTCTTAATTCATGCACAGGCCATTGCGTGATGTCACGACCAAAAATATCGATCCGTCCTGTCGTGGTCTGATAAAAACGCAACAACATCGCAAACAACGTAGTCTTGCCCGCACCCGAAGGACCGACTAAGGCGTAACGCGCACCTTGGGGTACAGAAAGCGTCAGATGATTGATCGCCAAAAAATCTGGGCGTGAGGAATATGTAAATGTCACGTCTCTGAACACCACGGCATCTGATGAATGCTGCGTATCGAATTCGCCCTGAATGGAAAGTTTTTTCTGCGTTGCGTCATCCGAGCGCCCTGTGACTTGAGGTGGACTCGCCAACGCAGGCTCGGCCTGCATCAACTCCACAAGCCGTTCGGTCGCACCCGCTGCGCGCTGCAAATCACCCCAGGTCTCGGACAACGCACCAATCGAACCTGCGATCAACACCGCGTACAACACAAACTGCGTCAATTCACCCAGAGAGATCACACCGGCTGTCACCTGCCGCGCACCGATCCACAGCACAAACACAATCACCGCGAAAGCCATCACAATCGCCGACGCTGTCAGCAGTGAGCGCATTTTGATCCGTTTTTTAGCTTCGGAGAAAGCCATTTCTACGGCAGAATTAAAACGTTTTTGCTCGTGCGGCTCACGCACAAACGCCTGAACCGTCGTAATCGCGTTCAAGACCTCTCCGGCCATCGCGCTGGTATCGGCGACCTTGTCCTGGCTGGCGCGCGACATCTTACGTACCCGTCGCCCCAAGGCCCACAGAGGCAGCACGATCATCACCAACAACACAATCATCACACCGGCCAGCCAAGCGCTCGTCACCAGCATCATCGTCATGCCGCCGAGCAACATCACCAAGCTACGTAGCGCAATCGAAATACTTGAACCCACCAAGGTCTGGACTAAGGTCGTATCGCTCGTCATCCGTGACAAGACCTCACCGGTTTGAAGTGTTTCAAAATAGGAGGGACTCTGACGCAAGACATTTTCAAAGACGCGCTGACGGATATCGGCGACCACACGTTCACCGAGCCATGACATCACGTAAAAACGACTGGCCGTCATCAAAGCCAACACCACAGCCAAGAGCAATAGATTGATGAACTTGAGGTCAATCGCCTCGCTTGTTAAACCCGTATCCACCAGATCACGAAAGGCCAAGGGCACGGCGAGCGTCGCCGCTGCCGCCAAAAGCAAGAAAAGTCCCGCCAAGAACCATTGTGTTTTATACCGAGAGAGCACTCGGTATTCGCGTAACCACCGTGTCAGACTGCTGAGTTTTGTCGCCATAGTTGTTTAGTGTAAGGCAAACAATATCGTGATTTAGTCGCTGATATCCAGATAAAATCAATCGGATCCGGGCAGTGGCCCGTTTGTCTTCCTTGGACTTCAATGCGCACAAGCGGACGCAGCTTATCCATTTTCCTAATTGTCGTGTGCCAGATCGCGGCGATGGCGTTGTGGTTTTCCGCCTCTGCAGCCGTACCGAGTCTGCTCGATAGTGGTCAGCTCTCAACAGATGCCGCCGCCGCGCTCACCTCGGCCGTCCAGATCGGCTTTGTAGTCGGGACGCTCGCAAGCGCGGCCTGTGGTCTTGCCGACCGTTTTGACTCCCGCGTCTTGTTTTCAGCTGCGGCGCTACTTGGCGCGCTTTTCAATGGGGCGCTCTTGCTGTCCGGTTTTGATCACCCTGCGGCACCTGTGCTCAGATTTGCGACAGGCGTATGCATGGCGGGCGTCTATCCCGTCGGGATGAAGCTCGCCGCAGGCTGGTCAACAGGCAATATGGGGCTGCTCATGGGAGCTCTCGTCGGCGCAGTCACCCTAGGGTCGGCCATGCCCCATCTTTTTTACGCCTTTGTCAGTATCGGCTGGGAAATTCCTGTCGCGCTCGCGAGTGGCTGCGCGATCGCAGCCGCAGCGGCTATTCATTTGGTCGCGCTCGGTCCCAAACATGCCAAATCGATCTCTTTCCACTGGACGGATCTGAAAGCGCTCATGCGCAACAAACCCATCCTTCTCGCTCAGGGCGGTTACCTCGGACATATGTGGGAGCTGTATGCCATGTGGGCGTGGCTGGGCAGCTTCCTGGTGTGGGCGCTCCCTGCTTCCGGCCTGGAGATCAAGCTGGGGCACACCACTATTTCGTTGGTGACTTTTCTCGTGATGGCGGCTGGCGCCATTGGATGCTTGCTTGCGGGCCTGCTTGCCGATCGTATTGGCCGCACTCTCACAACGATCGGTGCGTTGCTCTTGAGTGGCGGCTGCGCACTTCTCATCGGCTTTTCAGTCGATGCGGGTCCAGTGGTCGTCATCGTCATCGCAGCGATCTGGGGTATGACCGTCGTGGCGGATTCCGCACAATTTTCAGCAGCGATGGCAGAACTCGCAGAGCCTCGCTTAATTGGAACGGTGTTGACACTGCAAACCAGTCTTGGTTTTCTGCTCACGGCAGGCTCGATCTGGCTCATCGGACACATGGCAGATACGGTTGGTTGGCGCTATGCCTTTATCGTGCTGGCCATCGGTCCCTTGCTCGGTGCACTCAGCATGATGATGCTGCGACGACAACCCGAGGCGATCAAAATGGCGGGCGGACGGCGCTAAGCGCACTCACGCGTTTCTAAGACACGAGCGGTAACTCATCCCACCGCGTTGTGTATCTCGGTGAGCGATTTTCATTGCGCATCGACCAACGTTGTGTAAAGCCACTCGCGCCCGAGCGCACCGTGCCGTGCCCATAATCACGATTGATCGTGTCGAGTGCTGTCATCAACTTAGTCGAGCGCTGTGTCACAACCGAATTATCAAAAATACTCGTCTGGCGCGCGTGCTTATCCGATAAAAGCGTCAGCATCACACCCGCTTTTTTATAGCGATACCCCGAACGATACATCACCTCTAGCCCAGCGAGCGCAGCCGCTGTGAGCGTGAGCGTATCGTCAGTCGGCTCAAGCATCGGTACCGTGAGCCCTGCGTTGTATTGCTCATCCTTGTTAAAGCGATTCGTCTGGATAAACACGTAGACTGCGGCCGAGACCGACTGTTGCTTGCGTAGCTTTTCAGCGGCACGCGACAGATAGCTCGCAAGCGCCTCACGCAATTCCTCGATGGTTTCAACTGGACGACCAAAACTACGCGAAGACATGATTTGTTGTTTAGGCTGCGCGATATCGTCGAGTGCTAGACAGGAAATCCCCCGCAACTCATTACAGGTGCGCTCCATCACCACACCGAAGTGCCTGCGCATTTCTTTAGGTGAGGCATTGCGCAGATCCAGCACCGTATGAATCCCCATCACCTCCAGCCGTCGCGCGATGCGCCCGCCTACCCCCCAGACTTCGCCGACCTCAATGCCACCCATCCAGCGCACACGCTCTGGACGAGGAATCACGTGCAAGTCACACACGCCCTCAAATTCAGGATTTTTCTTGGCTAAATGATTGGCAAACTTCGCAAGTGTTTTAGTCGGTCCTACGCCGACACAAACAGGCAAGCCCGTCCACTGCTTAATACGCTCGCGCATCTGCTGGCCCATCGCGACCGCGCCCCCATAAAGAGGCGCGACCGTTTCGATGCGTAAAAAAGACTCATCAATACTATAGACCTCGGTGTCGGGCGCAAAGTCCCGCAAAATCTGCACCACCCGATTACTCATGTCCCCGTAGAGCGTGTAGTTGGAGGAAAAAGCCAAAATTCCTTGCTCACGTGCGAGGTCTTTCATCTTGAACCAGGGCGTGCCCATTTTGACGCCTAGCGCTTTGACTTCATTACTGCGCGCCACCGCACAGCCATCGTTGTTAGACAACACAACAATCGGGATGCCTTCGAGCTTGGGTTTAAACACGCGCTCACAAGAGACATAAAAATTATTGACGTCCACGAGTGCGAACTGTGACGAATGCGTAGAAATCGCCGACATCACCCGCCTCGCGCAGAGTAACGACGCACCACACCCACCACGACACCCCACACTAACAGCTCGCTGCCGTCTTTAAACTCGATGTGTTGGTACGCAGGATTTTCAGCGCGCAGCTCCACGCGTCCGCGGTGTTTGAACAGCCGCTTGAGCGTGTAATCGCCATCCACCACCGCCACCACGATATCGCGGTGCTTGGGTGTCAAGGCGCGATCCACAATGACCTTGTCGCCCTCCTCGATGCTGGCACCCGACATTGAGTCCCCTTTGACCGTAAACAAAAAGGTTGCGGGCTTGTTGCGGACTAAGTAATCATTGAGATCCAGTCCGACCTCGATGTAATCGGCCGCGGGCGAAGGAAAGCCCGCGCTAATGCGATGTGCCAAGAGCGGAAAATCATGCGTAACTGGCTCTAAAGCCGCATGAATAGGCGTTTGCGTTAAGTTGGGCTCCGCTTTGAGAGCGGGAGATTTGAGCGTAGATATACTGTACATTTATACAGTATACGATTAACATTTGGATACAACCAAATGAAATTTTACATCCGGGTACTCAACTGCTGGTACTCAATTGCTAGATGCAAGTGTTACCTTGTGGCTGACTCCGCTCACGCCACACTCACCGAGTGTGCTTGTATCTCCACTTTAAGTGCCGACTTAAGCGCTGCGAAGATAGCCGCTAAATTGCTCATCGTAGGGTTACCTTGCGTGGATAACATGCGATGAACACTTTTAGTTGGCTTTTCAACCGACACCGCTAACCCTTCGAACCCTACAGTTGCGTTAACGAGGTCACGCAAAATGAGCTTTGCCGTTGCTGCTTCGCCATTCAAAAATAACAAAATCGCTTCGTCAAACATCGCACGCGCAAAGTCAGGATCTTGCTCAACTCGCGCCAATACTGTTTCTTTAAAGTCTTTTGTAAGTGCCATATCCATTACCCCTTTTTCTTATTTTTGACAGAGTTTGTTTTCTTATTCTGCAACTGCAATGCCTTTTTTTGCTTGTACTTTTCCCACAAGTCAACGGCACGATCAATATCGCGTTGCTGTCTATTTTTAGAGCCACCACCTAAAAGAATAATAATTTCTGTACCATCCTTTGCAAGATAGATACGCCAACCCGCTCCATAATTGATTTTGTATTCACCAATACCTCTGAACCATTCAATATTAGAAAGGTTCCCTTACTGCATTCGGTACTTGGCAGTAGCCACCTTTGCCGCAACCACGGGATCCAGCCCAACGAACCATCGCGCATAAGGACTGACTCCATCATCAAGCTGTAACTCAAGAACTTTAAAAGACACTCCTTATGGTAACACATATGTATACAATAATTTCATCGGCAAAGGAAATGTCACTCCACACTAAGTCACACTAAATGAAACTTTCTGTTGAGTGAGATCATGCTTTAATCAACCTCAACTCAGCCCCAACAGGATAGAAAAATCATGTCTACTTCCCTCTACAGCGCAACCGTCCCCGTCTTTAAACAAATGCTCCTAGCACTGAGCGACGTACTCAAAAAAGGCGAAGAACACGCGCAAAACCGTAAATTTGATCCTGCCGTGTTGTTGCAGTCGCGCCTGTTTCCCGACATGCTGCCACTGGTGCGTCAAGTCCAGATCGCTTGTGACTTTGCAAAAAGCGTTCCAGCACGCATCGCAGGTGTTGAAGTCGCCGCCTACGAAGACAGCGAGCAAAGCTTTGCAGAACTGCAGCAACGCATCGCCAAAACACTCGCGCTCATCGAAGGCATGACCGCAGAGCAGCTCAATGGCAGTGCCGTCAAAGAAGTCGTTTTACGTCCCGGCACGCCAAAAGAGAAAAAGCTCACCGTCGAAGACTATGCGCTGAAATACGGTATGCCGCAGTTTTTCTTTCATGTGACAACTGCCTATAACCTGCTGCGCCACAACGGCGTAGAGATCGGCAAGAAAGACTATATGGGAACGTATTAAATACAGCTAGACCCATTGACGCAATCTAACGACGCACACGTCAAGACTCACCTTGAGGAGGGTCCCAAGACCTGGGACCCTGCTTTGCATCAATGCATGCCAAATCTTACTGATCAACAATGAAGCCATCGAAATGCGGACGCATTGTGATTGGCTTGACGAGAGGGGGTCTGATCTTGTGAGCATCTGGCAAGATGTTCATTCCCAAACCAGGACCGTTAGGGATATCGACAAAACCATCTTTGGGTAATGGCACCTTATCAACCACGTTACTACCCAAGTGAATCGGTAGAGACTCAAATTTACCAGACTCAAAACCAGTCGCATATTCTTGGATCGCGAAATTTGGAATAGAGGCCGCAAGCTGTAAACACGCCGCCAAACCGATCGGCGAGAGAGGGTTATGTGGGACGATTTGCACTTGATACGCTTCGGCGATTGCTGCAACTTTTTTCGCGCCTGTGATGCCGCCACAGAGACATAGGTCGACGCGTGCGTACTCAACCCCTCCTCTGGCCATCAACATTTGAAACTCATAGATGTTGGAGAAACGTTCACCTGTCGCAATAGGGACATGGATTTTTTCTGCGACACGCGCCATCGCGTCATTACTCTCAGGACGAATCGGATCTTCAATGAACATCGGATGCGTATGCTCAATGCCGCGCGCGAAAACAATCGCCTCCGCAGGCGTCAAACGACGATGAATCTCTAGAAGCAAATCAACGCGATCGCCAACCACTTCGCGCATACGCTCTGTATTCTCGATCGCATCTCGCATTTTCTTGATGTGTGTCTTGAAGTAAATCTGATCGTCGCCTTCATCCAGAAAAGGATTAAGGTGCCCAAAGGCGGTAAAGCCGGCATTCATTTTTACTTCACACTCCACCAGCATTTTTTCAATCGTGTTCTCGTAGATATGGCCATAGATACGCGCTTTAGTTCTCGCAGCGCCACCTAACAACTCATAAATAGGCACATTCAAGGCTTTACCCTTGATGTCCCAAAGCGCCATATCAATGGCCGAGATCGCGGCATTTTCCGCCAGGCCTTGAAAATAGCTGAAGCGATGCATCACATTCCAGTGATGCTCGATTGGATATGGATCTTTGCCTTCCAGGTACTCGCCGAATCTCTTGATACATACCCCGGCGGCTTCAATATGTCCCCAGGTTCCGGCCTCCCCGTAGCCAGTAATACCTTCGTCCGTTTCAACCCGCACAAACATGAATTGACCCACATGCCAAGGCACCACTTTTATAATTTTCATATTGGTTCTCTTAAGTGTGACTAATGAATGATCTATTGAACCGAGGATTTTATAGTTAAATCCTGCTAACGATTCGCTTGATCTGTCATTCACACTATCCCGACCTGCTTGACTCCAGCACAGTCAGCACGACCGCCTCGGGTGTCATACCGAAATGTCGGTACAGTTCATCTGCAGGACCTGACAATCCATAGTCACTCATCCCGACAAATTTACCTCGGCTCCCAAGATATCGTTCCCAGCCAAATTTGACTGCTGCTTCTATCGCCACGGTTGTCGTTTCTGGACATAACACCTGATTTCTATAAGTCTCCGGCTGCGCATCAAATAATTCCCAGCATGGCATCGAAATCACGGCCGTTGATATGCCTTGAGCTTCTAGCTGTTCGCGGGCTTTTAAAGCAATATCAACCTCAGAGCCTGTAGCAAGTAGGGTCACCTGTCGCGGCAAGGCGCCCCCCTCAATCAACACATAGGCACCTCGTGAGGAAAGATTTGTTGCTGCAGAGTGCGTACGGAGGTGAGGAAGTGCCTGCCTAGAAAAAATAAAAGATACTGGCCCTTGCTTATGAGAAAGCGCCACCTGCCAGCACTCTACGGCCTCAACCGCATCAGCGGGACGCATCACTAACATATGCGGCATGGCGCGTAATGACGCCAAAATCTCGACAGGCTGATGTGTCGGGCCATTTTTACCTATCCCGATCGAATCATGACTGAACACAAACTTCACAGGCAGCTTCATCAGGGCAGCGTTGCGCAAGGCAGGACGCATGTAATCTGAAAACGCCAAATACGTGACACTCACAGCAATAGTGCCACCATGCGCGGCCATGCCATTACACATGGAACCCATCAAATGTTCGCGTACACCGCAATGAACATAAGCACCGCTCTGATCTGCGGCAGAAAAAGCAAGCAACCGTCTTTTATGATCAGTAGGCGCCTCAAGATCGGCACAGGCCACGACACGCTCAGGTAAATAATCTGTCATACAATCATTAATCGCAGCAGATAAATTAATGCCACCACGCGCAGGCTCTGCAAGCAGTTTTTTCTTCAGTCCATCAAGCGCATGCTCAAGCGCAGGCGGCAACTCCCCTCTCATCACGCGCTCAAATTCGGCGCGCTTTTCTGCAGGGAGTGCGACGAGCCTCTCCAGCCATTGCAATCTAGCAGACTGACCCGCAGAGGGACTCGTTCTCCACGTGTTTAAAATCGACTCTGGCACATCAAAAGAAGGATGAGGCCAGTTTAGGTCCTGACGCATCTGCGCAGCGTCCGTCTCAAACAGCTTGGCACTATGGCCGCCACGTTGCCCCTGAAGACGTGCAATGCCTTTGGCGATCGTTGTACGGGCCAAAATTATTGAAGGCCGACTATCCTGCCTTGCCGCTGCGATACAAGCAGAGACAGCTTGCATATCATGACCATCGACACGCTGAACGTGCCAGTGAGCGACTTCAAAACGTTTGGCAACATCCTCACTAATTGAGAGTTCGGTACTGCCATCATCCGTGATGGCATTATCATCCATCAATAAAATCAACCTGCCCAAGCCAAGATGACCGGCCAGACTGATCATTTCCTGACCAACGCCCTCTTGCAAACAACCGTCACCGACAAAAGCAAAGGTGAAATGGTTGACGAGATCACGCCCAAATCGTGCTCGTAAAAATGCTTCGGCAACCGCCATTCCCATCGCATTTGCGATACCTTGACCAAGCTGACCGGTAGTGACTTCTATACCTGCCTCAGGATCCAACTCTGGATGACCTGCACAATGCGATCCAAGCTCGCGAAAGGATTTGATTTGCTCGAGCGAGATTTTTTGGTATCCCGTCAGGTATAGAAGGGAATACAACAACATCGAACCATGACCATTCGACAGCACCACACGATCCCGATCCCACCACGTTGGGTGCTCAGGATCATGCTTGAGATGATGCATATACAACGCTGTCGCGATCTCTGCCATGCCGAGAGGGACGCCCTGATGACCCTCGCCAGCACGAATGATGGCATCAACCGAAAGAAACCGAATCGCGTTGGCAAGTGACTGAGGATGGGGTGCCGCGGGTACAGTTGTCATTACAATTGCCATATCACTCAGTCTGAATCAATGAATCAACATGCCACCGTTAACATCCAGCGTAATGCCCGTGCAATACTTAGACAAATCGCTCGCTAGAAAAACGACACAGCCAGCCACGTCATTAGGCTCGCCGATTCGATTCATAGGGATACCAGACAAAATATCAGACAGGCGATCCTCAGGAATTAAACCCTTATTGATGTCTGTTTCAATCAAACCGGGGGTGATACAGTTGACACGGATATTGTCGACACCACACTCTCGCGCCATGGCGCGCGCCAAACCCAAGACGCCCGCTTTTGCGGCAGAGTAATGAGGGCCACCCAAAATACCACCACCACGCTGAGCAGAGACAGAGGAAGTACAAATGATCGAGCCTTGCTTACGCTCGCGCATGGCAGGCAAAACAGCCTGTGACATGAAAAGCGCTCCACGCAAACTCACATCCAGCACTGCATCGTAATCTGCTGCGGTAATGTCCATCGTTTTGCGGGGCTGGGTGATACCGGCATTGTTAAACAAAATATCGATCTGACCCATTTTGGCCAATACCGCCTTAACTGCGGCTTCACACGAAGCCTTGTTGGTCACATCAGCGACAACACCCATATGTTGCGCACCCAGTGTGGCTGCAACAGAAGCAGGCTGTGCCTTTTCCAGATCGAGGATCACCACACGGGCTCCCTGTGCTGCCATCATTCGTGCCGAAGCGAAGCCTAGCCCATTCAAGCCTGCACCGCCCGTGATGATCGCCACTTTATCTTTTAACAGCATGATTAAATTCTCCGTTGAATCTGATGTAATGAATGAGTATGTTGTGCCACACACTCAGGATAAAAAACTTGTGAAAGAGGAGAACTTATTTCTCCAACCCGTTCAGTAGGTCATAGCTTCGAATCACTTGACTATCATCGAGTCGACCATCACCTCTGCCAGAAGAAGATAAAAATAACTGATATGCCGCAGCCGTCAGAGGCAACGCTGCTTTTGCATCGCGACCCGCTTGCATCACAATCCCTAGATCTTTGACAAAGATATCGACGGCACTCGTGACGATCGGATCAGACTCAAGCATGCGTGGACCCCGGTCCTTGAGCATCCAACTCGAGGCTGCGGACCCACTCATAATCTCAAGCAACATGGTTAAATCGAGACCGCTTTTTTTCGCCAGAGAAAATGCTTCTGCTGCGACAGCGATATGCAAACCACACAAGAGTTGGTTGACCGTTTTACACATCGCACCTTGGCCAGGCTGATGACCGACATGAAAAATACGCTCGCCAATGACTTGGAATACAGCGTGTATGTCTTTAAAGGTTTCTTCATCACACGCAGCCATAATCGTCAGAGATCCATTAGTCGCTCCGACAACGCCGCCAGACAAAGGCGCGTCGACAAGACGGCGACCCTTAGCCTGAACTTGCTTGGCAATGTCTTCTACCTCAGCAGGCGGGCACGTCGACATCAGGCAGACGATCCCGCCCATTGGCAATACATCTATCGCACCAGACTCAAATAACACCTGCTTGGCCTGTGAGGCATTTACCACCAAGATCAACAATAGATCGACGCCCGCGCATGCCTCTTTAGCATTCGTAAATGCCTTGCCGCCCATACCACTCAGAACTGTGAGAGAGGCGGGATTAATATCAATCCCGTGGACAGCATATCCAGCTGTGATTAAATTTTTAACCATAGGAAGCCCCATGGCTCCCAACCCTGCAAAAGCGATTTTTTTCATATCAATATATTGTCAATGATGGAACGTAAGTCATAAGCGCGAGCACGGCGAGCGCAACCAAGTAAAAAGGCCAAAGCTCTCGAACAATCGCTCCTATGGACTCTCTTGAAATAGCTGCCGCGACAAAGAGTGTGGTACCCACTGGTGGGGTAAATAGCCCGATACTCAGATTAACAACCATCATGATCCCAAGTTGAATCAAGTCAAAACCAATTGCGTTCCCGATTGCAACAAAAGTAGGACCTAGGAGTAGGATGGCCGCAGGAAGGTCAAGAAACATACCCACGATCAACATGATCACGTTCAACATCAGGAGAATCATGAGTGGATTTTTGAGGGATTCAAGTGCCCACTCTGCAACGGCTTTGGGGATCGCTTCAACGGTCAATACATATCCGACCATATTCGATGCGGATATCACCAACATCACAATACCAGTCGTAATGGCAGTATGTACGAGCGCATCTCTCAAACGTTTCAGATTCAGGTCGCGATAGATCAACAAACTGATGACGAGACCATAGAAAACTGCCATCACACTCACCTCGGTTGGCGTGGCGATACCAGCTCTCAGCAAAATCACGATAAATAACGGCATCGCCAATACCGGTGATGCATAAAAAGTAATTTTGGCAAATTCATGCGCTGTAATCTTATTCATCAGCCTTGGAAAATTGCGCAATCTGCCAGATAGATAACAGACCAACATAAATCCAAAACAAAGCATCAGTCCTGGCACGAATCCTGCTAAAAATAATGATGCAATTGACTGATCAGAAACCGTTGCGTAGATGATCAATGGAATGGAGGGAGGGATCAATCCTGCAATGACTGAAGAGGAGGCGATCGTAGCGGCAGCGAAAGGTGCCGGATAACCTTCCTTTTTTTGCCAAGGAATCAGCATCGATCCAAGTGCAGAAGCCTCCGCGACTGCGGAGCCAGAGACGCCACCAAAAATTGTAGAACCCACCACGCTGACCTGAGCAAGTCCACCATGCATGCGTCCGACCAAGGCTGTTGCAAATTCAATCAGTTTTTTACCAAGCGTCCCCCCCATCATCAGATTGCCAGACAACACAAAAAATGGGATCGCTAACAGCGGAAAGCTTTGAGATGGTTGAAAAATTTTGACAACAACCGTTGCACTTGGCATCCCCCCCGCTGTGACGGCCGCAATTCCGGAACTGACGATGAGGGCATAGCCGACTGGGAAAGCCAGTACAAGCAGCGCGAAAAAGATGGCGAGCATCAGAATAGTCATACGCTGTCCTCAAGGGTGCCTGATCTTACTGTCAAAGGGTCGTCGGCAAACAGCAGGCGAAAGAAGGTGGTGATGCCGGTAATACCAAGTGCTGCAAAGCCTACAATGACAGACATATATGCCCATTTTGCAGAAACACCTGTCACAGGGTAGCGCTCTGAACCTGTAATTTCAATCACAAACAAGCCAACCCAAGCGAGATAAAAAAACGTTGCAATCACTAGCAACTGCAGCACCATCATCACCACTCGATTGACATTCTTACTCAGAAAACTTTTTATAGTTTCAACAGCGATATGCTTACCTAACTGAGCAGCAAGCACGATACCGCTCATCACCAACCATGGAAAAAGTAGGTTTGGCATTTCAGTCGGCCAGCCCATTCCCTGATTGGTAATGTAACGAACAACAACTTCTGCCATGAGCGAGATAAACATCACGGTAATTGTGAAAACAGCAATGATCATACTGATGACTTCAATGACCCGATCAACTCCGTTCACCAGATTCATTGTTAAATGATGTTCTCTTGCGCTCATGGATGATTTCCAGTTAGTTAAGGCTTTGCAGCTTCAGCCACAACTACATCAACAAGCTGAGGAAAGGTTTTGCGCCATTTGTCGTAAACAGGTTTGGTCGCAGCAATGAACGGAGCCTGATCCACAGCGTTGATCTGGACACCTGCAGCTGACAACTTCCCCTTTAGATCCGCATCGGCAGCCAATGAAAGATCACGATTCAGCTTGGCAGACTCTGCTGCAGCTTCACGAATCGCTTGTTGATCTTGCTTGGAGATCCCGGCCCAGGCCAACTTACTTGCTAACAAAGGTGTTGCTTCGTATTTGTGACCCGTCAAAGAAATGAACTTCTGAACCTCAAACAGCTTTGAAGAGTGGATGTTCACGAGCGGATTTTCTTGACCGTCAAACACGCCTTGTTGCAGAGCAATGTAAAGCTCGGAGAAAGCGAGAGGTGCAGGATTGGCGCCTAAAGCCTTAAAAATATCCAACGTCATTGGATCGGGCGGAGTACGAACCTTAATGCCTTTCAAATCATCAGGCTTGTTGATCGCGCGTTTATTATTACTGGTATGACGAATACCGTTATCCCACATCGCCAACAAAACTAGACCTCTTTTGTCTGCAGCATCGGCCAATTGCTTACCAACAGGACCATCTACAACCCTGTATGCATGTGGCAGATCTTTAAACAGGAATGGCAGACCTAGAACCGCAAACTCAGGTACTGCTGCCGAAGTCGTACCTTGAGAGTTCGCGCTAAAGGCCAGTGTACCCAAACGCAAGTTTGTGATGGACTCTGCATCATCTCCGAACTGCGCACTACCGCCTACGTTAATCTTAACGCGACCATTTGTTTTTTGTGCAACCAACTCTGCAAACTTATCAGAAGCGACAGCCTTGGGATTACCTGGGGCCGCATTATGAGAGAGTCTGAGTACTGTTTGTGCAGAAGCTGCGGATACTGAAAGCGCTAAACCTGCAATAGCTGCGACGAGAAGTTTTTTCATGTTGTGTCTCCAAAATAGCTTTTTGTATGATTGCACTGGGCGGTTAGGCACAGTACGTAAATAGGCTTGATCCATATGACTCATGCGTGTGTGGGGCTTCCTCCTTTAGTTAAATCATTTAGAGTTCGTTTCGGATACGCTGTGACATCAACTCCGTTGAAATGCCATAACGATCATGCAACGTCGGCAATGCACCAGCATCCAGAAAAGCGTCCGGCAATGCAATAGGTAAATACTTGGGTGCGAGGCGGGAACGCAACAACAGGCTTGCGACCGACTCACCAAGACCACCAATCACCGAATGATTTTCTGCAACAACCACTAGACGATCAGAACGCTTGACTTCACGGAGAATCGCTTCTTCGTCTAAAGGCTTGATGGTGGGCACATGCAAGACACTCACCCCAATGCTGTCCTGTTGAAGTTGCTCAGCGACTTCTAAGGCGCGCATCGTCATGATTCCGGAGGAAATGATCAGGACCTCTCTACCTTCGCGCAGTAGCTTGGCCTTGCCCAATTCGAACTTGTAGTCGTATTCATCGAGCACGAGCGGCACATTGCCTCTGAGCAAACGCATGTACACCGGCCCTTGATGATCCGCCATCGCAGGTACGGCCTGCTCAATGTCCAAGGCGTCGCAAGGATCGATGATGGTCAAGCCTGGAATCGCTCGCATCATGGCAATATCATCTGTCGCTTGGTGGCTTGGACCATAACCTGTCGTCAAGCCCGGTAGTGCCGCACAAATTTTGACATTCAGATTTTCTTCGCAAATCACCTGATGAATGAAATCATAGGCACGACGGGTTGCGAACACCGCATAGCTCGTCGCAAATGGCGTGAGTCCTGTTTTTGCCATACCGCCTGCTGCGGCAAGTAACAACTGCTCTGCCATGCCCATCTGGAAAAACCGCTCGGGATAGGCTTGCGCAAAAATATGTAGATCTGTGTACTTACTCAGATCCGCCGTCATCCCAACAATATCAGGCCGCGACTCGGCGAGAGCGGCGAGTGCCTTGCCAAAGGGCGCCGCGCGCACGCGCTGTCCTTCGGATGCGATTGAGGCAATCATGGCGGAGGTGGTCAACCGCGGTTTAGTGGGTGTATTCGCACTCATGACCGGTCTCCAGGTCCATAGGTTGAATCCAAAATATCCAGTGCTTGCTGCCACTCGGGGGGATCAACACGTATGAAGTGATTTTTTTCACGCGCCTCAAGAAAAGGAACGCCCTTGCCCATAAGCGTGTCAAAAAGAATGACACGGGGCTTTTTTTCAGTCAGAGCGCGTGCAACATCAAACGCATCACGCACCGCGAAAAGATCGTTGCCATCGACACGCTGTACGTGCCATCCAAAAGCTTGCCATTTATCAACCAAAGGCTCAAAACCCATCACCTTTGTGGAGGGACCGTCAGCTTGCTGATTGTTGATATCGACCAGACAGATCAGGTTGGAAAGCTGATGGTGACTGGCACCGAGCGCTGCCTCCCAAGTCGCACCTTCGTCCAACTCACCATCCGACATGGAGTTATAAACAAAGGCATCAATTTTTTGGTGTCTCAAGCCAAGCGCGATCCCCACACCTATCGCTAGGCCCTGACCAAGAGAGCCACCGGACATTTCCATGCCGGGCGTGTAAGTCGCCATTCCAGACATAGGGAGTCGACTGTCATCGCCGCCATACGTCTCCATTTCCTCTGCGGAAATGACCCCTGCCTCTAAAAGCGCTGCGTAATGCGCAATCGCATAATGACCATGAGAAAGCAAAAATCGGTCGCGGTGCTCCCAATTTGGATCTTCAGGTTTGAATTTCATGGCATGGCAATACGCCACAGCCAGCACATCCGCGTAGCCGAGCGCTTGGCCTACATAACCCTGGCCTTGAATTTCACCCATTTGAACGGAATACCGCCGAATCCTGTAGGCGCTATCAGCCAAAGCGTGACCAGTTGTTTTTTGCTTCATCGCGATTGAAATTCCTCGTCATTTACACATCAATACCAGAGCTTTCTTTACAGCTTTCAATCAAATCGCTGGCTACCTTTAGAGGGCAATAAGCGATAGACGGCCATGGCCGCTATATAAGGGATTCGTTTGGGCTTGCTTGTCTCCGTCTGCTTGGCTGAGTGATCTCAGTGCATTCGTGTTTTATGAGAATACTATCAACACAACAGAACGAAAACAAATGAATAATTTAGTCTTATAGATGAATTTAATTCATGTTAAAAACGAGCCATGAGAAAAGTTCCTCCACTTAAATCCGTACAAGCGTTCGAGGCCGCCTCGCGTCTTGGATCTTTTGTTGCCGCTGCAGACGAGTTGCATCTGACCCCCTCTGCGATCAGCCACCAAATTCGGGCCCTTGAGCTGAGACTAGGGATTGCCTTGTTTCATCGTGCGCATCGCAGCATAGAGCTAACCGATATTGGACGCCGTTACGCAGAGTCAGTTTCTGAAGCACTCAACCTAATCGAGTCTAGCACTCGCAGTATTGAGAGAGCTGGGAAAAGCGATATCCTGACGATTCATAGCGTCCCCAGCATCGCGGCACAGTGGCTCATGCCTCGTCTTTCCAGATTTTCTGCCATGCATACGGATATCGATGTGCGCTTAAACGCATCGTCCGCACCCGTTGACCTTGCCGCAGGAGAGGCAGATTTCGATATCCGTTACGGGCATTTTTTCCCCGATGCTGGCGTGATGGTCGAACCTTTCCCTGCGGAAACAATCGCGGTGAATTGCTCACGCTCAATGCTGTCGGGGCGTCGTCAATCAAAAGGGGCATTTACCCTGACTGGTAAAACGTTGATTCACACGGAAGTCAACAAATACACTTGGCGAGATTGGTCCAAGGAGCATCCAGAACACAATTTGGATCTTGAGCGAGGCCCGCGTTTTGATCGTTCATTTATGGCGATTAACTGTGCAGTAGACGGCCTTGGAGTGGCGTTGGAAAGCACACTGCTCATCGAGCGAGAACTGGAAAGTAAAAAGCTCGTCATGCCCTTTGGCCCAGAGGGCCCTCAAATCGTCTGTCATCAACTGACATACCTCAAATCCAAAGGGCACGTGCAAAAAATGAAAGCTTTCCGTGAGTGGCTGTTTGATGAACTGAATCAATCCATGGCTAATCTCGGCTAGCTCCCCGATACTTACGATGCTGCGTCAGTGCTCTTTAAAATAAAAACACACCTTTGCCCGAAGTTTGCTTATCAAAAAGTTGATAGGCCTGGACTGCATCCTCAAACCCCCAGCGATGGGTAAAAAGAGCATCGACATCCACGCCACGATCGGCAATAAATCTTGCGCAGTCACCTTGACCAACCGTTGAAAACGTCCATGAGCCGATGATCGTCACTTGGCGGCGTAACAAGTCTGGACTCACATCAAGCGATACGCTACCACCTTCACCCACAAAACAAGCCTTGCCCCACGTACGCACGCACTGAACAGATTGTTTGCGTGCCAAAGGAGATGAAGAAGCATCCATGGAGGCATGCGCACCCAAACCATGCGTCAGTTGCTTAATTGCTTGCACAGGATCATCTTTAGAGGGATTGATCACAGCATCAGCGCCTAGTTCTTTGGCTCGCGCCAATCGTTCCTCACTCACATCCAGCGCAATCACACGTGCACCCAAGGCATGGGCCAACTGAGTCGCCGAGAGCCCAACTGGACCTTGTCCGAAAATCGCAACCGTTTGACCGCCATTTAAATCAAGTCGGTGCAGAGCTCCCCAGGCTGTGCCAGTTCCGCAGGCAATTGCAGCACCGGTCTCAAACGTCAACGCTTCAGGCAACTCAACAATCGTGCTTGCTGGGCATTTCATGTACTTTGCATGTGAGCCGTGACCTGTGACGCCGTAGACTTCTTTCACACCTTCATCGCAAAGCTGCATCCATCCAGTTGAACAATGGGGGCACGCGCCACAACCTCTGTAATGATGCACCATGGCGCGCTGGCCCAGATAGGAGCGCTTTGGATTGACAGCGGAACCCACCGCGACCACTACACCACAAGGCTCATGCCCGGCCACCACTGGAGGCGCATCACCATAGCCGAGCGCCCTGATCGCCTCACCACGCGGGGAACGATAAAACTTAAGATCGCTCCCGCACATGCCTGAGGCTTTGATCTCAAGCACAACTTCATCAGGACCCGGTGAAGGATCTGGAAAATCCAGATACTCAATTTTGCTATCCCCCACAAATACAATTCCTTTCATTGCATGGCTCCTCGTTGGATTTTTAATTTATATGTGTATAACATTAAGACGGGGATTAGGCAGCCAAGCGACTCACTTAACAACACTCGTTTTGTTCAGCAAACGATCTTCCAAAATCATCTGCGATGCCCTCTCAGCAATCATGATGACAGGCGCGCTGGTATTACCGCTTGGCACTTGAGGCATGACAGAGGCGTCGACGATGCGCAGCCCTGTCAGCCCTTTGGCACGTAGGCGATGATCCACCACGCCATATTCATCCGCTCCCATCCGGCATGTGCCAACTGGGTGATACATCGTCTGCGACTGCTCACGGATGTATTGCTCAAAATCACGATCCGTTACGCATTCGGGTCCGGGCAAAGATTCAGCTCTGACATGCTCTTTAAAAGGTGATGTCTGATAGATCTGACGAATAATTTTAAGCCCCACAATCAACGGTTTAACATCACGCTCATCCGCCAGATAGTTTGCAAACATCCGTGGCGCCTGACGAAAGTCTGCAGACTGCAGCGTCAAGTTCCCTTTTGAGTACACATGCAACAAGCCGCACGAGGCAGTGATTGCAGGCTCTTTGCCGGCACGGTACATGCCGCCCGCACCCAACATACTGAAGGGGCGCATTTGCATCTGCAGATCGACTCGATCACTATTGACGCCAGAGCGTGCAAACAGTCCAACCTGTGCGGCGGCAGAGTTGAGCAGACCCTTTTTAGACACCAGATAACGCAGGACCTCAGGGATCATCCTCACATTGTTGGAGATTTTATGATTGATAGAAAACACGGGATCCACACTGGCCAAACTATGCACATAGACATGATCATGCAAGTTCATTCCCACCCCGGGTGCATGATGCAATACCTCAATGCCGTGTTCACGCAGATGATCGGCAGGCCCAACGCCCGAGAGCATCAAGATCTGCGGTGTATTAATCGCCCCACCTGACAAAATCACCTCACCCGCGCCAATATTCATCAACTGACCGTTGATAAGACAACGTACTCCAATCGCTTTTTTACCTTCGAACAAAATACGTTCGACTAAGGCGTTGACCTTGACTGTTAAGTTTGGACGCTTGCGGATGGGATGCAAAAAAGAACGTGCGGCTGAGGCGCGCACACCCTTGTGAATCATCAACTGCACATAGCCGACCCCTTCCTGGGCCACGCCATTAAAATCATCGTTAGGGCGGATGCCGGCATTGATGGCCGCGGCCACAAAAGCTTGTGACGCCACATGCGGCTCCTCGAGCGCAGAGACTCTGAGCTCGCCCTTTGCGCCATGATAGGTGGACGCTCCCGCAAAGTGACACTCGGTACTTTTAAAAGCGGGCAAGACATCGGACCAACCCCAACCCGGGTTACCCGCATCACGCCAAGCATCGTAATCCTCGGAGGTGCCACGCATGTAGACGTGGCCATTGATACTGCTCGAACCACCCAAGGTTTTCCCGCGCGGCCAACCGATTCTGCGTCCGTTTAAACCAGGCTCAGGTTCAGTCTGATAGCACCAGGACACCTCAGGATTATTAACAACCCTAGGCACACCCGCAGGGATTTTGAGCCAAGGATTCGTATCCTCGGGACCTGCCTCAAGCAGCAATACCCGGTTGGATGGATCAGCAGACAGTCTATTGGCTAGCACGCAGCCAGCAGAGCCCGCACCAACAATCACAAAATCGTAATATTCACTAATTATCATGAGTTTGCTTTTTATAATGACCTTGCACTCGAGCAATACAGGTCATGCACCCACAGTGCATGACCTGCCAGACGATAATCTGAACCAGTGAGTCAAATCATCTGCATGCCCAAAAGCATATCATTAACCAGCATCCCTAAGATTGAAAATGCTGGGCTGCCAATAAACGTTGAATCAGTGGGTAATGGTCAAAGCGCGAATGAACTCTGACTCCCGCATCGATCTTAGTTTTTAACCGAACCTTCGGAGTAAATTTTTTCCCAGATTACAGCCATCACCACAAGCAATGATTTTCAGCGAAGCATCACGCTGAAAAATTTCATTGCATTGCGGCGACGAAAGGCTTGAGCTCTTCACGGATTAACTCAAGCGATTTGGTGAATTCCGCTCCTGGCATATACGCAAGCACAGCCGCATCATTTTTGACAGTCGCAACGAAAGCAGGATCGGCAATCGTGTCCTTTATCGCTTGTTGAAAGCGATTTGCAATACTGTCAGGCAAGCCTTTAGGTCCAGCGATGGCTCGCTCTGACGTCACACGGATCTTGTAGCCGAACTCATAAATTGATGGAACGTTGGGTATGGCTGAAACTTTCGTTGGATTCATCACTGCAATAGGTATGATGTTTTTCATATTTCCATACCCTGCAAGATATTCTCCCACGCTCGCAAAAGCAAAATCAACGTGTCCACCAATCAATGCACTCTTGAACTCACCCGCACCCTTAAATGGAATATCAGTGCCATTGACCTGGGCTGCAGACTCGATCTTGAGCAAGGCTTGATGGCCGCTTGTGCCTCGTCCACTTGTCGCAAACGACAAGGATTTAGGATCTTTTTTGAGAGCGGCGATGATGGCAGGGATTGTTTTGAACTTAGCATCATCGCGAACCATCAATACAGCAGGATCATCGACGACGCGGGCAATAATGCGGACATCATCCGTACTGTAAGTCGCTTTCTTATACATCGGAATAAATACAAAACCTGGCACATTAATAAAGCCAACGGTGTAGCCATCAGGTTTCGCACGTGCAAGATAGGTTGTGGAAATCTCACCACCAGCGCCGGGTTTGTTAACCACAACAATTCTGGTTTTTCCCCCAAGTTTTTTTTCAAGAAAAGGCACAAGCGCTCGGGCCATCAGGTCCGTGCCGCCACCAGGCGCGAAACCAACAACCAATTCGATTGCTTGGTCTTCGGGCCATGCCGCATAGCTTGGCGCACACAACACGCTTAATAAGACAGCTGCGGAACAAGCTTTAAATTTTCGAAGAGACATCAGGATTTCCTTTTTAAAGTGCTTTTATAATCTTCAGTTGATTCAATGTACGGCCAGCATGCCAAAGCAAGCAATACTTTTATCACTTTGATAAAACATATTTGTTTGCTCTAGCAAATAGCGGACAAAGATTAATTAAGAACAATTTTTGCCTCTTCCACGACTCGAGCCCACTTGGCCACCAACAACCGTAAATCCCATATCCACAAGGCGTTTATTTAACGTAGCCTCTTTCAACGCATATTCAAAGGCATCATTGAGTATTGCAACAATATTTTTTGGCGTCCCTGCGCGAACGACAAATCCATACCAAGATATCAACTCAAAACCCGGCACGCCCGACTCACTGACCGTAGGTAGATTGGGGAATTGGGGCGAACGCTGAGACGTTGTAATAGCTAGTGCCCGCAGTCGGCCCGCATTGACCAGCGCCATTGACTCTGGCAGGATGGCGATAGACATTGTTGTCTGTCCTCCAGCCAAACCAGCAAGCGCAGGAGCGCCTCCCTTGTATGGAATATGAGACATCTCGATTCCTGCCATCATTTTGTACATTTCAGTACCAAGATGTCCTGGCGAACCATTTCCTGCCGTTGCATAGTTACTCTGATTTGGTTTGCTTTTAAGATATGCAGTCAGTTCCTGCATCGTGTTAACAGGAACAGATGGGTGAACGAGAACCTGACTCGCTTGTTCGGTCGCCAGAATGATAGGCTCAAGGTCCGTGAGGGGATTGTATGGTGACTTTTCCTTGTAGAGGAGTGGATTCACCGCTAGCGCAGCCGAAGTCCCGAGAAATATGGTGTAGCCATCTGCAGGCTGTTTTAAAACATGACTCACTGCGATGTTGCCGCTCGCCCCAGCAATATTTTCAACAATAATAGTTTGACCAAGCCTCTCACCCACCGCTTTAGCCATTGTGCGGGCAAGGAGATCCGTCGATCCTCCAGGCGCGTAAGGCACAATAATTTTCATTGTCTTCGATGGAAACTCCTTTTGAGCGCTTTGGGCCGACACTACACCAACGCTTGAAATTCCAAACATCACGACTGCAAGAACTTTAGCCACAATCTTTTTCATATCAATACCTTTTAAATGTAATAGATTAAAAATCCTAAGCATCACATATGAGTCATGATTTTTTAGGCATTCAGGATAAGTGACAACAAGCACTAAACATATTTATATAAAGCATCAAGCTTTGTCAGTGATGCGTGACGTTCACTTGAAAGTCCATAGCCACCACCTCCAGGAGTGCGCAAAATAACTTCGTCACCCGGAGCTAGAATATGTGGACGCCGGCTATCAATAGCCACACCATTTATCAATACCTCTCCGCAAGCGCCATCTCCACCACCTCCAAGACCTGGCGCAGGGACTTGGATTCTTTCCGTCAGAAATACGATCGATAAGGGGCCATCGTGACTATTCGTGAAACTGATTTCTTCACCCAGCCCACCACGCATACAACCTTCACCGCCCGATCCAGGTCGCAAGCGTTTATATTTAAAAAACACCGGTGAATCTCTCTCAGCGATCTCAATAGGAGTAGGTGAAATATTACTTGGCCAGGACATTGCAGCCGAACCGTCTTTACTCGCAGTGGCACCCATACCTCCGTTGTAGAAAAGAACAGTCGCAAAAGGTTTTCCGTCAGAGCGCGTACCACTGAGATTGGCAATCCAAAGTGGTGAACCGGCACCAGCCATCACACGCTTAGGTAATACTGAGTGGAGGGCTCCAAAAATTAAAATTGGAACGTAATGCCCCGTACAAGAACGTCCGCCTACTGGCGCAGGGGATTTTGGATTCAGTAATGATCCCTCAGGCGCTGAAATACGAATCGGTCGAAATAAACCGTCATTGTTAGGAAGGTCTGGAAGTAACAAGCACTTAATTGCATAAACAGTCATCGCATACGTATAAGCCAAGACACAATTTATTGCACGCGGCTGTTGTAAGGAAGTTCCTGAAAAGTCACATTCAATTTCACCTCCTTTAACATTAACCACAACAGAAAAGCGAAATCTATTTTCAAAACCATCTGTGCACATCTCATATTGATATGAACCGTCTTTTATTTGATGGATGGCTTGCCTCATTGCAGATTCACCACGAGTAAATAAGGCCTCAGCAAGCTGATACTCTCGCAACACATCGACTATGCGATCCGCAACGAGTTCAACAGCACCGACTTGAGACCAAATATCGCCAATAGTCTGCTCTGGAGTGCGCACGTTAGTCTTAATTAACGTGATTAATGATTCATCAGGTACTCCCGCTCTTAAAAATCTCATCATTGGTATATGAAAACCCTCCTCATATAGCTCGCGAGAATCAACAGAACGGATCTTTCCTCCAATATCAGGCACATGGCCAGCAGTTGCCGCAAAACCAATTAGGCTATTTTGATAAAAAATTGGTTTCACCAAGCAAACATCATTTAGATGTCCCGTGCCAATCCACGGATTATTAGTAATGTAGATATCCCCTTGGCGGATCTCATCGATACCAATCAGTGACATTGCTGCTCTGACCGTTCGGGGTAAGGTGCCGATAAAAGAAGGAATGCTCCCACTGTTTTCGGCAAGAGCTCGCCCTTGAGAATCAGTAATGACTACTGCAAAATCATTCGCTTCAGTTGAAAGGGTTGAAAATGAAGTGCGTACAATTAGTTTTGCCGCCTCGTCTGCAATCGAACGCACACGCGTCCAAAATACCTCTAAAAAAATTGGATCATCTGCTCGATTTGCAATATTGGATTTGTTAATTAGGCTCATAACTCAACATCTCCAATCGTAATCACCAAGTTTCCACTAGCAAGCTGCTCAACACGCCCTTTAGGTCCGACAACAAGCGTAGAGCTCGCATCCTCAATCAGCAGCGGTCCCATTGCGGAAAATCCCGTAGAGAGATCAGATCGCTCGAAAATCGGAGTTTCGATATAGGCATCCAGCTCTTTAAAATACACTTCACGGAATCCTTTGGGTTCAGCATCGTGCCCCAAGCGCATTAACTCTGGCACAAATTGAGTATGAGGCGGCGCATCAC
Organism: Burkholderiaceae bacterium; assembly: GCA_044368775.1. GTDB lineage: Bacteria > Pseudomonadota > Gammaproteobacteria > Burkholderiales > Burkholderiaceae_B > Zwartia. The sequence continues at coordinate 32,248 of JBILJA010000003.1, forward strand.
CTGATATCCGGACATTGACAAACTCAACTTGCACATCAGGCGGTGTACGACCAAACTTTTCCTTGTATGCACTTTCAAAAGCTTGAACAAGTTTGATACGAATATTATTTTCAGACTGATTTGTGTCATCCGAGTAAGGTCCCTCGGGTAACTCAACTGATAGATTGAAACCTTGACCGACAAATCGACCATCCGCTTGCCGCTTGATCGATATTGGTCCAAACGCATACGAAAGAGTTTCTAACGTTGACCGCGCCTCACCTTCTAATTCGCGGTACGCATTTTCAAGGGGACTCAAATCATTTGTAGAAAATTTAAAATTCAGTGTTCGTGACAAATCTGACCGAGCGGAAGCCATTAATAAACCAAATGCTGAAGCGACACCCGCGGAGGGGGGGCAGACAATTTTAGAAACACCTATTTTCTGAGCAACATAATAAGCGTGAAGAGGACCACCACCACCCGTGCACACCAATACAAAATCCCTTGGATCACGACCACGCTCCGCAACATGCACGCGTGCGGCGCCCGCCATGTTTTCGGCAACGACATCGTGAATGCCCCAGGCGACATCTTTTACGCTCCGATCAAGCGACTGACCCATTTGAGACAAAGCTTCGACAGCACGACTTGGGTATATAGATAAAGAACCCCCAGCGAAATATTCTGGGTTAAGGTACCCAAGAATTAAATTTGCATCCGTCACTGTCGGCTTGACTCCTCCAAGACCGTAGCATGCTGGACCAGGCTCTGAGCCGGCACTTTCCGGACCAACTTTTAACAATCCTAATTGGTCCAAATGAGCGATACTCCCACCCCCAGCACCAATTTCAATTAAGTCGACTGTCGTAATTCGAATTGGCAATCCACTCCCTTCTGAAAACCTTTTGCGACGAGCCACTTCAAAGGTAAATGAAATTGACGGATGCCCATTCTCGATCAGACTCAACTTAGCCGTTGTACCCCCCATATCAAAGGCCAGGAGATTCGGGAATCCATCTTGCATTCCATAGTGTGCAGCCGCAATCGAGCCTGCAGCTGGCCCAGATTCTAATAAATCAATAGGATTGCGCCTGGCTTGAGAAATATGGGATAAACCGCCATTTGAGAGCATCATCAAGACACCACACTCAATACCTAAATTTTCCAAACGCTCCTCAAGCGCCGTCAGGTAGCGACTCGCCATGGGTTTGATGTAAGCATTTGCTAGTGTGGTAGACATTCTTTCAAATTCGCGTATGACGGGCGCGACATTAGAAGATAGTGTGACTTCCATTTGAGGAAAATCACGTTTAATCCACTCTGCAACAGTTCTCTCATGACCTGAAAAAGCGTATGAATGAAGCAGACAGACTGCAATGGAACTCACGCCTTGATCAGCCAAATCAGAAACAGCCGATCGGACATCTTCTTCATCGAGTGGCTCTAATTCATTACCTTTAAAGTCAACACGTCCGCGAATCTCAGCGCGAAGATTGCGTGGAACAAGAACTGGAGCCCGCTCTATCGTTAAATCGTAAAGATCAAATTTGCGTTCATTTCCGATTTCAATGATATCTTTGAAACCAACATTTACTAGCATTCCTATGCCGGTCGCTCGACGCTCAATCAGAGCATTCGTAAACAGCGTTGTTGCATGAACGACTCGTTTGATTTTTGAGGGGGAAATGCCCCATTTTTGAATAAGTTCAATGACACCATTGGTCACAGCTTGCGCTGGATCGCCATGTGTCGTCAATACCTTTGAGCTGTATAGCTTTCCGGCAGAGTAATCAAGCGCCACAATATCAGTAAAAGTTCCGCCAATATCGATACTGATTGACCAATCACTCACAAATTATCTCCAACAAAAATAGTCATTTATGCCATGGATGCAGCACGATCAACGTGCCTAAACTAGCTCCTCACATGCCAAACGAATCCTACGACACCCCTCTTCCAGCACAGCATCTTTTGTAGCAAAAGATAATCGAAAGAACGGAGACTGCCCATACGCTGCCCCCTGAATGACGGCTACGTTCTGAGATTCGAGAAGATGTTTTACAAAGTCCGTGTCATCGCGAATGACATTTCCTTCTTTAGTTTTTTTTCCGATCGCATCTGCACAGGATGCAAATAAATAAAATGCGCCTTCTGGCTGATGAAAACTTAAGCCAGGAGCATGACTGAGTAGACTAACAACTTTGTCGCGACGACTTTGAAAAATTGATCGACTCGTCTCAACAAATCCCTGAGGGCCAGACAAGGCTTGAGTGGCTGCGGCCTGACCTATCGCGGAGGGATTCGATGTGCTCTGTGACTGAAGCTTTATCATATTTTTAATGAGTGTCACCGGGCCTGCTGCATAGCCAATTCTCCAGCCTGTCATTGCATAAGCTTTTGAGACGCCATTAATTGTCAATGTGCGCTCCATCAGAGCGGGCTCAACTTGAGCCACAGTCACAAACTTTCGGCCGTCATAAATTAAATGTTCATAAATGTCATCTGCCAACACACTGACGTGAGGAAACCTCAGTAAAACTTCCGTGAGTGCTTTGAGCTCGCTTCGAGTGTATACAACTCCGCTAGGGTTCCCAGGTGCATTCATAATCAACCAACGCGTTTTGGGTGTGATTGACTGTTCGAGTTGTTCGGGTGACATCTTGAAGCCCTTTTTAGGGTCGCAAGCAATAAAGACCGGACTACCACCAGCAAGACGCACAATATCGGGATAAGACACCCAGTAAGGTCCAGGAATAATGACTTCATCACCGAACTCTACCGTACACATCAACGCATTAAAAATCGCCTGCTTAGCACCACTACAGGCAACAATTTGATTCAGCTCATAAGAAAGTTCGTTTTCGCGTTTGAACTTTTCTTTAATCGCCTCTTTAAGCTCAACCGTGCCGCCTACGTCGGTGTATTTGGTTTTGCCAGAATGCATGGCAAGAATGGCGGCCTCTTTGATATGCTCTGGTGTATCAAAATCAGGCTCACCTGTTGTCAAACCAATAACGTCACGGCCTAACGCCTTCAACTCTCTCACGCGCTGGCCAGCCATTGAGCTTGGAGATGGCTCTATACGACCTAATCTTTTAGAAATATGGATCATTTTTTCGCTTTTTACTTTTTATTTACTAATGAAAAAATACACACCTATTTACGACAATAGATGTTGATCCCTACGAATTCAAATCACATATAAAGATGGATTTATCGTTTTTAGCGATAAATATTGGGGCATCACCGTGGACAAATCACGCAATATCTTTCACGGATACGAATAAATCGACTTTATGAAACCCACACGGATTTATAAAGCGCGAGGAATCTTTTTGACACCCGATGGAAGCTTATGATGATCAATAGCACTTAAAATCGAATCTACTAAACGTGTTGCGCTTGGAGCCAACGAGCGCAAGCGGCGAGTGATTAGACCAATTTCTCGATATAGGATAGGACCCTTTAGCGGGCGATATGCAAACTCTGCAAATCCTGTCAAATTTGCTGCAAGCGCAGGCAGTATTGAAAAACAATTGCCTTGGTTGATGAGTGCATACAAAGATGTTGTACTTGAGGCTTCATCGTGCCTCCCCTGAAAAACCTCTAGTTGATTTACATTTTCACGAAGGAATGAGCTTATTCCTGTGTCGGGTGTAAGCGATATAAAACCCTCAGAAGACAGACTATCCCAACTGAGTGACTTTGATGAACCGGCAAGATGAAAATCAGGTCTGCAAACAATACCATACCGGTCCATCAAAAGTGGCACATAATCTAGAACCTCAGTGTTTTTAGGACGATCTGCAATAGCAAAATCAACTTCTCCGTCGATGACCAATTGCTCAACATGACCCGCCCCTGTATCTCTAAGGGACAAAGTAATCCCTGAGTATGAAGAGCGAAAGTCAGCAATGACTGTCACCATGATTTGATACAAAAAAGATGCGGCACATGCAATCTTAATATGCCCTACTTGTCCCTGAGAGTATGCTTGCAGGTCTGAAATTGCAGTATCAAAATCGCGCAAAATCTGATCGGCTTTGCTTTTGAAACGTTGAGCCTCATCAGTCATGACCACACTTCGCGTCGTTCTATCAAAAAGACTAAATCCAACAGCTGACTCAAATTGCTGAATAGTCGCAGTGAGCGACGACTGGGTAATAAACAAGCGGGCAGATGCTGTAGTAAAAGAACCCGTGGTGGCGAGCTCAGAAAATGCACGTAAATGTCTCAGCGTCACGACTCTTGTCATAGGAATCTTTACCTTGGTTAGATTAATTTTTATACGTCGGATCTGCGCGATCCAGCTTACGGATCAAGGCGGGCCACTCTAGATCGCCAAAACGGCGACGCGTACTGGCCTGATAGTTTTTCCACGTTTCTTCTAATACTCTTTCTGATACCTTGACCATGGGTGAGTTGCACGCCATCGCAGCAAGTTGCGCATAACAGGAAAGCTCTAAGCGATGCAGCCAGTTAAAGGCTTCTCCGATTGTCACGCCCGCCACGAGTGCGCCATGGTTACGCAACATCAGTACGTTGTTTGTGCCGAGATCTTTGACCAAGGATGCTTTTTCTGTATCAAGCAAAACTACACCCTCGTAGTCATGGTAGGCGATCTTTAGAAAGCGCATCGAAGTTTGATTGAGCGGTAGTACGCCACACTCAAGAGAAGAGACTGCCATCGAGGCCCAACTGTGCGTATGTACGACGCACCCCACATCGTGGCGCGCTTCGTGAATGGCACTATGAATCACTGCACCCGCGCGATTGACGCCGTAGCCGAGACTACCAAAATCAGGGCCTCCCAAGACCTTGCCGGAAAAGTCGATCTTTAGCAGACTCGACGCAGTAATTTCCTCATACATCATGCCGTAGGGATTGATGAGATATACGCCCTCTTCGTCTGGAATGCGCGCGGAGATGTGATTGGCAATCATGTCCGATAAGCCATACATCGCCACGAGTCGATAGCAGGCAGCCAGATCGACACGCGCTTGCCATTCCGCCTCAGAGACCTTGCCTTTGAGTGAGGGGATTTCGAGGTAACCGTCTTTTGCTTTCATGTTGTCTCCTGGGTGCGATTTGATCGCTATGATTTTTGTAGAAATATTGAGTTTTCATCATACAGCGATAAAAATTTCTTAATATCCCCAACCATCAACAAATCCCAGAACACCGTTTCAGCAAAAAAAAAACTTTAGGACTTTTGAAAACGCTGCAGTATTCCCGTACCAAAGATCACTAAGCCCAACAACATCAACATGCCAATACCCCACGTCATCCAGATCGCGGGAACGAGCCAGGCTAGCACCATGCCCATCGTCGGTAAGACACTAAAGAAATTTCCCAAGACGCCTTGAGTGGTTTGAAGAACCGTATTGAAGGCTGTCGGATCGAACCATGACGTTAACCACACAGGAATAATGAACGAGCTGGAAGCCGCCTCAAGTGTGAGGGCTGGACCTTCTGACATCCGCCGAGATGCCCACACCACGCCCTGCGCCAGCAAGGCAGCCCCACCGGTCCAAAGCACCGAAAGGAAAGCGACGCTTCCCCAAAGCAAGACTTTCATTGAAGCACTCCGTTAAATAGCCGCAGGCGGCGAACTTAGTGGAGTGCATGTTGAAGGGATAGCGACTTCGGATCAATCGAACTTTATATGAGTTTATGTTCGGTTTATTCGAAATCAAGGGCGCTGACCAAACTGCAAAACTAAAAACTCTGCACCCGTCTCCCCTGAATCGACCACAAACGTGACGTCATCAGGTTCGCTAAAAAAAACAGACGACTCCGCGAAATCACGATCGCCATACTTTAGAACGCCTTGAATATTGACGAGATACTGACCACCACTCTGAGTACTGGACTGAATCGTAAAAGATTGGTTTGGACCGAGTCTCACCAAACTCGCAGACAAACCATCATCGAGCGCGTAGTGGCTATCGTCAAAAAGTGGCTCTACGACCGGTTTTTCCAAGTGGCCAAGCACGGCCTGCGTGCTTTTCACAAAAGGAATGGAAAAGTGCCGTTTTTTCGAAGGACGAAGTTTTTCACGATAGCCTTCCTTGTGTAGATAAATCGCGCCTGGATCTTTGCGCGGACGCAAAGCGAAATAAGAAAGTCCCTGCTGGCTTGCCGTGATGGGTCCGTAGCCTGTGTAGGCATCCGTGTAATGCACCACCCCAGGACCGAGTTTGCCATCCGTGCGCCCCATCTGCCCTTCGCCCTCGAAAAACACCTGGAACTGCTCCACCTCATGGAAATGCGGATGGATGATTTCCTGAGGCGTCATCTCGATCAAGAACGCCTGCGGAGAGACGGCTTTACTATCGTGTGACACCGCATCCGAGGGGCGTAGAAAATCCGTCCTCCAGTGCACCTCGCCGCTCTCCATGCGCGATAGTCGTCTGTTACTCAAGGACTCTTGCTTTGTTGAAACATGGATCATGATAATTAGCCTCCTAGATTGAATTTAACCCCGCATCGCCTTGAGTTGCTCTGGGTATCCGGTCGGATCGATCGAAACATCGAGCAATGATGGACCCTCACAAGCCAACGCACGTTGCATGCCCTCTACAAATTCTTGATCATTCGACACGCGGATACCCACACCACCGAGAGCCTCCATCGTCGCCGCAAAGTCGTGGTGACGCCAACGTACCCCCTCCGATTTCATCGAACGACTCTGTTGTTTGATATCAATGAGAGATAACGCACTGTCATTAAAAACAATCACAATGACCTTTGCCTGTTGCTCAACTGCAGTGCAGAGCTCACCGAGACACATCATCAAACCACCATCCCCGGTAAAGCACAAGACCGGCGTATTTCGCTCTTGCACCGCGGCTGAAATCGCAGCCGGCAAGGCAAAAGCCATCGTCGCCAAGCCATTGGAGATCAGGACATCCCCCGCACGCTCCGCAGGAAAAAAGCCCGCTACGGAAAACATGTGTGCGCCCGCATCAATCGAAAACATGGGATTGACCCCAGCCTTGCGACAGCAAAGTGCTGCCAATTGCGCGACTCGATCAGGTGCGACGCCGTAATGCACAGGCGCGTACGTCAACTGTTTTTGCGCATTTTCGCGCAAGGCGTCAAGCGCAGACTCACTCCATCCGCTTCGCTCATAGCCACCCGACGCTATCAACGTCTGCAGGATGTCTGTCAAGACTCCCACCACACGGATCTCAGGCTTCACATAATGAACGGGATGGTCGCACGCAGCGATATCCACCACGGGGGTCGCGTAGCGCCAGGGTTGCAAAATCAACTCGACCGGATCCATACCGATCAAAATCATCAGATCAGAAGCAGCAATGGCCTCCTGCTCAAGCGAGCCACCCGTAAAGATACCCACTACGCGGGGATCTGAATCAGGTATCACACCCTTGGCTTTATACGTCGACAGTACGGCACAGCCCAACGCATCGACAAACTTTCTGACCACGTCCGCGTGCGCGCGTGCCTCCAAGCCCAAGACAACAATGGGCCGACGCGCCAGTCTCAGTCTTGCCTGAAGCGCTTGAAGCTGTATTGCCGACGAGACAGTATGCTCGTCAGACTGAACCGTCATTCGCGTCGCGTTCAAGCGACTTTCAGAAGACACTGAGACAAGCTTGCGCGCGGTCTCCGAAGTCAACTCAATATGCACAGGCCCCATCGGCTCGGTGCAAGCCAAAGCAAGCAAAGCTTCAATCTCAGCCTCTGGGTCGTCAGACTCGAGGCGGCTGACTGCTTTGACGATCGGTGCCAAGACCGCTTTCTGATCAAAGACCTGATGCGTGATATAGGACAACTGTTTAGGGGTAAAACCGTCTGTCAACACTACGACTGGCGCACGATCCAAACTCGCATACGCCACGCCGTTAGCACTATTGGTGAGTCCCGGACCTTTAGTCATGAGCGCGACACCCGGGACACCCGTCGTCTCAGATAGCGCACCCGCCATCATGACCGCTGCGTTTTCAGTTTTAGTGAGGATAAATTCGATGTCTTGAGCAGAGGCGGCAGCAATCACGTCTAGCGAAGAACCCCCACCAGGCAGACCGAAAATTTTACTCACCCCTTTCTGCCCAAGTTTACGCACCAACAACTGCGCGATCGTGATTTTTTCACTCATCGTCATGTCTCTTCTTTCATTTTTTTTGTTTGCCCGTTAAGCTAAACAGAATAACTTAAAAAATGGAGACTCTTCATGCACTTGTTTTCAGTCGGATTAAAGAAGTACCTAGGGCTTTCTTTGGCTATTTTTGGCGCTCTGCTAGCTGCTCCAGCATCGAGCCAGCCTGCCTACCCTGCCCAACCTATTCGTTTAATTGTCAGCTTTGCGGCTGGTGGCCCAACGGATGTCTTTGCGCGCCTGATCGCCTCCAAGCTAGAAAAAGAACTCGGTCAGCCCATTATTGTTGAAAACAAACCTGGAGGCGGCTCTAATATCGGCTCAGAATTTGTCGCCAAAGCCAAGCCTGATGGCTATACGCTCTTAGTCGGTACGGTCGCCAACACGACCAACATGGGCATCTACAAGAATCTGGGCTACAACACGGTGCGAGATTTTGCACCGATCACTCAGATTATGTCCTCGCCGAGCGTTTTAGTCGTCAATGCAGATCTGCCTGTTAAAACGCTCGATGAACTCATCGCTTACGTCAAAGCCCGACCCGGCAAGTTGAACTACGCGTCTTCGGGCGCCGGCGGCATGCAACACCATGCGGGTGAAATGCTCAAATTACGCGCGGGCATCGACGTTTTGCATATTCCCTATAAAGGTGCCGCACCAGCACTCACAGATGTCATTGGTGGAACCGTGGGCATGGGTTTTAAAACCGCCAGCGGTGTCATGCCTGCGATTCAATCGGGTAAAGTACGCGCGATTGCTGTCGCCGGCAACCAACGCTTGGCTCAATTACCGGACGTCCCCACTATGGCCGAAGCCGGTATGCCTGGCATCGAAGCCGACTCCTGGAATGGACTGTTTGCACCAGCCGGTACACCACCCGCCATCATCAACAAACTCGCTGACGCAACGATCGCGATCCTCAAAACGCAAGAGATTAAAGACCGCTTTGCTGCGATCTCTGCGACCCCCGTGGGCAGTACACCCGCTGAGTTTTCAAAGTATGTCAAAGATGAAGTGGATAAATGGGGCAAGGTCGCGAAAGAGGCAAATGTTCAGTTGAATTAAATCGAAACTTGAATTGCTTTTTCAAGCACGACTCCTGACCCTCTAACGCGTGAACCAATAGATCGCTAGGCCCGCCACAACACCTGCCAACAAAGGCCATAACCAACCGGGTGTCCCAGAGGGCTGAGTCTGCGAGTCGGTAGAAGCGTTGATCGCATCTTCTTTCTGGGCTTCGGAAGGCGGTGCTTGTACCGACTCTGGATATTTCTCTTGTAGAGCAAGCTCGAAACGTTTGAAAAAATCCTCAGCCAACGATTTCGCAACACCGTCGATCAATCGTTGGCCAAGTTGGGCAATTTTGCCTCCGACCTTGGAATGCACGGTGTAGCGTAGTTCGCAGCCACCCTCATTAGCCACGAGCTCTACTTTTGACTCGCCCTGTCCAAAACCTGCCACACCGCCTTGAGCCTCGAATTGCAGAGAGTAGGACGCGGGTGCTTGAATGTCTGCCAAGGTGACTTTGCCATTGAACTTGGCCGCCACAGGACCGATTTTGACAGCGACAAGCACTGCGTATTGGTTCTCTGCAATCAGCTCAAACTTTTCACATCCAGGGATACAAGCTTTTAAGATGATGGGATCGTTGAGTGCATCCCATGCTTGTTGTTGTGAAACACCAAGTTGGCGATTTCCTTGCATATCCATAGGGTTCTCTCGTTTAAATATTTACTGTTTAACTAACTCTGCCAAAGACTGCGCTAATTGCTCCAAATGTGCAAGATTATGTATGGCAAGCAAGCGGTCCGCATGCTGATGTAATACGCTCGCGCCAATCGCACTCGGTACATATTGCTCAAACCGCAGTAAGGGGTTGAGCCATAATAAGCTTCGGCAGTTGCGTTTGAGCCATTCGAGCTCCCGAGCCAAGACACTGGGCTCGCCGGTATCGAGACCATCGGTAATGAGTAGCACGACTGTACGACGACCGATCAACTGTCGCTGCTGGGTTAGGCGCAACTGCTCAAGCGAGCGTCCGATCTGCGTACCGCCCGCAAAATCCTGAATCAGCTGATTCGCGCTAGAGAGCATCAGGTCAGTCTCAGTATGCCGAAATGCACGATTTAAGTCTGTCAGCTGATTGCCAAAGGCATAGACCGAGCGCGATCGTCCGCGAGTACTTTGATGTAAAAAAGCCAGCATCAATCTTGCATACCGCTCCATCGAGCCCGACACGTCAACCAAAATCAATACGGGTAAAGCTTGGGTGCGTCGGGCTAGATGAGGTAAAGATAACAACTCGCCATCTAAGCGTGCCGACTCTCTGAGCGTCTGCGTCCAATCCACCCGAGTACCCGAGAGGCTGCGTTGTGTTCGTCGCGCTGGGACTTGCGGCCATGAAAGTGGGATCTCGCTAGCAAGCCGTTGCACAAGCTTAAACTCACTTGCGCTTAAGCTTTCAAAATCAGCATGTCGGAATCTTACTCGATCGCTAGCCGTCATCGCGGCATCAAAATCAACAGAGTCCTCCTGAACAGCAGAGCGTGGAGTGTTTGAGGCGATGGCGGCCAAGGCCTCCTGAGCACGTGCACGGCGTTTAGGCACAGGCGCAGCTTCAGTGGCCCTGGGCAACATTTGCGCTAACAATTGTTGTGTGAATTCTGGATTACGAAAATAAGCCTCAAACAGCTGATCAAACACCTCCAGATCTTGCTGACGGCAAACCAAGGTAGCCTCCAGACTCGCACGAAAATCATGCTTATTGTCGAGCCCGATCAACAAGGCAGACTCGAGCGCCAAGCCTATACGACCACTATCCATCGGAAAACCAGCACGTCGTAAGGTGCGCGCAAAGCCGACGATGTTGTCAGCCATTTTCCCTACACGCGAATCACCAAGTTGCATAAGGGTAGGTCAAGCGTCTGTATTGGGCGCAAGCAACGCGTCAAGCATCGGCTCAAGCGCAGCAAGATCTTCGCGCTGTTTGAATAAGATCCCGACTGTGCTTTGAATCACTTCGGGATCAAGCTGCAAAGTATTAAGCGCCACGAGTGCCTTAGCCCATTCAACGCTTTCAGCGATACCGGGTGAGCGACTCAAGGCATTGATAAAAGGCTCACGGCGTAGACGCTCCACAAAATCGGCAACCTGCTCTGCCAGCGCTTGACTCGCCTGGGGCACCCTCTCACGCACGATTGCAAGTTCACGTTCACGATCGGGATAATCCATCCAGTGATACAAACAGCGACGCTTGACCGCATCATTGAGGTCTCGCGTTCGATTGCTGGTCAGGATCGTGACGGGCGGAATATTCGCGCGGACCGTACCAAGCTCTGGAATACTCACTTGGTATTCACCAAGATACTCTAATAAAAACGCCTCAAAGGGTGCATCGGCTCGATCAACTTCGTCAATCAACAGCACCGCACCAGGCGCTGGTGTTTGTAAAGCCTGCAACATTGGTCGACGCAACAGATACTTTTCTTGATAAATAGCATGCTCAAGCTGCTCGGGTGTGGCGTGATCCTGTTGGGCACGCATATGCATCAGTTGTGCGGCGTGATTCCACTCATACAGCGCTTCGCGCTGCTCCATGCCGTCGTAACACTGCAAGCGCACAAGCGGGCGTTTCAACACGCATGCCAATGCTTTGGCGAGCTCAGTTTTTCCTACTCCAGGTTCACCTTCGAGTAGCAAAGGACGCTGCAAAGTCAAACTCAAATACACAGCTGTGACCAAACGTCGCTCAGCCAAGTAACCGACGGATGCGAGCGCTGACGTTAACGTCTGGACTGAATCAACGCTGAGCGTGTCTGCCATGAAAGCTTCCAATAAAACGCCCCATTGCTGGGGCGTTGTGCACTATGCAAGCGCCATCTGCACCGCCACGCGCGTCTGGACTTTGATAAGTTGGGCGCGATAACTTGCCGAGGCATGGATGTCACTATTGAGCTCTGTGTCATCGACCTCGACTCCGGCGACTGACCCAGGTGCAAAGCTTTTATTCAGTGCAGCTTCTAGTCCAGCGTGACGAAACACACCGCTCGACGCACCCGTGACCGTCACACGCACTCCCTGAGCCGTATCTGCCACAAACACCCCCACCATCGCAAAGCGTGAAGCACCTTGCTTGAACTTTGCGTATGCCGCACGCTTAGGAATAGGAAAACTCACGGCTGTGATGAGCTCTCCGGGATTTAAAGCGGTGGCATACATCCCAAGAAAAAAATCCTGAGCGCTAATGGTGCGTGCATCAGTATGAATCGTCGCATTCAAGGCTAACAAGGCACTGGGGTAGCACGCTGAGGGATCGTTGTTCGCAACAGATCCACCCAAGGTCCCCATTGCACGGACTTGTCGGTCACCAATGCCACCGGCCAGAGCCGCTAACGCTGGGATGTGCTGCTTGACAAGCGCATTGTGCTCAACATCGCAATGTTTAGTCATCGCACCAATCACAATCTGTTCGCCGTCCTTGCGGACACCCACAAGTTCAGGAATGTTGCGTAAATCAACCAACTGCTCAGGCTGCATCAAACGTTGCTTCATCGAGGCCAGCATGGTTTGACCACCCGCTAAAGCCTGTCCGCCCGCTTGGACGAATTTGCTTGCATCTGCAAGAGATTTTGGACGCTCATAAGTGAATGCATACATATCCAGTTTCTCCTTAGGCTTTAGCCGATTGAATGGCTTGCCACACGCGGTGTGGTGTCGCGGGCATGTCAAGATCCTTGACACCTAAGGGTGCCAAGGCATCGAGTACTGCATTGATCACCGCTGGAGGTGAGCCGATCGCACCTGCTTCGCCACACCCTTTGGTACCAAGCGGATTATGCGTACAAGGCGTGCACACATGACCGATTTTGAACTCCGGAAAATCATCGGCACGCGGCATGGCATAGTCCATAAAAGACCCTGTCAATAACTGTCCGGTCTCGCGGTCGTACACGCAGTTTTCAATCAGCGCTTGTCCGATACCCTGCACGAGACCACCGTGCACCTGGCCTTCTACGATCATGGGATTGATGATGGTGCCAAAGTCGTCGACTGCCGTAAAACGATCTAACCGCACCACACCTGTTTCGGGGTCAACTTCAACCTCGGCAATGTAGGTCCCTGAAGGGAAGGTAAAGTTAGTGGGATCGTAGAACGCGGTTTCATTCAACCCGGGCTCTAGCGTATCCAAGGGATAATTGTGGGGGACATAAGCGGTGAGTGCCACCGTGCCAAAAGGAATCTTCTTGTCGGTGCCACGCACGGTAAATTCACCATTTGCAAAGTCGATATCCGTATCGGACGCCTCAAGCAAATGCGCTGCAATCTTTTTAGCTTTGGCTTCAATTTTGTCCAAGGCTTTCATGATTGCCGCACCACCGACAGAGATCGAACGCGAACCGTAGGTGCCCATCCCAAAAGGGACTCGACCCGTATCGCCGTGCACGATATCCACGGCATCGACCGCGATCCCTAAGCGCGAAGCCACGACTTGAGCAAAAGTTGTTTCGTGACCTTGGCCATGACTATGCGAACCCGTAAAAACGGTCACGCTGCCGGTCGGGTGCACACGCACCTCGCCACACTCAAACAAGCCTGCCCGAGCACCTAAGGCACCTGCGATATTGCTTGGCGCAAGACCGCAAGCTTCGATATAGCTCGAGTAACCAATCCCGCGCAACTTGCCTTGTGACTTGCTGGCAGCTTGACGCGCCGCAAACCCTGCTACATCTGCCAACTTTTGCGAAGCATCCATGCAGGCAACATAGTCACCGATGTCATATTGGAGCGCAACAGGAGTCTGGTAAGGGAACTGGGTAATGAAATTACGGCGGCGAATATCATCTTGAGAAAGCCCAAGCTCAAAGGCCGCACGACTCACGATACGCTCCACCAGATACGTTGCCTCGGGGCGTCCTGCGCCGCGATACGCATCGACAGGCGCCGTATTGGTAAACCATGCATCGACCTCAGCGTAGACGAGCGGTGTGGTGTACTGCCCTGCCAACAAGGTTGCATAAAGAATCGTCGGCACGCAGGTCGAAAACGTAGAGAGGTAAGCGCCCAAATTAGCGTCTGTATGGACGCGCAAGGCTAAAAATTTTCCGTCCTTGTCCAACGCAAGCTCTGCATGGCTCGAATGATCGCGACCATGGGCGTCTGACAAAAAGGCCTCGCCTCGCTCACAGACCCACTTGATATTACGATTCAGTTTTTTTGACGCCCAGGTCAGACACACATCCTCTGCATACAAATAGATTTTTGAACCAAACCCGCCGCCCACATCAGGAGCAATCACTCGGACTTTGTGTTCGGGTAGACCCATCACAAAAGCCGTCATGAGCAAGCGCTCGACGTGAGGATTTTGGTTTGAAACGTAAAGGGTGTAATCGTCATTCGCGCGACTATAAGAACCAATCGCGGCGCGAGGCTCCATTGCGTTTGGTACGAGGCGATTATTGATGAGATCAAGCTTGGTCACATGTGCCGCTCCGGCAAAAGCTGCATCCACCAAAGCTTTATCGCCAATCGCCCATTTGTAGCAATGATTGTCTGGCGCAATATCGTGCAGTGCTGCCCCGCCCTTTGCATCACGCACATCCACCACGGCGGTCAATGGCTCGTAATCCACTTCGACGAGCTCCGCTGCATTTTTTGCTTGTTCAAGCGTCTCGGCCACCACCATCACCACGTGGTCACCCACATAGCGCACTTTGTCCAGAGCCAAAATAGGATGAGGCGGCTCTTTCATGGGTTGACCGTCCGTGCTGGTGATCAGCCATCCACAGGGTAAACCGTTGATCTTGTCATTAGCAACGTCCTTGCCCTCCAGTACACCAATCACACCAGGCGCGCTTTTCGCAGCACGGGTATCCACGCTTTTAATCCGCGCGTGCGCGTGAGGTGAGCGCACAAATACTGCGTGCGTCATACGAGCAAGGGTAATGTCGTCGGTGTATTGCCCCGCACCCGTTAAGAAACGGTAGTCTTCTTTACGTAAAACTGACTCACCGATATGCGGTAATTTTGCGAATTCATTTGCGCCCATGGTCGCCTCCTCAAGCTTTCATGGCGGCAGCACCTTGCTGCACAGCCTTGACGATGTTTTGATAACCCGTGCAACGACAAATATTGCCGTCTAACTGTTCTCGGATCTGTTGCGCACTCGGATTGGGATGTTTGCGACAAATATCTACTGCATTCATCACCATGCCCGGTGTGCAATAACCACACTGCAAGCCATGACAGTCTTTAAAGGCAGCTTGCATCGGATGCATGGTGCCATCGGGTTGCGCCAAGCCCTCGATAGTGGCTATCTCCGCGCCTTCGGCCTGTGCAAGCAACACATTACAGGACTTGATCGCATTGCCGTTCATGAGAACCGTGCATGCGCCACACTGGGCGGTGTCACACCCAACGTGCGTACCCGTCAAATGGAGATGCTCGCGCAAAGCCTGGACCAGCAAAGTATTAGGTGCTGCGGTGAGGGTCACTGCCTGACCATTCACCGTTAATTGGATCTGCATCATGAAGCAATCTCCTATAAAGTTGACTGAATATGTTTTAAGAATGTTTGTATTCTTTATTTTTCACTTATGCAACCAAAACCGTCAAAGCAACTTACATTTGCTTTGAGCACAGTCTAGCTTGCCCCTGATCCTTGAGTGGCTGACAAAAACGCATTGCGCGTTTTAAACTCGATTGATCCGGTATTACTCGCGGCTAGCTTTGGCGACGTATTCGGACAGAATTTTCATCTGTTCGGGCGTCAGGCCTGGGTACGCAGGCATTTGACCGATGCCGTTTTTAAGGACATTCATGACTCGTGCAGCATCGGGCTTGAGCTCGTTCATCGAAGGTCCCACAGCACCCGCTGCGCCGGCGGCATCAAGGGCATGACAGATTGCGCAGGCTGGCGTAGCCCCTTTTAAAAATAAGAGCTTACCTTCTTCATCATTTGCCGAAGCAACCGGAGTCAATGCTGCACCAGAGATCAGTGCTACTGCACCGATCACCCCAGCAAAATGAGTAAAGATTTTTTTCTGCATGTTTAGGCCACAGTGATTTTGACAGCGTGTGCTTGCCAGCCACTATTCAGATAGCCCGCAGCGTTTTCCACCGACAAAGCGACCTGATCCACACCTGACTTGGTGGTGACGCGGCAAGCCACATCGTATTGGCCAGATTTCAGGTTTGCAGCCAAGACAAATTGACGCCAAGCATACTTGCCCAAGTCGGGACCCATCAAGCGCGCGGCCTGCCATGTTTTACCGCCGTCGAGCGATACATCGACCTTGGCGACGTCCTCAGACCCACCCATGGCCACGCCGGTGATTTGAACAACACCCGCTTTGACCGGACCACTGTCAGGCGAAGGCGAAGTCACCCAAGATTTGGCATCCATGGTCCAAACCGCAGCTTGGCTTGGGTCGCCCTTTTGACCGACCGGTGACATCCGGT
>JBILJA010000209.1:0-3435 GCA_044368775.1 Burkholderiaceae bacterium
GTTGTTGGCACGAACGAAAGCAATCACTTTGTCCGCAGAGGTGGTTTTGGTGCGACCTGATTTCGGTTCGTAATCCAACACGGAGTCAATGATGGCGCAAGCTGAACCCGGCTTTTCATACACAACATAGGTCACCGTCCAGGTTGCGGGATCAAAAAGACCATGCACCAAAGGTTTTGTATTGATATTGCTCATACTGACTCCAAGGCGTCTAAAGCGAAAAAGTAGGACATCTAAATGACATATAAATATTATATATTTAAACAAAATGTTTGTAAATATATTATAATTTTTAAAATTCAACTCAGGACTGCGATTTCTATCATGATAAAAGAAGACACCACCCCGTTCGAGCTTGCCACCATGCAAGCCTCTGCAGCACATGCCTGCCGACTCATGAAAGTCCTCACTAATCCCGACCGACTCATGATCTTGTGTCAACTCACACAAGGCGAGCGCTGCGTCAGTGAGCTTGAAACCTCGCTCGGCATTGTTCAACCCACGCTCTCTCAGCAACTCACCGTCCTGCGAAATGAACAACTCGTCAAGACGCGTCGCGAGGGAAAAAATATTTACTACCAGTTCTCAAGTCCGCAAGCATTCGCCGTCATGGAAGTCTTGTATTCACAATTCTGCATCAAATAAGGAGTCAGCGCATGAATATCGATTGGGCCCATTTCACGCCATGGAGCTCGCTCTCCGGCGGCATTATTCTCGGGGTCGCTTCCGCCCTCTTTATCCTCATCAATGGACGCGTATTGGGCATCAGTGGCATTTTAGGTGGGCTATTGCCACCCAAAGCAGGTGATACGTTTTGGCGCCTCGCTTTCTTGGCAGGGATGTTTGCCTCGCCATGGCTCTTTAATCTACTCGCCCCCGCTGAACTCATAACGCCCCCACAAATCGATGCAGACCTCATCATGCTCGTGATTGCGGGTCTCTTGGTGGGTTTCGGTACACGTTACGGTTCAGGCTGCACTTCTGGTCACGGCGTCTGCGGTCTCTCACGCCTGTCGCCACGCTCCTTAGTCGCCACACTCTCTTTCATGGCCGCCGGCTTTCTGACGGTCTATGTTGTCCGTCACCTCATTTAAAGGAGCACTCAACATGCTTCGTATTTTCGAATTTCTCGCAGGATTGCTTTTCGGCTTGGGGCTCATCCTTTCTGGCATGACCAACCCCGCCAAAGTGCTCGGCTTTCTTGATCTCTTTGGCCAATGGGATCCATCACTCGCCTTTGTCATGGGGGGTGCGATTCTAGTGGGGATTTTTGCTTTCACCTTGGCAAAAAAACGCACGACGAATTTTTTTGGCGGCGCCTTGCACCTACCAAAATCCACGCATATCGACAAACGTCTGGTTATCGGCAGTTTGATGTTTGGTATAGGCTGGGGCTTGGCTGGATTTTGTCCAGGTCCGGTCCTTGTCTCTATGGCCGCCGGTCACGAAAAAGCGCTGATATTTGTCGTCGCCATGCTTGTCGGCATGATGGTTTTTGAAATCGCCGAGCGCGCGCAATCCAGCAAAAAGTCTTAAGCGGCTCACGGATGAAACTCCCGACTTTGCCCGTACTGCAATGGGGTGCGCAGTACAACCGCGATCTGCTCTTCAGCGATCTGGTCGCGGCGCTGATTGTCACCATCATGCTCATTCCACAGAGCTTGGCTTATGCGATGCTGGCGGGCTTACCACCAGAGGTTGGTCTGTACGCCAGTGTTGCACCGCTCGTGATGTATACCCTGCTTGGTACAAGTCGCGTCTTGGCCGTCGGCCCTGTCGCAGTCGTTTCCTTGATGACGGCCGCCGCTGTGGGCGAGCAAGCCGCGCTTGGTGTGCACAGCTATTGGCAAATCGCGCTCACACTGGCCTTTATCTCTGGCGGCATGCTATTGGTGATGGGTTTTCTGCGGCTAGGTTTTCTCGCTAATTTTCTCAGTCACTCTGTCGTCTCAGGCTTTATTTCAGCCTCTGGCCTGCTGATCGCCGCAAGTCAAATCAAAACACTCATGGGCGTCCAAGCCTCAGGAGATAATTTCTTTGCCTTGGTATGGTCCCTACTGCAACAAATACCTAATACCAATGTGTTGACGCTTGTCGTTGGCGCATTAGCTACGGTGTTTCTCTTTTGGGTGAGACAAAAACTCAAGCCCTTGTTGCTCAAACTGGGACTGAGCAAACTCGCCGCAGATATTGTGACCAAAGCCGGTCCCGTGCTGGCGATCGCCGTCACGACGATACTTGCCTGGCAACTGGACTGGCCAAGTATGGGACTCAAAGTCGTGGGCACTGTCCCCAAAGGTTTACCGCCGCTGACAGCTCCCCTATTCGATATGGAGCTTTGGAAAGCGCTCTTTATGCCCGCCTTGTTAATTAGCATCGTCGGTTTTGTTGAGTCTGTTTCAGTCGGCCAGACACTTGCGGCTAGAAGACGCGAACGCATCGAACCCAACCAAGAACTGGTCGCTCTGGGCGCCTGCAACGTGTCTGCATCCTTGACCGGGGGCTTTCCCGTCACCGGCGGCTTTGCCCGCTCTGTCGTAAACGCTGATAGCGGCGCTCGCACGCCCGCGGCAGGACTTTATACGGCGGTCGGCATCACCTTGGCATCGCTCTTTCTCACCCCGGCTTTGTTTTATCTCCCCCATGCCACGCTTGCCGCAACAATCATCGTCGCGGTCCTCTCGCTGGTGGACTTCAGCATCTTTAAACATACATGGCGTTTTGCCAAGGCAGACTTCGCCGCAGCCACCCTCACCTTATTGGCGACCTTGATATTCGGCGTCGAAATCGGACTGATTGCGGGCGTTGCCCTCTCGCTCGCGATCCACTTGTACCGCAGCAGCCAGCCGCATATCGCCACCATCGGCCTCGTTCCTGGTACGGAACACTTTCGTAACGTGCTGCGACATGAGGTTCGCACAAGCCCGACTGTCCTATGCCTGCGGATCGATGAAAGCCTGTACTTTGCCAACGCGCGCAACATCGAAGACCGTCTCAATGCTGAAGTCGCGATCAACCCTCAACTCAAACACGTGGTGCTTCAGTGCTCCGCGATCAATGATATCGACGCCAGCGCGTTGGAAAGCCTCGAGGCGATCGAGAAACGCTTGCGTGAGTCTGATATCTGCTTACACCTCTCCGAAGTCAAAGGACCTGTCATGGATCGTCTTGAAAAGTCTGACTTTCTCAAGCATCTCAGTGGTCAAGTCTTTCTCACCAATTATCGTGCAGTGCAACATCTCTCCCCCGAAATTATCAAACCTTAGGTTGTGCTTTAATCAGCTTCATGGAAAATTCGCCGCGGTTATTTAATAAGAACTTGGTGTTACTGATTTTGTGTCAGGGCATCTTTCTCACCAACAACATTACGTTTGTCGCAATTAATGGTCTCGTTGGCTTGAGCCTGACGAACATTTCTTGGATGGCGACGCTTCC
>JBILJA010000210.1:0-3427 GCA_044368775.1 Burkholderiaceae bacterium
TTTCGGATTCGTCGAGGTCCAAGCTCTCAACGATGTACTGATAGGCGTGCGTATGGATGGCCTCTTCGAAAGCCTGACGCAACAAGAACTGGCGACATTCGGGCGCGGTAATGTGGCGGTAAGTGCCCAGCACGATGTTGTTGGCGGCGAGCGAGTCCGCTGTCACAAAGAAACCAAGGTTGCGCTTGATGATGCGGCGCTCGTCATCGGTCAGTCCGTTAGGATTTTTCCAGAGTGCGATGTCGCGCGACATGTTGATTTCTTGCGGCATCCAGTGGTTAGCGCAGGTTGCGATGTACTTTTCCCAAGCCCACTTGTATTTGAAGGGCACTAGTTGGTTGACATCGGTCTGGCCGTTGATGATGCGTTTGTCCGCAACATTGACGCGTGTGGCTGGGTTAGGTGCCACGGGTGACTGTGTGAGACCGGGTGTTGGCAAGGCGGTATCGCCAAAGATACCTGTGGCCGCGCGCGCAGACATGGAGGCTGCTAGTGATGCGGGCTGCACGGAGGAGAGTGCTCCGCCCAAGCCTGGAGGCGGGGCGGTTGTGGTCGTAGGTTCGTCGTTCCAGCTAAGCATAATATTTTTTCCGGTGGCGGTTTATTGGCAGGCTTCGCACTCTTCGAAACCTGGATCGCCAGGTCTCATGGTGCAGGCCGCCCCGAGAATTTCAGGATCGGGTAATGCGGGGGCGGCTGAAGCGAACGTACCGCTCGTCGAGCTCGCACCAGATACATTGACTGCGTTGAGCTCACCACCACGCCCTGTTGATTTTTCAGCACTCGTCGCGCCAAGCGTACGCAGGTAGTAAGTGGTCTTGAGGCCACGCAACCAGGCGAGCTTGTAAGTGTCATCGAGCTTCTTGCCGGAAGCACCCGCCATATAGATATTCAGTGACTGCGCTTGATCGATCCATTTCTGGCGGCGTGCTGCGCACTCGACGATCCAGTTGGGTTCGACTTCAAAAGCTGTAGCGTATAGGGTGCGTAAATCGGCAGGAACGCGATCTATGCGGGACAAGCTGCCATCGAAATATTTAAGATCGGCGACCATTACTTCATCCCAGAGGCCCAGTTTCTTGAGGTCACGAACAAGGTGTTCGTTGACAACAATGAACTCGCCGGAGAGGTTCGATTTAACGTACAAGTTTTGATAAGTTGGCTCGATGCACGCGGACACACCAATAATATTCGAAATTGTTGCAGTTGGGGCAATTGCAACGCAATTTGAGTTGCGCATGCCTTGCAGTTTGATGCGTTCACGCAACGAATCCCAATCCATCGTTACTGATTCATCGACTTCAACATAGCCACCGCGATGTTCGCGCAGTAGTGCGATGGAGTCATGCGGCAAGATTCCGCGTGACCACAACGAACCATCGAAGCTTGCGTAACGACCACGCTCTGCGGCGAGATCGCTAGAGGCACTGTAAGCGTAATAGCAAACGGCTTCCATCGAGCGATCAGCAAATTCAATGGCATCTTGTGAGGCGTAAGGAACACGCATCAAATGCAAGCAGTCTTGAAAGCCCATCATGCCCAAGCCAACGGGACGGTGACGCACGTTGGAGTTGCGGGCTTTTGCAACGGCGTAGTAGTTGATGTCGATGACGTTATCAAGCATGCGCATCGCGATCTTGATGGTGCGCTGAAGCTTGTCGTGGTCAAGGGACAGCGTACCGTCTGCGTTTTGTTTCATGTGCGCAGGCAAGTTAACCGAACCCAAGTTACACACCGCAATTTCTGTATCGTTTGTATTCAGTGTGATCTCTGTACACAGATTGGAGCTGTGCACAACGCCCACGTGTTGCTGTGGTGAGCGGATATTGCATGGATCCTTGAAGGTGATCCATGGGTGACCCGTTTCAAACAGCATTGACAGCATTTTGCGCCAGAGATTGGTCGCAGGCATTTTCTTAAACAAAGGTAAATCACCACGTGCGGCTTTTTCTTCGTAGCCTACGTATGCTTTTTCAAACTCGACACCCACTTTTTCATGCAGATCTGGGCAATCGGAGGGTGAGAACAATGTCCAGTCCCCACCTTCGATGACACGCTTCATGAACAAGTCAGGAATCCAGTTGGCGGTGTTCATGTCGTGCGTACGACGACGCTCATCGCCTGTGTTTTTACGCAGATCTAGAAATTCTTCGATGTCAAGGTGCCAGGACTCGAGGTAGCAGCAGACCGCGCCCTTGCGTTTGCCGCCTTGGTTGACCGCGACGGCAGTGTCGTTGACCACTTTTAGGAAAGGTACAACACCCTGGCTTTCGCCATTGGTGCCTTTGATATGGCTGCGCATGGCGCGCACAGGTGTCCAGTCGTTGCCTAGGCCGCCTGCATATTTGGCCAACAAGGCGTTTTCCTTAATCGCCTCATAGATACCGTCAAGATTGTCAGAGACTGTCGTGAGGTAGCAAGATGACAGCTGTGAATGCAGCGTTCCCGCATTGAACAACGTTGGCGTGGAGCTCATGAAATCAAATGACGACAGGATCTGATAGAACTCGATCGCCCGTGTTTCGCGATCGACTTCACCAATCGCCAGGCCCATCGCGACACGCATAAAGAAGACCTGTGGAAGCTCGATGCGCTCGCCACGGATATGCAAGAAGTAGCGGTCATACAGGGTCTGCAGGCCCAGGTAGTCAAACTGCAGGTCGCGGCTTGCATCAAGCGCGGCAGCTAAACGTGGCAGGTTGTAGCGCGAAAGCTCAGCGTTCAGCAAGCCAGCTTCGACGCCGCGCTTGATGAATTGGGGGAAGTATGTGGCGTAACGTGTTGCCATGTCTTCTTGCGAGGCTTCCTCGGACAAGACTTCTTTGCGGATCGTATGCAACAGCAGACGTGCGGTGACCTTGCTGTAGGCTGGATCGTTTTCGACCATCGAGCGTGCCGCTAAAATGGCCGACTTGTACACCTCGTCGACGGGTACGCCGTCGTAAATGTTCTTGAGTGTTTCACGCTGAATCGCGGCGGTGTCGACGAAATCACCCAAGCCAAAGCCTGCTGACTCGATCGTGGCCTGTAATTTTGCCAAATCAAGAGGTTTGCGTACGCCACCGTCTATGACATGAAGCGTTGTGGCTTCGGCCGGCGCTTGTTCGACATTGGCTTTGGCGCGCTCTTGAGTGCGGCGCTCACGGTATAAGACGTAGGATCGCGCGACATCATGCTCGCCAGAGCGCATCAAGGAAAGCTCGACTGCATCCTGAATGTCTTCGATATGAAAGGTGCCACCATTGGGACGGCTGCGCACCAGCGCCAGGACGACTTGACGCGTCAAGGAGTCGACGAGCTCGCGCACGCGCGCTGAGGCTGCGCCTTGGCCACCATTCACCGCTAAAAATGCCTTAGTCATGGCGATGCCGATCTTGCTCGGCTCGAAATTGACCACGGCACCGTTACGGCGAATGATGTGGTATTG
>JBILJA010000078.1:0-11236 GCA_044368775.1 Burkholderiaceae bacterium
GGTCATCGAAACAAGTGCCTGTTTAACGGGTTGGTCTGTTTTGGCTGCCGCAGCGGCAATGGGGGCAGTCCCGAGTCCAGCCTCGTTTGAAAACACGCCACGCGCGACTCCATAGCGGATCATGGTGCCGATCGCGCCACCCGCGACGGCTGATCCTGTGAAGGCGTCCGTCAGGATCAAACCTAGTGCTGGCAAAAGTCCCTCGATGTTAGCGACAATCACGGCAAGACCTCCCAAAAGATAGACCGCCGCCATAAAGGGCACGATCACGGCCGTCACGCGGCCGATACTTTTGATTCCCCCAAGAATTACAAGCGCTGTGATGGCAGTCAACACCGTTCCTGTTAACCATCCGGAGACACCAAAGCTTGATTGCATAGATTGCGCCAATGAGTTGGATTGCACCGAGGCGCCTGTACCAAGTGCGGCGATCATGCCAAACACGGCAAACGCCATACCGAGCCATTTCATCTTGAGTCCTATGGAGATGTAGTACATCGGCCCTCCAGACATTGACCCGTCAGCTTCTTTTATTCGGTATTTCACGGCCAAAAGTCCTTCGGCATATTTGGTGGCCATACCAAAGAAGGCGCTGACCCACATCCAAAACAAGGCGCCCGGACCCCCAAGTACCACGGCCGTTGCAACACCTGCGATATTGCCGGTCCCGATCGTCGCGGCCAGCGCCGTCATCAATGATTGAAACTGTGAAATATCCCCGGGTAAGTTAGGATTTTTGCCTTTGGAAAATGCCATATGAAGCGCAATAGGCAAAAGTCGAATCTGCAAGGCACCCAGACGTATGGTGAGATAAAGCCCTGTTCCAACGAGCAATACCAACAATACCGGTCCCCAGACGTATCCACCCAGGGTATGAAATAAAATAGTGAGTTGATCCAAATTTTTCTCCTCGTTTTGTGTCAATGAGTTCAGCATCGGTTGCTGATCCTGCGCATGATAGGGACGGAGAATTTAAAAAGGGCAGTTTTGCCCGTCTTGTTACACTGAAAACATATCTATCAAGATGTAACTCCATTATTTACTAAAGTAGCCCACCGTGATAACAGCATCAAACCTCGCTATTCAATTTGGACCCAAACCTCTCTTTGAAAACGTCAATGTCAAATTCGGGGAGGGCAATCGTTATGGTTTGATTGGCGCCAACGGTTCAGGCAAGTCCACACTGATCAAAATAATCGGTGGTGATCTTGAATCGACCGCAGGCAACGTTCATCTCGAGCCAGGTTTGCGATTGGGAAAGCTCAGACAGGATCAATTTGCGTTCGAAGACTCCAGAGTGCTGGATGTCGTATTGATGGGCCACACTGAGATGTGGGAGGCGATGTCACAACGTGATGCCATCTACGCCAATCCAGAAGCGACTGACGAAGACTATATGATAGCGGCCGATCTCGAGGCTAAATTTGCCGAGTACGATGGTTACACGGCTGAAGCGCGAGCCGGTGAACTCCTCTTGGGGCTTGAGTTTCCTGTTGAACAGCATCAACTTCCCATGCGTGAGATCGCTCCGGGTTGGAAGCTGAGGGTTTTGTTGGCGCAGGCACTCTTTTCCAATCCTGATGTCTTGCTTTTGGATGAACCCACCAACAACTTGGATATCAATACGATTCGCTGGTTGGAAAATGTTTTAAATGGTTATCAAAGCACGATGATCATCATTAGTCACGACCGTCACTTTCTCAACCAAGTGTGTACGCATATGGCCGACTTGGATTTTGGTGAGTTACGTGTTTATCCGGGAAATTATGACGACTATATGTTGGCATCGACTCAAGCGCGCGAACGAGTCTCCAATGCCAATGCCAAAGCAAAAGAGCGTGTCAGCGAATTGCAGGACTTTGTCCGTCGCTTCTCAGCCAACAAATCAAAGGCTAGACAAGCCACGTCCCGACTCAAGCAAATTGATCGTATTAAGTCTGCTCAAATCGAAGTCAAACCCTCTTCGCGTCAAAATCCCTTTATTCGGTTTGAGCAAATAAAAATGTTGCATCGTCAGGCCGTGACCCTTGAATTAGCAGAAAAGAGTTTTGACGCGCCCGTCATTCGTTCTTTTTCTGCGATGGTCGAAGCGGGTGAAAAGATCGCCATTATTGGCGCGAACGGTGCCGGTAAAACCACGTTGCTGCGGATGCTGGCGCTCGATTTAGCACCGGATCGCGGCACAGTGAAATGGTCAGAAAATGCGGACCTTGGGTATATGGCTCAAGACGTCTCAGAGCTTTTCATGGATAAAAATAGCAACTTGTTTGAATGGATGACACACTATCGTCAACCTTCAGATGATGATCAATCCATTCGCTCTGTGTTAGGTCGTTTGCTTTTTTCGGCGGATGATCTTCCTAAAGCACCTCATGTTTTATCGGGGGGTGAGAAAAACCGCATGACATTTGGTCGCTTGATGCTCAAAAAGCACAATGTCATGTTGCTTGACGAACCCACGAACCACCTTGATATGGAATCAATCGAGTCACTTCAGCTTGCGCTTGATAAGTATCCAGGCACCTTGTTTTTTGTTTCTCATGATCGCGAATTTGTCTCTGCGCTCGCGACACGCATTTGGGAAATTCAACCCAATGGCCATGTCGTCGATTATCGCGGCCCTTATGAGGAATTTTTGGCCTCTAAAGGTATTGAGGACTGAGGTAGGTATGATCGTTCTCGGCTTTGAAAGTTCGTGCGATGAAACTGGCGTCGCGCTCGTTTGCACCGAGAAAGGTCTGCTCTCTCACGCTCTACATACGCAGGTCGCGATGCACGCTGCCTATGGTGGCGTCGTGCCCGAACTGGCCTCAAGAGACCATGTTCGTAGAATTATTCCTCTGACGCGCGCGGTGCTTCAGGACGCTGGCTTGTCTCTCACTGACGTTTCAGCCGTAGCTTATACAGCAGGTCCTGGGTTGGCGGGTGCGTTGCTCGTTGGGGCGAGTGTCGCGCAGTCCCTGGCTTGGTCACTCTCTCTTCCGGCGATTCCTATTCATCATCTCGAAGGGCACTTGCTTTCACCGCGGTTGGCGGATCCTTGCCCAGAATTTCCTTTTGTTGCCTTGCTTGTGTCGGGCGGCCATACCCAGTTGATGCGGGTCGATGATGTAGGTCTTTACACCTTGTTGGGTGAAACCATGGATGACGCAGCAGGAGAAGCCTTTGACAAGACTGCCAAACTTCTGGGTCTAGGCTATCCGGGTGGCCCCGCCTTGGCGCGCCTTGCTGAGCAAGGGAACCCGGACGCTATCAGCTTACCTCGGCCGATGCTCCATAGCGGCAATTTAGACTTTAGCTTTAGTGGCCTCAAGACAGCCGTACTGACTCGCCTAAAAGACGCACAGGCGCTAGCCGTCGTGAGTGACACATTACCTGCAGATCTTGCTGCAGCTACGCAGCAGGCGATCGTCGAGGTCTTGGTGGCTAAATCCATCAAAGCGCTTGATCAAACAGGTTTAAAACGTCTCGTTGTCGCGGGTGGCGTAGGTGCGAATCGACTGCTAAGAACAAAACTTTCGCATGCATTGATTAAACGTCAGGCAGAGGCTTTTTTTCCACCACTTGAGCTTTGTACGGACAATGGCGCCATGATCGCCTTTGCGGCTGCGCAACGTATTTCTCGAGGACTGGTTGATTTGACGAACCAACAGCATGGCTTTGATGTCCGTCCACGTTGGGATCTTGCTTCGATCTAAGAAATTCTCAATGAAAGGTTTTAGGTTTTTTTGCTACTTCCAATGCGCGGCTCGGTCCCTGCGATCAGGCGTTGAATATTCGCTTTGTGTCGGTAGAGTAAAAAGAGCGCGATCACAATCAATGCTGCGCCAATTGGGAGATGAGATTTCCAAACCAGCATGCCACCAAAAAAATAGTAAAAAGGCGCAAATACTGCACACGCGAGCGCAGCCAGGGATGAAAACCTGAAGAACACAGCCATGATGATCCAGGTGGCCATCGTGGCTAAGGCGAGGAGGGGTTCAATGGCAACCATGATGCCAAAAGCTGTCGCGACACCTTTGCCACCCTTAAATTTTAAAAAAATCGGATAAAGATGCCCCAGAAACACTGCAATTGCAACGCCTGCTACCAAGAGAGGGTTTGTCTTAACGTATATGGCGAGCCATACAGCGAGCCAACCTTTGGCCGCATCACCGATTAAGGTGAGTGCAGCAGCTGCTTTATTGCCTGAACGCAGGACATTCGTCGCACCTGGATTACCCGAGCCATAGGTTCTGGGGTCTTGAAGGCCAAATAAGCGGCTAAATATCACTGCAAACGGAACAGAACCTAAAATATATGCAGCGACAAGCATGCCGAGAGACGTTAATACGTTATCCGAATAGTCCATCACGCAGTTCCGAAATGAAGCGGGGAGTCAAGTTCTCATTCTAGCGCGAAGGTTCTTTTTAAGAGGTTTATTGGTTTTTTGCCAGGCATGCAGCGAGTACAATGTGAACCAATCTATATAAAAGATAATTTAGCGCTGATTTATGCACATTCTTGTTTCAAATGACGATGGTTATAACGCCCCTGGACTTGAGGCTTTAGTCTCGGTCCTGCGTGATTTAGCTGACATTACCGTTGTCGCACCCGAGGTCAATCATAGCGGCGCCTCAAACTCTCTGACATTGAGTCGACCTTTGGCCGTTCGGCAGGCGCCAAACGGTTTTACCTATGTGAACGGAACGCCTTCAGATTGTGTGCACGTTGCGCTCACGGGTTTACTCGACCGTCGTCCAGACCTCGTCGTTTCTGGCATCAATAATGGCGCCAATATGGGTGATGACACCTTGTATTCGGGGACGGTTGCTGCCGCTGCTGAAGGGTATTTATTTGGTATCCCTTCCATCGCTTTTTCTTTAGTTGCCAAAGGCTGGTCAAATCTTGACGCTGCGGCGGCGCATGCGCGCAATATCGTCGCCCGGCAGCTTAAAAATCCGATGGGTGGCGCTGTACTGCTCAACGTCAATTTTCCAGACTTATCACTGCCTCAATCCAAAGGGCTCCTGGCCACGCGTTTAGGTAAACGTCATCCTTCGCAGCCGGTCGTTCGCTCCAGCACGCCCTACGGTGAGACCGTGTATTGGATCGGTCCGGCTGGCGCGGCAAACGATGCGACGCAGGGTACTGATTTCGATGCGATTGCTCGAGGTTTCGTTTCGCTCACACCTTTGCGGCTTGACCTTACACAACATGCACAATTGGCAGATGTCGCGACTTGGGTCGAACCACTATGCAATGGCTAAAGCATCCGCGGTTATTTGCCTCAGCCAAGGACATCAAATCTCTTGGTGCGAAAGGCCTCCAGGGCATTACTCCAGCGAATAGCAACACAAAAATTTCGATTTCTCGCTTGTCGAGCGCAAATGCAGCACCCATCGCATCTCTCAGAACCTTTGAAAATCTTGGCCTGAACTCTGAACGACTTCGCATTGCGATGGTTGAGCGTTTGCACGCACAAGGAATCATGGATGAACGGGTTTTGAGTGCAATGCAACGCGTGCCTAGACATGCTTTTGTGGACGAAGCGTTGGCGAGCCGCGCCTACGATGATGCTTCACTGCCAATCGGACACGGACAAACCATTTCTCAGCCTTGGGTTGTTGCGAGAATGATTGCCGCGGTGTGCGAGACAGGGCTACCAACACGCGTCCTCGAGGTCGGGACGGGTTGTGGCTATCAGGCTGCAGTGATGTCCCATGTTTTTCCTCAGGTCTATTCTATTGAGCGTATCCGCGCGTTGTACGATATGGCAAAGGAACATTTGCGTGTTCTGCAACTGACAAAAGTCAGATTAAGTTATGGTGACGGTATGGCTGGATTAGTGAGTTCAGCACCCTTTGATGCGATTATTGTTGCGGCTGCGGGCTTGAAAATTCCACAAGCGCTGATGACGCAACTCAGTATTGGAGGTGTGTTGATCGCGCCTGAAGGCGCAAGCGCTCAAAAATTGATACGAATTCAACGTAATAGCGAAACGAGTTGGTCTAGAGAAGAACTGGAAGAAGTTCGATTTGTTCCGCTCAAGTCTGGATTGCAACCTTGAACACTCAGGAGATAAGTATGCGTGGCGATGCCCAAACATGCATCAAGCTAAACAACGAGGTCAGTATGAAATCAAATACTCAGCTTAAAAGATTTTCTACTACTGCCTTTGTTTTGATTGCGCTCGCTTTAGGGGGCTGCACGTCGAACACCAGCGCTCCTGTTTCAAATTTGTCTACTGGTACTCCTAGTGTTTCGACGTATGTCGTTAAACCTGGCGATACGCTGAATAAAATTTCGCGCGCCACAGGTGTGCCCGAAAGCACCATCGCTCGCATGAATAAAATCAGCAACCCTAATTTATTGATTGTGGGTCAAACCTTACGCTTATCTGAGGGAAATAGTGCTGCGCCAGTCGTGCGCTCAGGCAGTACTTCTTCTTCACAAACATCACCAACCTCACAAACTTCTCAAACCGCTCAATCGGGAACGGCGGCCAACAATACCGAATCTGGAAGTACTCGGGCCTCTGACGCAGGGTTGATTAATTGGGGCTGGCCTGCCAAAGGCAAAATCATTCAAGGATTTACTCCTGCAACCAAGGGTATTGATATTGCTGGCAATTCAGGTGATCCGATTGAATCCGCTGCAAATGGAAAAGTGATTTTTGCCGGGGATGGACCTAGAGGCCTTGGTAACTTAGTGATTGTGGAGCACAGCGATGGTTTTATCACGGCTTATGCACACAACAAAACTCTGTTAGTCAAAGAGGGTCAGGTCGTCAAGCGCGGTACAAAAATCGCTGAAATGGGTCAGTCTGATACAACGTCAGTCCGTTTGCATTTCGAAGTGCGTCGACGTGGCACACCGGTTGATCCGCTCCAGTATTTACCCGCTCGCTAATTTATTACGATGACGCCTACACTTGTCTTTGATTTGGAAACAATTCCTGATGTCGAAGGCTTGCGACGACTTCATGGCTGGGGCAGCGAGGTGCCTGACACCGAAGTCGCTCAACGCGCCTTTGCTGCGAGAAAGGAACTGACGGGAAGTGATTTTTTACCTTTGCACTTGCAGCGTGTCGCTGTTGTAGGGTGCGTTTTTCGTGATGATCAAGGTTTTCGCGTTCGCTGTCTTGGGCAAGCGGATGATCCCGAACACGTTTTGCTGTCTAGTTTTTTTAAAACAATCGAACGTTATACGCCCAAGCTCGTGAGCTGGAATGGTAATGGTTTTGATTTGCCGGTGCTCCATTATCGGAGTTTGATTCATGGCGTGGTGGCTCCCAGATATTGGGACACTGGCGATGATGATCGTGAGTTTCGCTACAACAATTACCTTAGCCGCTACCATACGCGACATGTCGATTTGATGGATGTGTTGGCCAAGCACAATGGTCGAGGCAATGCCCCGCTCGATGATCTTGCCAAGCTCTGTGGCTTCCCGGGTAAATTGGGCATGGATGGAAGTCAAGTTTGGCAGGCATGGACACAGGGGCAAGCGCAAGAAGTGCGGGCATACTGCGAGACGGATGTGGTCAATACCTGGCTTGTGTATTGTCGTTTCCGTCTCTTGCGTGGTGAGCTTGATGCGGCCTCTTACGAGGCAGAGGTTGCTTTAGTACGTGAAACGCTAGAGCAAAGCACTGAACCGCATTGGAAGCAGTATTTAGAGGCCTGGGGTCGTTAAACATGTCTGGTGATGTATTGCAGGTCGAATCTCTCGACCTAGAAGCACGCGGCATATCTCGCCGTGATGGAAAAGTTGTTTTTATTGAGGGTGCGCTTCCAAGCGAGCACGTCACTGTCAACACGTTTCGACGCAAGCCTTCCTATGATGTAGGTCACGTTATACAGATTCGACGAGAATCATCGGTGCGCGTTAAACCGCGTTGCGAACATTTTGGTGTCTGTGGTGGTTGCGTCATGCAACATCTTGAGCCGAGCGCCCAGGTCGCTGTCAAGCAGCGTGCCCTCGAAGACGCACTTCATCATATCGGCAAAACACGCCCAGAGTACGTATTGCCAGCATTGCATGGTCCATATTGGGGCTACCGCTATCGTGCCAGATTCGCGGTACGTTGGGTCGCTAAAAAAGGGACTGTTTTAGTCGGCTTTCATGAGCGAAAAAGCAGTTATGTTGCCGACATTAAAACTTGTCACGTCTTACCACCTCACGTTGCTGCTTTATTGATGCCATTGCGCGAACTCGTGATGAATTTGTCTGCGCCTGATCGTTTTCCCCAAATCGAAGTCTCGGTTGGGGAGGGCGTGACTGCGCTGGTACTAAGACATCTCGTTCCACTGACCGCGCAAGATCTCGGCGTTCTGCGTGACTTTGCTGCCCGTCATTCCATTCAATGGTGGCTGCAGCCGCATGGACCGGAAACGGTTGCGCCTTTGGACCTAGACCAAGCGCATCTCTTGCATTACACCTTGCCTGAGTTCGGTTTGGAAATGCCTTTCAAACCTACTGACTTTACGCAAGTCAACCATCAAATCAATAGAGTGCTTGTTTCCCGCGCGTTGAACCTGCTTGAACCACAAGAACAAGATCGTATTGCGGATATGTTTTGTGGTCTTGGGAATTTCACACTTCCTTTGGCAACACGTTGTCGAGAGGTGATTGGTGTCGAAGGCAACGCAACCTTGACCTCGCGCGCTCAAGAGGCGGCAAAACGCGCTGGCATGGAACACGCTAAATTTGAAACTCTGAATTTGTTCGATGTCACAGCAGAGTGGCTAGCAGAGCTTGGTTACTTTGATAGGATGCTGATCGACCCTCCACGAGAGGGGGCCTTAGCGCTTTGCCAAGCACTCACAAATCTACCAAAATCGTATCGACCCGTTCGCATTGTGTATGTGTCATGCAATCCTGCGACACTTGCGAGAGACAGCGCTATTTTGTTACATACAGGTGGCTACAAGCTCAAAGCAGCCGGAGTGGTGAATATGTTTCCCCATACCAGCCACGTTGAATCAATTGCCGTTTTTGAGTCCTGAGTCGAGAATTTTTTGTGCTGCTTGGCGTACGCGCTCAGGTGCGGTACCTCCAATATGGTTGCGGGCTGCAACAGATCCTTCCAGGGTCAGGACACCGTGTACATCATCACCGATTGAGAGATGAAATTTCCTGAGTTCATCAACACTCAGATCTGCAAGATCACAGCCTTTTTGCTCACACTCGCGCACGGCATGTGCAACGGCTTCGTGCGCATCGCGAAACGGGACTCCGCGTTTGACAAGGTAGTCTGCTAAATCAGTAGCGGTTGCAAAGCCTTGTAATGCGGCCGCACGCATGGCGTCTGCTTTAACCCGAATGCCCGCAACGAGATCTACAAAGATCGTGAGCGTATCGCGGACGGTATCGGCCGTATCGAAGAGTCCTTCCTTGTCTTCTTGATTGTCTTTGTTGTAGGCGAGAGGTTGACCTTTCATCAGAGTCAGTAATGCGACAAGATGGCCATTAACGCGTCCTGTTTTTCCGCGAGCAAGTTCAGGCACATCCGGGTTTTTCTTTTGAGGCATGATTGAACTGCCCGTGCAAAAACGATCTGCCAGGTCAATAAATCCTACCCGTGGGCTCATCCAAATGACGATTTCTTCTGAAAATCTTGAAATGTGCGTCATGATCAGGGCGCACGCACTACAAAACTCAATCGCAAAATCACGATCGGATACCGCATCGAGTGAGTTTTGGCAGACGTCATCAAACTCCAGCAACTTGGCGACCAAAGGGCGATCGATCGGAAAACTGGTGCCGGCCAAAGCAGCAGCACCTAGGGGCAAAATATTGACGCGTTTGCGACAATCCGCCAAGCGTGCAGCATCGCGTCCAAACATCTCGGCATATGCTAATAAATGGTGACCAAATGTCACTGGTTGCGCAACCTGCATATGCGTGAATCCAGGCAGAATTGTGCTTGAATGCTCCAAGGCAACAAGCGCAAGAGCTTGACGAAGTTGCTCTAGCAAAACGATCAGCCCATCGATTTCATGGCGAAGCCAGAGACGTATATCGGTTGCGACCTGATCATTGCGCGAACGGCCCGTGTGAAGACGTTTGCCAGCATCCCCGACAAGCTCAACAAGTCGCTTTTCAATATTGAGGTGGACATCTTCGAGGTCTAAGAGCCACTGGAAGCGACCCTCATCGATTTCAGTCAAAATCTGCATCATGCCGCGTTCGATATCGCTGCGATCCTGAGGCGTGATCACTTTGACGGCTTCGAGCATCTGGGCATGCGCCAAGGAGCCTTGGATATCAAAACGCGCAAGGCGCTTATCAAAGTCCACGGAGGCTGTATACCGTTTGACGAGCTCCGAAACGGGTTCCGAAAAGCGGGCAGACCACGCTTGGGCTTTTTTGTCGAATTGGCTCTGATTTGGATTAGGTGTATTTTTCATGATGGACAAATTATAGAACGCAGCGCAGCCTTGGCAGACATGAGATAATTTTTACTCATGACAACTAGTTTTAACCGGAATCACTATGTCTGCGGTCAGGGTCGGCATTGCACAATTGAACCCCCTCGTGGGTGACTTGACGGGTAACGCTCGTCTGGTGTTGGAGGCCGCCCAAGAGGCTTACAGGCAGGGCGCCCGCGTGTTGATCACGCCCGAACTCATGCTCACGGGTTATCCCCCCGAAGACTTATTGCTCAGGCCTGACTTTGTTGAGCGCTGCGAAGCTATTTTACGTTCGCTTTGCCAGGATCTTTCGACTCTCCAGGGTATGCATGTCGTTGTGGGTCATGTCACCAAGACTCAGGAGGGTTTGCGCAATGCGGCCACTGTCCTTGTCGACGGTACTGTATTGGGGACTTATTTCAAACAAGAACTCCCCAATTACTCTGTTTTTGATGAAAAACGTTATTTCACTCCTGGCACCGAAGCTTTCGGATTTAGCGTGAATGGGGTTCGCTTCGGTATCAATATTTGCGAAGATATTTGGGGTGAGACAGCCCCAGAAGCCGCATCTGCGCTTGATATTCAGGCTCTTTTAGTGCTCAACGCCTCACCTTACAGTCTTGAAAAACAAGCACAACGGGTGCGTATCGCTCTGCGCTGCGTCGAGCGGACGCATTGTGCGTTGATTTATGCCAACCTCGTGGGTGCTCAGGACGAGTTGGTGTTTGATGGGGCGTCTTTTGTCTTGACCCGTGCGGGTCAAATCGTTGTGCGTGCAACGGATTTTCAGACATCGCTAAGTTATATTGAGGTATCTTCTGAGGGGTTAGTGTCTGCGT
>JBILJA010000079.1:0-11232 GCA_044368775.1 Burkholderiaceae bacterium
CACTTGACAAAGAAAACCCAATTGGCCGGCCTCGGACCAAGACTGCACCGCTGCACGAACTGCACCCGCGAGTGCGCGATGACGCGCATAGACACGCTCGACACCTTCGCATTCAAGGAGCTCAAATGCGGCTTCCATGCCAAATAACAAGTTTTGAGGGGCTGTGCCACAAAAACGGCTGTAAGAAGGCCCTTTGCGACGGCGCAACCAATCCCAATAAAATCTCGGGGAAGGATTGTTTTCACAAACCTTCATGGCGCGCGCATCAGCGACACAAAAACCTACGCCAGGAGGAACCATCAAACCCTTTTGGGAAGCACCGATCACTGCGTTAATCCCCCATTTGTCCATCTCGAAGGGGATCGCACCCAGCGAAGCCACGACATCGACGACGAACAAAGCGGGGTGTCCAGTCGCGTTGATTGCATTGCGAAGTGCTGGGATATCACTCGTCGTGCTACTCGCCGTATCCGTATGCACGGCAAAGACTGCAACGATCTCATGCTGCGTGTCCTCTCGCAAAATCTGCGCGACCGCCTCCATGTCGATGGGATAGCCCTCGTGAAAAGGGGTGCGAATCACGAGCGCGCCCATCGCCTCGGCCATGATGGCCCAAGACTCAGAAAAGTGTCCCGTGCCGGGAATCAATACTTTTTGTCCTGGTGCCAATAGATTGACGATCATCGCCTCCCAAGCGCCGTGACCGTTTGCCGCATAAAAAAAGACATCCGCCGCCTGCGTTTTCAACAGCTTTTTTAAGCCAGCTTCACACGCATCGACGCAAGCATCGACACGAGGATCACCCATGTCCATCGGCTGCTTGGTCATCGCATCCAGCACCGCTTTGGGCACATTGGAGGGTCCGGGGGAGTGAAGCAAACGTACGCCTGGAAAATATGGAAAAGCTGCTGCTGACGAGGTCATATCCGATCCTTGTGAAAGTAAACAGATTTTAACCTGTCGCTATCCATGCGCGCTCATCCGTATCGACAACGCGTACCTTGGACACCACACTTTGCGCACCCTTGCTCTCAACCGCCCTCAGTCCGCCAACATACTATGAATCTAATGCGCCCTTTTCCCCGCGTTTCTACCGACAGAGTCCAACCACAACAAGGTGCAGCACTGCTTGAATGCGTGTTGGCCTTGTTACCTATTTTGCTCGTGGGTAGCGTTTGTCTCGAGCTCGCACGCGGTTATCAACTCCGCCAGTTACTTATTCTTGCACTGCAAGACGCTGCACGCGTGGCGGCAGTCCATCACGCCGAGCCACAAGCATGGCAACCCGTGCTGAAACGCTCTTTGTCCCGATTATTTATCCCAGCAGGTCGATTCGCCAATGCCCACATGCGGCAAGAGGCGGCGTGGCAGGACTTTCAAACTCGTTTTAAGCAACCACTCTGGGAGGCGTTTCAAATCGCATCGGATCCCGATACCATTCACCTACGCTTGATTTATCTGCATCGACCCATGCAAGAATGGATAAGGATTTTGTTACAAGAGTTACGTCAGGAGAAACACGGCTTGATCCCGATCGCCGTAGACTACCGTGTCTTGAGGCAACACAGTCATGGAGGGAGGTAGAGGTAGAGCTTGAGGTAGGGCTTGAGTAGAGGAAGAGACTCAACGAGGGACAGGCTTGGCACCTGTTACAGGCTTGGAGCTAGGCTTGAGTTCGGGAGGCTTTGCGCCAAGCGGCAGGATCTGCACAAAAACCTCCCCTTGCCGCATCATCCCAAGCTCACTGCGGGCACGCTCCTCAGAAGCTTCGGTTCCCGAGCGGAGGTCTTCGACTTCGGCTGCCAACGCAACGTTTCGCGCGCTAAGACCATCGTTCATCATGCGCTGATCAGCGACTTGCGTCTGCATGTCCCAAACGGAAAACCACCCGCCCCGACCCATCCACAAGGGATACTGGATCAGACCGACTAGCGCAATCATCACAATCAGTAAAAGACGCATAGCACCTTAATTATCTGGAACGACCGAAGGCCGCTCCAGCAAGTCGAGATTTAGCGCAAGTTATAAAACGCATCACGACCTGGATAGGTCGCGACTTCGGCGAGTTCTTCCTCAATACGCAATAACTGGTTGTACTTAGCCATGCGATCAGAACGCGACAATGAGCCGGTTTTGATTTGCATGGCGTTAGTCGCCACCGCGATATCCGCAATCGTTGAGTCCTCGGTTTCACCGGAGCGATGAGACACCACAGCGGTATAACCAAAGCGTTTCGCCATTTCAATCGCTGCGAACGTTTCCGTCAAGGTGCCGATCTGATTAATTTTGATCAAAATCGAATTGGCGATACCTTGGTCGATGCCTTGCTTAAGAATCTTAGTATTTGTGACAAATAAATCATCGCCCACCAACTGGACCTTACGACCAAGCCTTTCAGTCAAATGTTTCCAGCCAGCCCAGTCATTTTCAGCCATACCGTCTTCGATCGAGATGATCGGATATTTGTCACACCATGTCGACAACAGGTCGGTCAAGGCTTCGGAGGACAGAGACACACCACCCTCGCCGTGCAAGGTGTATTTACCATCACGATAAAACTCAGAGGCCGCACAGTCCAGGCCCAAAGCAATCTGAGAGCCTGGCTCATAGCCTGCGTTTTCAATCGCGCGCAAAATCAGCTGAATTGCCGCTTCGTGGTTGGCAACGTTTGGCGCAAAACCGCCCTCGTCACCCACGGCTGTCGACATGCCCTGATCGTTGATGATTTTCTTGAGCGCGTGGAATATTTCCGCCCCCATACGCAAGGCTTCACGAAAACTCGAAGCGCCGATTGGCAGAATCATCAATTCTTGCATGTCGAGCGTGTTGTTCGCATGCGCGCCACCGTTGATCACGTTCATCATCGGTACGGGCATGCTCATCGGGCCGCTGCCCCCAAAATAGCGGTAAAGAGACAAGCCTGACTCATCGGCGGCTGCGCGGGCGACGGCCATACTGGCCGCCAGGATGGCATTGGCGCCAAGGCGTGACTTGCCCTCCGTGCCATCGAGCTCGATCAAGGTACGATCCAAGAATGTTTGCTCTTGCGCATCTAGACCCATCAAGGCTTCGGAAATCTCGGTGTTTAGATTTTCCACAGCACGCAAGACACCTTTGCCGAGGTAACGGGACTTGTCACCGTCACGCAACTCAATCGCCTCGCGGCTACCCGTCGAGGCGCCAGACGGCACAGCCGCACGGCCCATCGCACCTGATTCGAGCAAAACGTCGCACTCGACGGTCGGATTGCCACGCGAGTCGAGAATTTCACGACCAATGATGTCTACGATTGCACTCATTTCTGTCTTTCCTGAAAAATAAAAATTCCGTTAAACAAAATGCGACTCTAGAAAACCATGTTTTTTAACGACACGATCAAGTTCGATCAGGGTCGTCAAGAGACTCTTCATTTGGCCGAGCGGCACAGCGTTCGGGCCGTCGGACAGGGCTTTGGAAGGATCTGGGTGGGTTTCCATAAAAAGACCTGCAATGCCAGCGGCTACTGCGGCACGCGCAAGTACAGGCACGAACTCACGCTGTCCGCCCGAGGAAGTACCCTGTCCGCCTGGCAATTGGACCGAGTGGGTCGCATCAAAGACAACCGGACAGGCTGTTTCGCGCATGATGGCCAGTGAACGCATATCAGAGACAAGATTGTTGTAGCCGAAAGAAACACCGCGTTCACACACCATGATGTCCTCGGCGACACCCGCTTGCCGAGCTGCATGACGCGCCTTATTGACGACCTG
The DNA here is from genome assembly GCA_044368775.1 of Burkholderiaceae bacterium. Lineage (GTDB taxonomy): Bacteria > Pseudomonadota > Gammaproteobacteria > Burkholderiales > Burkholderiaceae_B > Zwartia. The sequence goes on from JBILJA010000079.1 coordinate 3,750, forward strand.
CAACATATCGTGAGGCGCAAGAAACTGGCCTTTTTTAATATTGACCGGCTTGCCGCTCGCGGCACAGGCCTCGATAAAATCAGTCTGACGACACAAGAAAGCAGGCGTTTGTAATACGTCGACGACGGCGGCGACTGCCTTGACTTGGTCCTTGTCATGGACATCAGTCAGCACGGGAACCTGGAGCTCGGCACGGACATCGGCCAAAATCTGCAAACCCTCGTCCATGCCAGGACCTCGATAAGACGTCCCCGAACTCCGATTGGCTTTATCGAAAGAACTTTTGTAAATAAAAGGGATGCCCAAAGAAGAGGTAATTTCCTTGAGTTGACCTGCGGTATCGAACGCCATCTGGCGTGACTCAATCACGCACGGACCCGCAATCAAGAAAAAAGGGTGCTCCAGGCCGACATCGAATCCACACAACTTCATTAGGTCCCCTTGCGCTTGGTCTGATGTGCCAGCGCCGCATTAATGTAGCTGGTGAACAAGGGGTGCCCTTCTCGGGGCGTAGAGGTGAATTCCGGGTGAAATTGCACGCCAACAAACCAGGGATGATTAGGCAATTCCATAATTTCGGGGAGATTTTCCGTGGGCGTCCGGGCGCTGATCACGAGCCCGGCTTTTTCCAGTCGCGGTACATAGATATTGTTGACCTCATAGCGATGGCGATGTCGCTCATTAACCTCAGGGCCATAAATTTGATGGGCAAGCGACCCCGTCTTGACGGGACATTTTTGCGAGCCTTTGCGCATCGTTCCACCAAGATCAGATTGTGTGTCGCGTTTTTCCGTCACGCCTTCGCGATCCATCCACTCAGTGATCAACGCCACCACGGGGTGCGGCGAAGAAGGATCAAACTCCGTACTGTTGGCTTGACCCAAGCCCGCTACATCGCGAGCGAATTCGATCACCGCGAGCTGCATCCCCAGGCAGATTCCCAAATAGGGCACGTTATGTTCGCGGGCATAACGAATCGCAGCGATCTTACCTTCGGTACCGCGTTTACCAAAACCGCCTGGCACCAAAATAGCATCAAAGGGCTTGAGCACTTCGACTCCACCCTCTTCGATACTTTCGGAGTCGAGGTACTCAACTTTGACACGTGACTTGGTATGAATACCCGCGTGGATCAAGGCCTCGGTCAAAGACTTGTAGGACTCGGTCAAATCGACGTATTTGCCAACCATCGCAATCCGCACCTCGCGCTCGGGATGTTCGAGCTGATAGACCAAAGTGTCCCACACGGACAGATCCGCAGCGGGCGGGTTGAGGTTAAGCACCTCACAAATCAAGTTGTCCAAACCCTGTTTGTGCAGCATCGAGGGGATTTTGTAGATCGAATCCGCATCCCAAACCGAGATCACCGCATCAAGGGGAACATTGGAAAACAAAGAAATCTTGGCGCGCTCTTCGTCGGGGATCGGACGATCCGCACGACACAGCAAGGCGTGGGGGATGATGCCGATTTCACGCAGCTTTTGGACGGAATGTTGAGTCGGCTTGGTCTTGAGCTCGCCCGCCGAGGCGATGAAGGGCACGAGCGTGAGGTGAATAAAGGCGGCATTGTTGCGACCGAGTCGCAGACTCATTTGGCGAGCCGCCTCTAGAAACGGAAGAGACTCAATATCACCGACGGTGCCCCCGATTTCGACAATCGCCACATCCGTCGCACCATCCCAGGATTGTTCCGCACCGCGTGCGATGAAATCCTGAATTTCATTTGTGATGTGCGGGATCACCTGCACAGTTTTGCCCAAATAATCGCCGCGTCGCTCTTTGCGCAACACCGACTCGTAGATCTGACCTGTGGTGAAGTTATTGACTTTACGCATTTTCGAGGAGATGAATCTCTCGTAATGTCCAAGGTCCAAATCAGTCTCGGCTCCGTCTTCGGTCACGAAGACTTCACCATGCTGAAACGGACTCATGGTGCCGGGGTCGACGTTGATATAAGGATCGAGTTTAAGTAGGGTCACCTGCAGGCCACGGGATTCGAGAATGGCGGCCAGAGACGCGGCGGCGATGCCCTTGCCTAGCGAGGACACCACACCACCGGTAACAAAGACAAATTTGGTCATGTGTTTGACGCCCCATGATGAGGCGTATGCGGGAAATTTGGATTATAGCCGCCTGTCTAACTTTTGCGGAAAACCCGTATAGATTTATCCACAACATTCACCACTTTTGTCACGCAAAGGCCGTTTAGGCCGTTTTAACGCAAAGCCTCGGTGCGGTGCATCAACCAAGCCAACGCTGGGCCACTCACTTTAGGTGCCAAACGTCTGCGAACCTCGGCATGGTAGGCGTTGATCCAGTCGACCTCATCTTGTCTGAGCTGGTCTCGCTGCACGCAACGGGTGTCGATCGGACACAAGGTCAAGGTTTCAAACTCCAAAAACTCACCAAACTCGGAGGTTCCGGCTGACACATTGCACACTAGATTTTCGATCCGTATCCCCCAGCGACCCGGCCGATACAGCCCCGGCTCGTTCGAAGTGATCATTCCTGGCTGCATGGCGGTCTGGGGTCCGGGTGCCGCGCGATAGGAGATCACTTGCGGCCCCTCATGCACATTCAGGTAGTACCCGACCCCATGCCCCGTGCCATGACCATACTCGGCGAGTCGCGCCCACAGCGGCGCGCGAGCCACAGCATCGAGCATGGGCGATGCCACGCCGCGAGGAAATTTGAGCCTGGACAACGCGATCATGGCTTGTAAAACAGCCGTGTAGTCGTCTTTCTGGGCTGCGCTTGGCTGCCCCACAGGAACCACACGCGTGATGTCCGTCGTCCCACCGACATACTGTCCCCCTGAGTCAATTAAAAGCAGTCCGTCACCCGCGATTTGGGCAAAAGACTCGGGAGTCGCTCGGTAATGCGGCATGGCGCCATTGGCGTTATAGGCCGCAATCGTGCCAAAACTCCGCGACACAAACCCCGGTTGCTGGCTGCGCAGAGCCAGCAATTGCTCATCGATCATGAGTTCATTGAGGGGCGAGGTATCGCAGCAAGCGATCGCGTCTTCGAGCCAAGCAAAAAATGCACACAGCGCGACACCATCGTCCTCCATCACACGCCTGACGTGACCGAGTTCAAAGGCCGTTTTCTGTGATTTGAAAAAAGTGCTTGGATTGATCGCACGCACCAACTGGCATGACACGCGATCCACCAAGGCGCAGGTCGTACGGGCAGGGTCAAACAACAAGCGCGCACTTGCCTCAAGCTCGGATAGTGCCTGAGCAGCCTCCTGATAAGACCGAACTTCAATCCCCTGTTGCGCCAGCGTCTGCGTCAGTGTCGGATCGATTTTTTCAGGCAACACAAATAGAAATACCCGATCAGGCCCGATCAACACATGCGCCAGAAAAACCGGATTAAAACTGACATCTGCGCCACGCAAATTCAGCAACCACGCAATATCGTCTAGAGTTGAAACGAGATGCCATTGTGCACCGCGCTCAGCCATCTCGGCACGGACCCGCGCGAGCTTTTCCTGTCTCGACTGACCCGCAATATTCACAGGCAACTCGCGCACCGCCGCAGTCGGTAAGGCAGGACGATCATGCCAACATTGTCCAGGCAGATCCAAAGACAAATCAAGCCTGACCGAACGTGGCGCAAGCTGCTCTTGTAGGGCTTCACGCGCGGCTAAACCGAGCGCACGACCATCCACCGCCACAACGCCCCCTTGAGGGACGTGCGTGCCAAGCCAAGCAGCATGCGCGGGATCGGTGGCGACGCCGATTTTCATCAAGGTCACACCCGAACCCACCAACTCCGTCTCGGCCTGAACCCAATAACGACTATCCACCCAAATCCCGGCAAAGTCCTGAGTCACGACGACCGTACCAACAGAACCCGTAAAGCCGGTCAGCCAGCGTCTGATCTGCCAGTATGCAGGAAGATATTCGGATAAATGCGGATCGGCAGAGGGGATCAGACAGGCATCAACCTTGGCCTGTCGCATTGCGTCGCGCAAGGCGGATAAAGGGTTGCCCTGCGAATGCGTGGATGAAGTCATGACGCAGGCTTACCCTTTACACGTCGAAACATCGAGTTTGGCGGAGGTCTTGGACTTGATCTCATCGACAGTCACGCCCGGTGCGAGTTCCAGTAGCTTGAGACCGTTGGGCGTCACTTCCATCACGCCCAGATCGGTGATCACCATGTCGATCACACCCACACCAGTCAGTGGCAAGGTGCACTTGGGCAATAGTTTCAAATCCGTCGTACCGTCTTTTTTGGTCGCGACATGCTCCATCAACACAATCACTCGACCGACACCCGCGACGAGGTCCATCGCGCCACCCATACCCTTGACCATTTTGCCGGGAATCATCCAATTCGCCAGATCGCCGGTCTCAGAGACCTGCATCGCACCCAAGATCGCGAGGTTGATCTTACCGGCACGGATCATCCCAAAAGAATCAGCAGAGGAAAAAATCGCAGAGCCGGGCAAAGTCGTCACCGTTTGCTTGCCGGCGTTGATCAGATCAGGATCGACTTCACTTTCAAGCGGGTGGGGACCAATCCCGAGCAAACCATTTTCCGATTGAAGCCAGACTTCCATATGGTCCGGCACATGGTTGGCCACCATCGTGGGCAAGCCGATTCCCAAGTTGACGTAAAAACCGTCTTTTAATTCGCGCGCTGCACGCGCGGCCATTTCATCACGAGTCCATGCCATCTTTATTCTCCTTAGCTCGCCGCGCGAACAATACGTTGCTCAATACGCTTTTCAGGCGTTGCATTGATCACAATGCGATGCACGTAAATGCCGGGTAAATGAATATTTGCGGGTTCGAGTTCGCCGTTTTCAACGATACGCTCGACCTCGACGACTGTCAGTTTTCCGGCCATCGCGACCGGCGGATTAAAGTTGCGCGCGGTCTTGCTAAACATCAGGTTGCCGCTGCGGTCTGCTACTTCGGCTTTGACCAAGGAAACCTCGGGCACCAAGGCGCGCTCCATGATGTACGTCTGTCCGTCAAACTCGCGGACCTCTTTACCCTCCGCGACAATCGTACCGACGCCGGTTTTAGTAAAAAAGGCAGGGATTCCTGAGCCGCCTGCGCGCAAGCGCTCTGCCAAGGTCCCTTGAGGCGTGAACTCAAGCTCGAGCTCGCCCGCAAGGAATTGGCGCTCAAATTCTTTGTTTTCACCCACATAAGAAGCGATCATGCGACGAACCTGACGGGATTCGAGCAAAACCCCTAGGCCAAAGCCATCCACACCCGCGTTATTACTGATGCAGGTCAAATTTTGAACCCCGAGATTCTTGACGGCGGCGATCAAGGCCTCCGGAATCCCGCACAGCCCAAAACCACCTACCGCGATGGTCTGACCATCTTTCAAAATGCCTGTCAGCGCGTCTTTCGCGCTCGGATACAGCTTGTTCATCAGAACGACTCCTAGAAGGTCACCTAAGCTTGATTATCGACGATTTATGCTGCTTGCCAACGCTTTCAAGACCTCGTCAGGCCAAGGGTGTGCGCGGTTTAACTCAAAATCCATCCAAACCATGATCGACTTACCCTGGGCGCAGAGCTCAAGCCCGTCGGGATGTATCACGGACAGGTCTACGGCGTGTTCCATGCTGGAGCGGCCAATGCGCTCCACACGATGGCTCACCCGAATTAAAGCAGGATAGGTAATTGCTTTTTTAAAATCACAAGCGCAATGCACTACGACGGGACTAAACCGAGCGCTTTGTTGAACCTTGCCCTCGTAGAACATCCTGATCCGCCCTTCTTCCATATAGCGAAAATAATTGGCGTTATTAAGATGATTGAGCGCATCGGCGTCTGCCCAGCGCATCGGCAGGTCAAAATCAAAAATATCGCCTACCGCCAGCGTACGGTTCAATCCATCGGGTTGCACCAAAGTCTTCTCCATAAAAACAGCGAAAGGGTGCGTTCGCGCCTTTGCAAGACTGGCAGCCCCGAAACGCCTCACGCGTGCAATACAATCCCCACAATCAAACATCATACTTGGAAGCAGGGAGACTCTCATGTCCGAACGTGAATCGATGGAATACGACGTTGTCGTCGTGGGTGGTGGTCCTGGTGGACTGGCGACTGCAATCAGGCTCAAACAACTCGCAGCCGAGCGCAATCACGAGATTTCGGTTTGTGTGCTTGAAAAAGGCAGTGAAATTGGCGCCCATATTTTATCCGGCGCCATCATGGACCCCAAGGCACTGACCGAGTTGTTGCCGGACTGGAAATCGACCGGTGCCCCGCTCAATACGGCAGTGACCGAGGACGAATTCCTCTTTTTGTCCCCCACAGGATCACAAAAAACACCCAACTGGCTGCTGCCAGAGTGTTTTCAAAACCACGGCAACTATATCGTCAGTCTGGGCAGCGTCGCCCGCTGGATGGGCGAGCAAGCCGAAGCCCTTGGCGTCGAGATCTTCCCCGGCTTTGCCGCGGCCGAGGTCCTTTATGACGATAAAGGGGCGGTGCGAGGCGTTGCCACCGGTGACATGGGCGTGGGTCGCGATGGTCAACCCACCGACCAATACCAGCGCGGCATGGAGCTCCATGCCAAATACACCATCTTCGCCGAAGGCGCCCGCGGTCAGCTCGGCCGCCAGCTGATCGAAAAATTCAAACTCGACCAGAACCGCGACCCACAAAGCTATGGGATTGGAATCAAAGAATTGTGGGAAGTCGAACCCTCCAAGTCACGCCCGGGCCTAGTGGTGCATACCGCCGGCTGGCCGCTGGATGCAGACACCTATGGCGGTTCCTTCCTGTATCACCTCAAGGACAATCTGGTCGCGGTCGGCATGGTGGTCGGTTTGGATTATGCCAACCCTTGGATTTCGCCCTTTGAGGAATTTCAACGTTATAAAACACACCCCGCCATCCGCGGCACCTTCGAAGGGGGCAAACGCATCGCCTATGGCGCGCGCGCCATTACCGCAGGCGGTTTATTGTCCTTGCCCAAGCTTGTGTTTCCGGGTGGCGCGTTGGTTGGCTGCGAAGCAGGCTTCTTAAATGCGTCACGCATCAAAGGCAGTCACGCCGCGATCAAGTCCGGCATGATGGCCGCCGAAGCCGCCTTCGACGCCTTGATCGCCGAACGTAGCCACGATGAACTGCCCGCCTACCCCGCCGCGTTTGAAAACTCATGGTTGCACACCGAGCTCAACAAGGCCCGCAACTTTAAACAGTGGTTCAAAAAAGGTCGCTCGATCGGCACGCTGATGACCGGTGTCGAACAATGGCTGCTCAAGGGCAATATGCCTTGGACCATCCATCGCGACAAGCCTGACCACGCCTGCCTCAAGCCGGCCGCCGACTGCGTCAAGATCGACTATCCAAAACCCGATGGTGTGCTGACCTTTGATCGCTTGAGTTCGGTGTTTATCTCCAACACCAACCACGAAGAAAATCAGCCCATCCATCTGACGCTCAAGGATGCGTCCGTCCCGGTGTCTATCAACTTGGCGAAATTTGGGGGGCCTGAGGCG
>JBILJA010000211.1:0-3370 GCA_044368775.1 Burkholderiaceae bacterium
GGATAAGCAAGAAGACAACCATAGTAGTTAGACGGTTTTCTTATAACCCAAGGATTATAGCGGCATCGGAGGGCTTGGTGAGCGAGGGAGTCGGAAATCCCTTTTCCGAGAAAGAACGAAGTGCTTCTGCCGCTATAATTCGCCCGCCGGCGCCCGTAGTTCAATGGATAGAATAAGAGTTTCCGAAGCTCTCGATACAGGTTCGATTCCTGTCGGGCGCGCCAGAGCCCTCAGACCGGCTTTTTCAGCGCTTGATGAAAGCGTGCGACATAGTCGTCAAAACTCTCACTGTCGCTTGCCTCAAGCTGCTGCTGTTCCATGAGGGACTGGGTCGCTTGCGCCTGTGTGGCAGCGAGCTCGGCTGGGCTTAAGCCCACCTTTTTTAGGCTCAAGGCATGCGCACGGCTTTGCTCAAGGGTTGCGTCGTGAAAGGACACCTTGCGCGTCATGAGTTTTTCTAAAAACTGAGCAGAAGGGGTTGTTGCGGGATCCGCAACCTTGGAGCGCTGCACAGCAACGGCATTGAGATAGTTTTTTTCGTCCAAGGCATCGTCTAGCGTCTGAGCGCATTGCGCGATGCCATCCAAAAGCTGTTCTGCCCAATGCTTGAGAGGGATTTCTTGGCCGAGCTTGGTGAGCTTGAGCGCAGGTTGTCGACCTTGCTTGACGACCGTCGCGAAGTTGGAGGCACTTTCTGAGCACCAACCGTTATCTGCAAAAGGCGGGCTTTCTTGTAGGGCGCAAAAAAGTAGGAAAGCATCCACAAAACGCGCTGTTTCAGCGGAAATCCCAGTGGCCTGAGTGGGGTCAATGTCAAGACAGCGTACTTCGATGTATTGAATGCCGCGCTCCGCTAAAGCGGTGATGGGTCGCTCGCAAGGACCTGTTGTGCGTTTCGGGCGAATGCTCGAGTAAAACTCGTTTTCAATTTGTAAAACATTGCTATTGAGTTGTATCCATTCACCATTTCTATGCGTACCAATTGTCTGATAATCAGGCCATGGCGTGGTCACGGCGTCATAGAGCCGCTCTAGAAAGGTGTTGAGGTCGTTGTAACAAAGCTTGAGCCCTGATTGGGCTTTGTTTTGATAGCCTAAATCACTCATCCTCAGGCTCGTGGCATAGGGCAAATACATGGTTTGCGCATCGAGCTCAAGCAAATCCCCTTTTTTGCCGCGCAAAAAGTCTTTGGACAAAGCAGGTGAGGCACCAAAAAGGTACATCAGCAGCCAGCTGTAACGGGTGAAATTGCGAATCAGTGAGATGTAGCCCGCCGAGCGGCGGTCTTGAGCCGTTGACTGAGGTAGGTCAAGCTGGTCCCAAAATGATTCAGCGAAAGAAAAGTTGTAATGCAGTCCTGCAATGCACTGCATGGTGCGACCGTAGCGCTCTGCCAGGCCGCGACGATAGACGTGCTTGATCATCCCGGTGTTTGAGGTGCCGTACCAGCCAATCGGGATTTGGTTGTCCGCAGGGAGATGGGAGGGCATGGAGTGGTTCCACATCAACTCGTCTGTCATTGTGGTGGCCACGACGCGATGCACCTCATCGAGTTCTGCCATCAGACCATCAACATGATGGTGCGTGCCCGTAATCAGCTCTAGCAGCGCTTCTGAGTAGTCGGTCGTGATGCGCGGATGGGTGAGCGCCGAACCAAGCGCTATAGGGTGCGGGCGCTCAGACAGCGAACCTTTGGCGTCTACCCGAAGGCCCTCTTTTTCGATGCCGCGTTGCGACCCCCTGAGTATTTCAGGATGCAATTGAAGGGTGGCAAGACGTTGGGTCAGTATGGACACGGGTAAACCTATTGCTGATGCGAAACAATTCATTTTAAGGGATGCGTCAAGGTACCCCTCGAATGTTAAAAATAGAGGACAATTTGCTCTAATTCTGTTGATTATCCGATTGTGACGCTTTTCGAGGCAATGCGTGCGTACTTTTATTTCCTTTTCATTGTTGTGGTCATTTTTTGCTGTGTTGACGGGTTGTACGCCTGAATATAACTGGCGCGAATCCATGGTGGCTCAGGATCGTGGCGTCATTATGTTTCCTTCGCGGACCCAAACGGAGCAGCGTCAAATCGATGTGGAGGGTGTCGCAGCGACGTTTGCTTTGACCTCTGCTGCGGTGGGAGAGGCTGTTTTTTCGGTTGGATATGTTCCTTTGCCTGAGTCCTTGAGCCCAGAAAAAAGTGCTGCGTTAGTCAAAACAATCGTCGCCGCCTTGGCCGCAAGGGCTGGAAAGCAAGCGCCGGAGTCTGCTCTACAGGGTGAGATTTTTACGTTGGATACGGTTGTGGCCAATAAACCCTCTCGGTTGATGGCAAAAGTCGTGGTGCATCGCGGCATGTTGATTCAGGTGGTTGTTTCAGGACCGAAACAATCGCTTTCAAATGAAAATGCGCTTGAGTTTGTACGCTCACTTCGACTGAGGTGAGGATGGCCCGTGAGCAGGCCTAAACGAAGAGCCTGTGCGACGCCAGCCTGTCTACCGTAGACATTAAGTTTGCGGCAGGCGTTAAAAAGGTGAAAATTGACTGTCCGCTCTGAAAGGCCGATGATCAGCCCGATTTCCCAGCTGGTTTTACCCGCAGATACCCATTCTAGGCATTGCAGCTCGCGTCCTGAAAGACGTGGATGTGTCATGAAAAGAGATCCCCAGAGGACGCAAATGAAAATGCGTAAGTTTGAGCGTTCAAGACTCTAATTAGAATGCGCAGAACCCCTTTGATGGCGTGCTCTTTTGTAAGAAAGTGTTTATATGGAAGGCGGGATGTAACAAATTGGAAGAAGTCTGTCGGTGTCATGGCCTGCCAACTTCGCGCCGCGATGTTAAACTTTGGTAACAGTTGGCGCCGATTTGCTCGATCCGCTTGCGGGCGCCTCATAAATCCCGCTAAAGAAGGTCCGTATGACTGATTCGTCCATTATTCAGGACGCGTGCCAAGCACAAGACATTTCCCCCTCGACCTTAGGGTCGGTTGGTGTCGTCCATACACAGTTTTTGCATTTTGATGAGCCCTTGCCCTTGGCGAGTGGTCATACCTTGCCGGTCTATGACTTGGCGATCGAGACTTATGGAGCATTAAACGCAGATGCAAGTAATGCGGTGCTAATTTGTCATGCCTTAAATGCCTCTCATCATGTCGCCGGGATTTCGGCTGACAACTCGGAGGACATTGGTTGGTGGGACAACATGGTGGGCCCTGGCAAACCGGTCGACACCAATGTTTTCTTTGTGATTGGCGTCAACAATCTGGGTTCGTGCTTTGGCTCGACCGGGCCTGCAAGTATTCGGCCTGAAACGGGCAAGCCGTGGGGTGCTGCCTTCCCTGTGTTGACCGTTGAGGATTGGGTGTCGGCGCAGGCGC
>JBILJA010000212.1:0-3355 GCA_044368775.1 Burkholderiaceae bacterium
TCTGGATCTGCGCCCAAATAATCCCCACTTCTTTTTACAAAATCAGCATCACAGCCCAAAATAAAACGATTGAACGTTTTAGCAAGAATAGGCGCGATCTCGGTAAAGTGTGCGCGATGTCGATTCCCAATTTTTAGGTTCAACAGTACGCGCGCGCCATCGGTTGGAATATTTAGAGCAATCTCGCACAACTGATTGATACCCTCTGGATTGTGACCATAGTCGAGTAACACTTTAAAGGGAAAATCGGTCACTAAGTTATATCGACCTGGATTTTGTTCAGGGGTGTTGCCAAACCTCTCCATGGCGGCACGAATGGTTGCTATAGACAGTCCTTGAGCCCAAGCCAAGGCAATTGCAAACAGAGCATTGCTTTCATTGAACACCAGCAAGCCCCGCATGGTGGCCGGTATCGCATCGATTGGCATGAGTGGTGTGTGCGTGGATCCCTGCGCGAGGACAACATAGCGTTCGCCCGCGTGTTCAGTAATAAAGACAGCCTCGCCTTTTTTAACAGCAAGATGGTCTTGGAGCGCTTTGACGTTGCCGGACATGGCGACCAACACGTGTCGTGAAGTGCCCGCGTGAACGAGCGAAGCCAGGCATAAAGGATCTTCTGCGTTGACGACGACGGCCTGACGCGCGCGCGCCAACACTTCGGCCTTGAGTACTGCCATCTCTTCTAGACTGTTGATCCCATCCACGCCGATATGATCATTTTGTACATTCAGCAACGCCGCGACATCATAGTGATCACAGGGGTGACCAAAATAAAGAAGTCCTTTGCGCGGCATTTCGATGACCGCGACCTCGACCAACGGATCATCTAAAAGCAAGCGTCCGCCTGGGTAACCTGAAAGATTATCCTGCGTGATGAGTGCCTCCCCGACCCAGACACCCGCGGTAGTGCAGACGCCGGCCTGTTTGCCTGAATACATCCAGATATGGTGAAGCATCATTGCGACCGTTGATTTTCCATTGGTGCCCGTAATCGCAACGGTAGGAATACGCGCGGGACGATCGCGAAACATCCAGTCCAAAATCTCTACGTTGATGTCTCGGCTTGGATCGCCTAGCCAATGCGGCCTAAAGCCCGGTTGGGAATTAACCTCGTTAATCGCGCCGCCCACTTCTCGCCAGGATTTGGAGATGTCTGGACATAAAAAATCTACGCCTGCGATGTCCAGGCCGATCAAACGCGCTGCGCGCTCTGCCAACATCCTGTTATCAGGATGAATACGAGACGTCACATCCTCGGGTGTGGCGCCCGTGCCAATGCTCGCGGTCATACGCAAGCGAACAAATTGACCTGCGAGAGGAATGCTTTCAGCGCAGAGTCCTTGCTCCACTAAGCATTGCTGTGCTTTCTCATCTAGGCTGAGTCTGACAAGCAAGCTGCGAAACTTGGTGCCACGTCTGGGATCTTTGTTAACGTGAGCGATCAAGGTCGACACGCTTGAATGCCCATCTCCGACGATCCCTGCTGGAATGCGATGGGTGGCCATCAGAAGTTTTCCTCCGACCACCAGCAGTCTGTAGTCATGGCCCTCGACATGCTGTTCAATCAGTACATCCCCAGGACTTAGTTTTTGAGCCGCTTCAAAAGCTTGGATGAGTGCGTCGTTGTCACGAATGCCTGGGACGACACCCATGCCTTGATCCAAACTGGCGGGTTTGATCACAACAGGCCAGCCTAGACGCTTTGCCGCGTTGAGCGCCGCCTCCGGCGTCGTCACTTTGAGACAGGTTGGCACAGGGACTGCGTTCTGCCGTAACAAAAAATTGGTGTGAAGCTTGCTGCGCGCAAGTCCTGTTGCGATCGTGCCTGTCGTGTCTGTAAAACTGCTGAGTAATTTGCGGGTATTACAACCCCAGCCTAATTGAAGTATGCCTTTGGTCGCCTGCACGGGAATATCGCGCGCGCGTGCTGACAGAGCAAAGCGCAAAGTATTGGGCGACAAGCCATTCAACTGGCACTGCTCGAGCCAAGTATCAATTTCTAAATAAATGTTGGTTTCAGTATCTAACGGAGTGCGTGGATTGCACCAAAGCAAAAGCAACTTCAAGGCATACTGCACAGCTTGTGTAAACACCTCAGTTCTTTCATAAGGGATTGCAAGCGTGACTTGATTGTTATCTTGTGTGGAAACGACCTTGCCTTTCCATACAAGGTCGCAAGCCCAGCGTTGTAGGGCAATACTGAGTGCGACGATCCAATGCGAGAGCTGCGATGACTCAGAAAAATTTACTAGGAAAGCATTTGGCCAATCAGCCTCTTGAATGCCGTATAGTGGATCTGACAAATGGAGTGTGGAGGCCTTTTGACGTAACAGTAATTGTGTGGCGGCCCAATCTGGACACTCACCCTCCCAGCTCAGTTTTAAGCGTGCTGTTTTATCGTCGAGGTCAGCAGAGTGTCCTCTAAAAAACTGAATCGGTTTGACGTTAAATGTAGAGATCATTAAGAATTCTAGCGCTTATCCGCATGAGACTGAAAAATATATGATCGAACGATGTGGTTGAAAAATGCATGTTCAAAATGCATGTTGAAAATGCACCAGAGTCATTAGTCAATATTTATAATCACTAACGTTCTAATCACCAAAGGTTACGATGTCTAGATCTGAACTGCCTGTCATCATGTTCGAACCAGATGGCTACGTCTTAGATGGTCCCAAGCTGATGGGACGACAGTCAGCAGGTCATGGCTTTTTGAGAGCGGCCATTGCTACGAGTCGCAGCCGCGTCTTGGCGGGTGGGAGTGCGCACATCGATGCGTGGACGCCGCAGCGCCAGTCTGCAAGCATCTTCACGCGCATCGTGACTGAGCAAGCCCCCGAGCTCGCACCCCGTTGGGTGCCTTCCGACCGCCTAGACTTACTCAAGCAAAACGGAGCGTTGTTTTTGCCAGGTCCCGGCTTGGCAGATGCAGCGAGACAACGCCTTCGCGCGGATCCTGGCGCTTGGTCTATTACAGGTGCCACCTACACACTGTGCTCACATACGGCGATGGATGCCTTGGTGGATATTCTGAACGCACCTGTCATGCCGTGGGATGCGTTGATTTGTGCCAGTACGGTTGCGCAGAATGCCGTGAAAACGCTCTTTGAACTACAGGCGCAATATTTAGCCTGGCGCTTTGGCGCCAAGCATTTCATCACGCCTCAACTCCCTGTGATTCCGTTTGGCGTGCATCAATCTGATTTTGAGTTTTCCTCTCAAGACCGCAAACGTGCGCGCACACGCTTGGGGCTTGCCGACGAAAAGCTGACGATTCTTTTTGCGGGTCGCTTGTCTTTTCATGCCAAGGCGCATCCTTATCCAATGTTTGTTGCGTTGCAGGCTGCGGCTGTGC
>JBILJA010000238.1:0-2870 GCA_044368775.1 Burkholderiaceae bacterium
CAGGCGGCACTCAGGGGTGAGGCCGCTCCTGGTGTACCCTTTATCTATCAGCAACTCTCCAAGAGCCAAGGTCCTATTATTGCGGCGACGGATTATGTGCGGGCGGTTCCTGAAACGGTTCGCGCTTACACCCCCTCGAGTCGTCGTTATATGACATTGGGTACAGATGGTTTTGGCCGCAGTGACACCCGGGCTGCGCTCAGAGCATTTTTTGGTGTGGATGCGCAAACAATCGTCCGAGCCGCAAAACATGCTCTGACATAACGTAGACCCTGCATGAACGAAGCACCTCAGCCTGATCTCAGAGATTTAAAGCGACCCGCCTTTGTCTTGGATGCCTGCATCATGATGTCAGGCTTGTTGCGCCCTCTTTTGCTCAACCTCGCGCGTGCCGGTCTGTTTTATCCGCTTTGGACTGACAAGATTGGTCAAGAATGGCAACGTAATGCAGCCCGCCTTTGGCCCATTGATCCCGATTTATTAAGGGACGAATGGCAGCGCATGCAAGCGCAATTTCCCGCTGCCGATATGGGCGATGTCACGTCCCACGAGACCACACTCAAACATACAGACCGCAAAGATAAACATGTCGCGGCTACGGGTATTGCTGCCGTGATGGGCGCGCATGTTGGTTCTGTCAGTGTATTGACTTGGAATATCAAAGACTTCAGTCGCTCTGAGCTCAGACGCCAACAGTTAGGACTGATCGATCCCGATCGTTTGCTTTCTCAATGGTGGCCCACGCATCGACGACAACTCTCTGAGACACTCGACCTCACGGTCGCCGAGCTGGTCTCAAGCGGGAGGAGGCAACCAGAACCTATGCTTGGCATGTTGCGTCGAGATCGATTGTTTCGCTTGGCCGGTCTCTACGAACTGGCGCAAAAAAACCCTGCCGGCTTGTGACCTGACAGGGTTTTAGGGGTGACCGTCAGTGATTACTGAGCGGGCGCCTCTGGATCTGCGGCAGGAGCGGCTGCGTCAGCGGCGGGAGCACCACCCTGCTGCTCAATGCCGCCGATAGCCTTGACCGACAAACGCAGACGACCTTTGTCATCAGCCTCAATGACCTTGACGCGCAAAGCCTGACCGACCTTAAGTACGTCATTGATATTGGCGATGCGGTAGTTTGCGATCTCGGAGATGTGCAACAAACCATCACGTCCTGGCAAGACCTGAACGATCGCACCAAAGTCGAGCAGACGCAAAACGCTACCGTCGTATTCCTGACCGACTTCGACGTCTGCTGTCAGTTCAGTAATACGGCGCTGAGCATCGTGCGCACGATCAAGATCGGCGCTCGAAATCACAATCGTACCGTCATCAGAGATATCGATCTGGCAACCCGTTTCTTCGGTCAGCGCACGAATGGTCGCGCCGCCCTTCCCGATCACATCACGAATCTTTTCAGGATTGATCTTCATGCTCAGCATGCGCGGTGCGAACGCTGAAAGCTCGCCACGCGAATTTTGAATGGCTTCACGCATTTTGGTCAAAATATGCAAGCGACCATCACGGGCCTGCGCCAACGCAACTTGCATGATTTCTTTGGTAATGCCTTGGATTTTGATGTCCATCTGCAAAGCGGTAATACCATTTTCGGTACCCGCCACTTTGAAGTCCATATCACCGAGGTGATCTTCGTCACCCAGGATATCGGTCAGGACAGCGAACTTGCCTTCGTTGAGGATCAAGCCCATCGCAACGCCCGCAACGTGATCCTTGAGAGGCACGCCGGCGTCCATCATGGCCAGCGAACCACCACATACGGACGCCATCGAAGACGAACCGTTTGACTCGGTGATTTCAGAGACCAAGCGAATGGTGTACTGGAAGTCTTGGGCATCAGGCAACAATGGCACGAGCGAACGCTTGGCCAGGCGACCATGGCCGATTTCGCGACGCTTAGGCGTACCCACGCGACCGGTTTCACCCGTTGCGAAAGGAGGCATGTTGTAGTGCATCAAGAAACGATCACGGTACTCGCCCATGAGCGCATCAATGATTTGCTCATTTTGCTTGGTACCGAGCGTTGCAATGACCAAGGCTTGTGTTTCACCGCGGGTAAACAATGCGCTGCCGTGAACGCGAGGCAACACACCCAAACGAATTTCGATTGGACGCACGGTGCGTGTATCACGACCATCGATGCGTGGCTCGCCACTGAGAATCTGGCTACGAACGATCTTGGCTTCGAGGTCAAACAAGATATTGTCAACCGTCACGCCATCGGGTGCGGAAACACCTTGGGCTGCAGCGGTCTCGCTGAGCTTGGCATGAACATTTGAATACACCTGACGCAATTGCGTCGTGCGCTCTTGCTTTTGGCGTGTCTGGTAGGCGGCGTAGAGTGGATCTTGAGCAGCGGCCGTTACCGAAGCGATCAGTGCTTCGTTTTTGGCGGCAGGCTGCCAGTCCCACTCGGGCTTGCCGGCTTCGCGCACCAGGTCGTTGATCGCGCCAATGACCGCTTGCATGGCATTGTGTCCAAACACGATACCGCCGAGCATGACTTCCTCGGACAGTTGTTGTGCCTCGGACTCAACCATCAAGACAGCTGCATCAGTACCTGCAACGATGAGATCCATCTGCGAGGTCTTGAGCTGCGTGGCTGTTGGGTTGACCAAATACTGACCGTCGATGTAACCGACGCGAGCGGCTCCAATCG
This sequence comes from Burkholderiaceae bacterium, assembly GCA_044368775.1. Taxonomy (GTDB): domain Bacteria; phylum Pseudomonadota; class Gammaproteobacteria; order Burkholderiales; family Burkholderiaceae_B; genus Zwartia. Next base: position 2,669 of record JBILJA010000238.1, read on the forward strand.
GACCATTAAACGGGATGCCGGAAACAGCTAAGGCCGCTGAAGCACCGATCATCGCAGGAATGTCGGGATCGATTTCGGGGTTGCAGGACAACACGTGGATGATGACCTGAACTTCGTTGTAGAAACCTTCGGGGAACAAGGGACGCAGAGGGCGGTCGATCAGACGCGACGTCAGCGTTTCTTTTTCTGAAGGCTTGCCTTC
>JBILJA010000082.1:0-10834 GCA_044368775.1 Burkholderiaceae bacterium
AGTCAAGAAAATCATACGTGCAAAAGGTTAAATAAAAAATATTTCATTTCTTTAGACTTTCACTTGTTCTTGAGAAGCTTGCCGATTGTTTGATTGAAGTCCGTGACACATGCATCGGCGCAACGCTCAGACCATTTTGGAATAACCTTTTGCGTTGAAATACGTTTGATTGTGGCAATATCCGCATTGGATGGTGTCACTAATGTCATCTGCCCGCGAGGCATTGAAAGACATTCTTTCCTACCAGTATTGCAATCGACGCCGCGTTGAGTGAGCTTGTCAGCAAAATCCCAAAGATTTTGAATCAAAAAGTCAATGTTTGACTCAAGGAATTTCTGTACTGGCTCGTCAAGACTATCCCATACCTTTTGATTCACAGCATGGACTTCTTGATTCCAGCCGACAGGCATGACATAGAGGTGCGTCGACGCTCTATACCATTTTGCGGTGTAACCCGTGTATGCGCCTCCAATCGCACACGAGATACTTTTTGAATCCAGCGCTTTAAAGACTTCAGAAAAAGGCAAACTCATACTTTTTGCGCCAAGTGCTTCGACTAACTCAGCTTGCGTTCTAGTAATTGTGCGGATCGTTTGACCTTTCAAATCTGCAAGGCTACGAATCTCGACATTACAAAAGAAGAACTGTGCACCATAAGGGGCAACACCCAAAAGCTTCACTTGATGTGTAGCTGCCAAATAGTGCTTAAGCACTGGGTAGAATGCTTCGATGGACTCTTTTGCAATGTTCTGATTCGGTAGCAGTCCTGCGATATCGATCGCTTCAAAAAGCGATACTTCTCTGGCGTAGTATGAGAGAGGTACCGTTCCGAACTCAATGACACCCTGGCGCATCAAGCGAAGTAATTCTTGGCCCTTGAGGCCTAATTCGTCGAAACCTTTGATCTGTGTAGTCACAGTGCCCTCGGATCGCTCGACAATAGAATGATTCCAGAAAGGCTTTTCAATTTCCGAAAAAGCGGGTCGACTGCTGAGTCCTCCAACAACCTTAAGCTCTGTCTGAGGCAGAAGCTGCGCCATGGCGCTAATTAAAAGACTAGAAATTAAAAAAGCCAGTCCAAGCAGTCCAAAGAGTACGCGAAACATAAGTACGCGCGCATACGCAGAGTTTGAGGTTAAGTTCTTCATGACTGTCGATTTTAACAATCCCTATGCGCGACACAAGTTAAATAACGCAGGTATGATCACGAAAGTACCCTGTTTATTCATGCTTTTCCACAATCCAACACATCATAGGAGTTCGGGTATCTGCACTGAGTGCTGCTTCTTCAGCATTCGCCCCGCCGGCTCAGCGTCCTTTGCTTGGCATCCTTTCCTTCCTATTTTCGCTTCTTTTTTTGACAAGCTTGGATGGGATAGGCAAATGGATCATGTCCGTTGGTGTGCCTTTGCTCGTTTTTTGCTGGTTTCGATACGCCATCCACCTCGTTTTGCTGATGTCGATCATTTTGCCTAGCCGTGGATTGGGTGTTTTTAAAAGCAAAATGCCTAAATTGCAGTGCCTGCGGGGCGCAGCCATGCTGGGCTCGGCATTGTCATTTTTTACAACGCTGAGTTATTTACCTCAAGCAGAGGCAACGGCACTCATTTTTATTGCCCCCCTTTTAATGCTGTCTGTCGCACCCTGGGTTTTAAAGGAACCTTCCCGTCAGTCACGCTGGATCGCTGCAGGAATCGGACTGCTCGGCGTATTGATTGTTGTGCGTCCTTCAGCGGGATTGCCTCTGATGGGCGTGATCATGGGGCTGATCACCGCATGCCTCTTAACAGCACAACACTTAATATCAAGAATGCTCGCTCGAGACAGCGCATTTACCACCGTGCTTTGGGGAGGAGCGATTGGGACAGGATCCTTGACGCTGTGTTTGCCCTTCGTTTGGTCCTCCGCAGTGAGTAGTCTACAAACCTTGAGCGCGTGGAATTGGACCATTCTTTTGCTATCTGGTGCGGCGGGAGGATTAGGACATCTGCTACAAATTCAATCGTATCGCTACGCACCCGCGTCGCTGCTAGCGCCCTTTATATATTTACAAATCATCTTTGCCGCCACAATTGGGTGGCTTGTCTGGTCTCATCTTCCCGACACCACCACATGGATAGGCATCATCATTATTTGTGCAAGCGGAATCGTCAATAGCCTGATAGAGTGGCGCCGCAGTCGAAGTTAGGCGCTGCTTTTAATCAGGAAACCATTCGACCGCCCTGCAGTACCAATTGTCGATCACAACGAGCTGCCAGAGAGAGATCGTGCGTCACGAGTACCAGTGTTGTGTTTTGTTGCGCGGCGAGCTCGAACATAAGATCAATGATCGTCTCTCCAGTCCCTGCATCCAAGCTCCCAGTGGGCTCATCGGCAAAGATTAAAATCGGTCCTTGAACAAAGGCGCGAGCAATTGAGACGCGTTGTTGCTCGCCGCCAGACAAAGTCGAAGGATAGTGATGCAGACGCTCACCAAGCCCTACGCGTTCCAACATCAAATTTGCCGCCGCCTCGGCAGGCTTTCCCGCAAGCTCAATCGGTAACATCACGTTTTCAAGAGCAGTTAAATTTGGTAGAAGCTGAAAAGATTGAAAGACAAATCCAACATGACTTGCCCTGAAGGCGGCTCTGCGATCCTCATTCATTTGAGTCAGTGATTGTCCAAGCAAGTGAACTTCCCCCCCGCTTGGTTGGTCCAAACCAGCAAGTAGACCTAAAAGGGTCGATTTACCAGAGCCAGAAGCGCCTGTAATTGCAAGTGACTGTCCCACCGGAACCGTAAAGCTTACCTCATCTAAAATAGTCAATACTCCCGTAGCATCGATCACTTGCTTAGAAAGTCGCTCGACTACAATTGCTTTGGTCACATCATTCATGAATTCATTCTCTCGCTATCGTCGTCACATTAACCTTGGAATGATCGGGCTTGCCATGCTTCAAGGTTTTTCCGCGCATGCACAAACCCCACAAGTTTCCAATCATCCCACAAGAATATTAGTCGTGGGTGACAGTCTATCTGCAGAATACGGATTAAAACGTGGATCCGGCTGGGTAGAGTTATTAAAAACATCTCTTTCAAATACGCATCCAAAAATAGAAATTATCAATGCGAGTATTAGTGGTGACACAACGAGTGGCGGACGCACGCGATTGAAGGCTTTGCTTGAACGCACAAGTCCCAACATCGTACTGATTGAGTTAGGCGCGAATGATGCGCTTCGAGGATTGCCACTCGAGATGTCAAAAAACAATTTGCTCGCAATGGTTCGCTTGGTCAAAGCGACGGGTGCCAAGCCCATCATTGCAGGCATGCAAATACCCCCCAATTATGGAAGGGAGTACACGACTGCATTCAAGAGATTATTTGAAGAAGTTGCGTTGAGCGAACAAACAGCACTCATACCGTTCTTTCTGGAGGGTATTGCGGAGAATCCGGCCATGTTTCAGGCCGACACAATACATCCCAATGAAGAGGCACAACCAATTTTATTAGCGAATGTGCAAAAAATACTTTTACCCATGCTCAAGCGATGAGAGCAAGCAAAACAGCGGCTCAGCGTTAAAGCTTCGCCGCGTCAAGCTCTCCACTAATGAGTTTCGATGCATCCGGAAGCATTTTGACTTTGAATTCCTTGCGCAGCACCTTTAGAGCAGCCTGTTCTTCAGCGGCGCCCCATGCTTGTGAAAGCTGCGCTTGTAATTGACTCAGCTGTGCTGCCTCAGGTTTGGGGCCTTCTTGGACTTTAGATAGCCTCAAAATAGTGTATTGCTCCGCACCTGCAACACCAACATAGGTTGGCAAGGATGCCGTCTTCGATGACATCACCGCTTCGAGTTGTTCGCGGCTCAATGAAGATGGCTGCTGCCGAGTGACTTCGATTGCGGCCTCAAAATCCTTGGGCTCAGCTTGTGGTGCGGCTTTGAGAAGCTCAAGCTCTTTCAGGCCAGATGCCTGCGCGGCAGCCAAAGAAAGCTCATTAGTCAACCGTTGTTTGATTTGCTCGGAGACTGTTGCCAAAGGAGGAATATGCGCTGGATGTGTCGCTGCGATTCGAACAGCAACAATGACATCGGGCGAAACCTCGATCAAACCTGAGTTTAATTTCTCTTTTAAGACATCTGCAGAGAAAACAGCTTGACGAACTTTCGGGCTACCAAAGATTAGTTGTTCCTCATCGGTGACAGCCGCGCCAGATCGTTGAGAAGCCGGTAACAAACCTTCTCTTGTCAATCCGGTTGCTGATAACACAGGGAGATTAAGCGCTGTCGAAATGGGGGTCAGACTATCTCGTTGGTCATAGACGAGACTAGTGAGCTTGCTAGCAAGCTGGGCAAATTGTTCAGCAGCCAGTTGTTTGCGAATTTCGGTCATGATGTCATCTTTGACCTCAGCTAAAGGCTTGATCGAAGCAGGCTGAACATCAACAACATTAATCACGTGAAACCCAAATGGACTCTCAACGACCCCAGAAATTTTTCCTCGGTCAAGCTCAAAAACAGACGTTTCAACCTGAGGAACCAACATATTTTTACTAATCCAACCTAGGTCACCGCCTTGGTTTGCAGAGCCACTGTCTTGGGAAAACTCTTTGGCAAGTGCTGCAAAGTTTTCAGGCGCAGCCAGCGCACGCTTAGAGATGTCCTCGGCTTTGGCACGTGCTTGTGTTTTCACAGCATCGTTTGCCGAAGCGGGAAGTTCAATCAAAATGTGGCTGACACGGCGGCGCTCAGGCTGGCCATAACGTGCTTGATTTTGTTTATAAAAACTCTCGATATTTTGTTCGCTCACCTTGATATCTTTTGAGGCGGCTTTTTCATTGAGGACAACATACTGCACATCGACGTTTTCAGGCACTTGGAGTTTTGCCTGATTGTTGTCATACCACTTTTTAATATCGGCCTCGGAAACATTGATGGCATTTACGAATGCGGAGGCCGCAAAAATACGACGCTCGACCGTTCTTTTTTCAGTCAATAACAAGAGAATTTTTTCTGCGACTTCTGCAGGAACGCGTGCGGTCAAACCGATTGGCTGAAGAACCTGAGCAATGGCGAGATCACGTCTGAGTCCAAGCTCAAAATTCGTGGGGGTCATGCCTTGCGCTGCAAGGACATCGCGATAGCGTTGCGACGAAAATTGACCGTTTTCCTGAACAGCGGGTATGGCAGCGATCGTCCGGCGCAGTGTTTCATCAGAAACGGAATAGCGCCCCTTTGCGGCAGCAAGCGCGATCGTGCGCTCATCAATCATACGATTTAAGAGCTGCTCGCGAAACTCAGGCGTGTCAAATGCTGCAGGATCAAACTGCGCGCCTAAGGCATTGCGAACTTGTTCAAGCTGCGACGTGCGGGCCTGATTGAACTCCCCCAAAGTGATGGGCTTTTCACCCACAGAGACTAACTCTGGCTCTGAAGCCATAAAGCCCGAATATCCCTGAACACCGAAAAAGACAAAAGAAGGGACAATAAGAAGCAGCAGGATCAATTGCATCCAACGCTGATGATTACGAATGAGATCAAACATAAATGAGCCGCACACCTAAAAAGTAAGCCGCCGAAGTTTACCACCGGCTTACGTTATGCTTAAAGAATCATTGAAAGTGAGTGTGTAATCGATAGAACTGACACAACTTGAGCAGGTCTTTCAATCATACAACGACGCTGCCTTAAGTACTACATGAATTTATATATTTAAATAATTGATTTATAATACAAATATCAATTTCGGAGAGTCATTTGTTTAGTTATCGACACGGTTTTCATGCTGGCAATCATGCCGATGTTCTCAAACATATCGTACTCACCCATATTCTTCAGTATTACAACCAAAAGGAGACGCCTTATTGGTTTGTTGACCTCCATGCCGGTGCTGGTTTGTATGACCTCGGAGGAGAATGGGCTCAGAAAAAAGGCGAATATCTCGATGGCATTGCGCGTGTTTGGGATGCCAAGTCACGTCCGCCTGCAGTCATGCAGTATCTAGACGTCATTAAAGAGCTTAACCCCGATGGCGAGTTGCGAATCTATCCTGGATCTCCTTGGCTCGCCCTCCAAGCCTGTCGCACACAAGATAAGCTGCGTTTGTTTGAAATGCACCCAAACGAAGCTGACATCCTTCGTCAAAACCTTGATCAGCGCGCATCGAGAGTGCCAAGACAAACCGCAGTCTTTGGTGATGATGGATTTGCAGGCCTCAAAGGTCATATTCCACCACCAACACGTCGCGCGATTGTGTTGATCGATCCTTCCTACGAAGATAAGCAAGACTATCGACGCGTCATCGAAACGTTAAAAGACGCTATGTTGCGTTTTCCAACAGGCTGTTACGTCGTGTGGTATCCGCAGATACAACGCCGAGAAGCCCAAGAACTTCCTCGCCAGTTAGAAAAGATATCTGGAAAAAATTGGACACATGTCAGTGTGTCCGTACAAAAGCCCTCCCCTGATGGCTTAGGTCTTCATGGGAGCGGTATGTTTGTCATCAATCCGCCCTATACATTAACCGCCGCAATGAAAGAAACATTGCCATGGTTAGTTAAAACATTGGGGCAAGACGAACGTGCGCATTACAAATTGGATTTTCTCACGCACTAGTACTTCAGCCTCATTAAAACCGTTCGTTGGTACCGAGGTAGCGCCATTGGCCCACAGGCAAGTCCGAAAGTTTCACGCCTCCGATCCGAACGCGTTTAAGTCCGAGAACCTTTAGACCCACGAGCTCACACATTCGACGAATTTGTCTTTTTTTACCTTCACGCAATACAAACTGCAACTGATCTTCATTTTGCCAACGCACTTGAGCGCGTTTGAGCCGTTTTCCGTCCAGCGAGAGACCTTCATTGAGGAGCTCAAGCCCGCCTGGAGCTAACCGACCCTGAACGCGGACAAGATATTCTTTTTCAATCTCTGAGTCCTCACCAATCAGCTGGCGAGCGATGCGACCGTCTTGCGTCAACACCAACAAACCTGTCGAATCGATGTCCAGCCGTCCTGCGACGGCGAGTCCCCTTAGCTGTGATCGATCAAACTTGAGAGGACTACGATCCGATTGAGCGCGACTCGTCGCATTGATCAAGGCCACAGCAGGCGTATAACCATCCTCCGCTTGGCCTGATACATAGGCCATAGGCTTATGAATAAGGATCGTGACACGTGAGATTTGTTGCGCCGCGACATTTTTATCGAGCGTAATCGTTTGGGTGGGCAAAGCACGCTCGCCCAAGCTCGCGACCACGCCATCGACCTTAACCCAGCCTCGCTCGATATAACTATCTGCTTCGCGTCTTGAGCATAGCCCGCGGTCAGCCATTAATTTTGATATGCGTAACTTTTCCATAAGTTGGATAATACACACCCATGCATCCTTTTGACTCATCCAGACCGTGGCGATCCCGCCCTGCACCTTCTTTATCGGTGCTTCAAAAAAAGTGGCTGACCCGTCCCGGTGCCCTCACCGTTGCCCTGCGCGCGCTTGGCAACCTAAGGCTGCGCGTCTTGGCTGAGTATCCTGCGGGAGCGCAGACTGACGAAGCCTATCGTCTTGGAACGACTGTGCAAGCGCCTGTATGGGTGAGAGAAATTGTGATGGAGATCGAGCATACAGAGTGCGTTGTTGCACGAAGCGTGACGCCATTGCAAGCATCGCACGGTGTTTGGCAGGGTGTTCGTCGGCTCCAAAGCAGACCACTGGCGGACATCTTATATGATGATGTCGCAATATTGCGTTCGGATTTCGAGGTCGCTCGTTTAACGAAACAAAGTCCTTTGTATCGAACAGCGCAACGCACCCTCTTCCAATCCAACGGGATTCATGAGCCCTGTCAACTTTTGCTAGCAAGACGATCCGTATTTTGGCGACAAGGCACTCCGCTTTTGGTCGCAGAGTGTTTCTTGCCCGAGTTCTGGCAACTTTTAGGGTCGCTTAAAACCCAACCGCCTGGCCATCGCGACGGCTATCACTGGCCACAACATAGCCATCTTGCAGATTCTTGGACAAACGCCAAATAAACTGACCCGAACCAAAATCCATGTAGGGGTCATCAATCGCTTTGAGCGAATGGCCAAGCTTTTCCAACCCTGCAATCGTCGATGCGCGCATCGTGGACTCGACGTCTAGAGTGAAATCTCGATTCACCTTCCATCGGGGCGCATCGCAAGCTGCTTGAGGCTGCTGGTGATAGTCCACCATTCGAATGACCGTTTGAATATGTCCCTGTGGCTGAATATCCCCACCCATCACACCAAAACTCATCACGGGCTCACCGTCACGCGTTAAAAATCCGGGGATGATGGTGTGGAAGGGTCGTTTGTGACCTTGGACGACATTGGAGGATTTGGGATCCATGGAAAAACCAACGCCACGGTTCTGAAAACTGACACCGGTTCCCGGTACAACAACGCCAGAACCAAAACCCATGTAATTGGACTGGATAAAAGAAACCATCATGCCATTTTCATCGGCAGCGGTCAGGTAAATCGTCCCGCCTGTCGGTGGCATGCCTGGAGGAAAATGCGTTGCACGATTGAGATCGATCAGTTTTGCGCGCTCAGAGAGGTAATCATCATCGAGCATTTGCGAGGCAGAAACCTCCATGGTGCGGGGATCTGCAACATAACGATAAAGGTCAGCCATCGCGAGTTTCATCGCTTCGATTTGGACATGCTGAGATTCGACAGAGTCAACCTTCATGTTGGCGACATCGAAATGCTCAAGAATGCCAAGCGCTTGCAGCGCTGAAATGCCCTGACCATTGGGTGGAATCTCATGAAGCGTATAGCCGTGATAATTCTTTGAAATCGGTGTTACCCACTCTGGGCGATACTGACGAAAGTCTTCGAGCGTGTGGGCACCACCATGCTCACGAATAAAAGCGACCAATTTTTCTGCGGTCTCACCCTCATACATGTCTCGACCCATTGACGCACCAATTTTTTTCAGCGTTTGCGCGACATCCTTAAAGACAAAACGCTCACCCACTTTCGGTGCGCGACCTTCAGGCATAAAAGTATGCGCAAAACCAGGCTGACCCTTGAGTTCTGGTACTGCGGCAGCCCATTTTTGAGCGACGACAGGCGGCACGGCATAGCCTCGCTCTGCGATTTCAATTGCCGGCTCCATCAGTTCGGCGAAAGGCAGCTTGCCATAGCGCTCATGCAAGGCAGCCCAGCCCGCGACAACGCCAGGGACAGTAATGGCGTCTACGCCTCGTTTGGGTGCTTTGGCAAGTCCGTTGACATCGACGCCGTATTTCTTTTTGAAATAATCAATATCCCACGCTTTAGGCGCATAGCCTGAAGCATTGAGCCCTTGAAGTGTTTTTCCATCCCAGACGATCGCAAAAGCATCCCCACCAAGCCCACAAGAGACAGGCTCAACCAACGTAATGGCTGCTGCGGCTGCGATCACTGCATCCACCGCAGAACCGCCCTTTAAGAGCATGCGCAAACCGGCTTGCGCAGCTAAGGGGTGCGAAGTAGAAACAACGTTACGGGCGAACACCGGTATACGAATAGTTGGGTACGGGTTGGCCCAGTCAAAGGATTTCATTTGGATAAGACTCAAAAAATTAAAGAAAAATCACAGCGCAGCGTCACCACTCTCGCTCGTACGAATTCGAATGGCTTGTTCAACAGCGGTCACAAAAATTTTGCCATCACCAATTTTTCCGGTACGAGCGGCACGAACAATGGCCTCAATCACACGATCAACCGCCTCATCGGCGACGACCATCTCAACCCGAATTTTGGGGAGAAAATCAACCACGTACTCTGCACCTCGGTAGAGTTCGGTATGACCTTTTTGACGTCCGAAGCCCTTGACCTCCGTGACAGTCAGTCCGTTCACACCCACATCGGCCAGAGCCTCACGCACTTCGTCAAGTTTGAAGGGCTTAATAATGGCAGTCACTTGCTTCACGATGAGTCCTATTTTTGTAAAAAATAATGTTTAGTCTCGAAAACCATTAGACAAAGGATAACGCCAATCACGTCCAAATGCGCGTTCAGTAATGCGAGGACCGAAAGGGCCCTGCCTGCGCTTGTACTCGTTGATGCGAATCAAGCGCACAACCTGCTCAACGGCGGCGACTGGGTATCCTGCCGCCACAATTTGTGCGGGCGAAGCATTTCGCTCGACGTAATGTTCAATAATCGCGTCGATCACATCGTATTCAGGTAAGTTGTCCTGATCGGTTTGATCTTCGCGCAGTTCAGCCGAGGGGGGCCTCGTAATGATTCGAACAGGAATCACCTCACCTAAGGTGTTACGCCAGCGCGCAAGACGGTAGACCATTGTTTTCGCGACATCTTTCAGAACAGCAAAGCCGCCCGCCATATCCCCGTAAAGCGTGCAATAGCCTGTTGAGAGTTCGGATTTATTACCTGTAGTGAGAACCAGATGACCAAATTTATTGGAAAGAGCCATCAACAGCATGCCGCGTAACCTTGCTTGGATGTTTTCCTCGGTGGCATCAGGCGCCCGATCCGTAAAAATAGGGGCAAGAACGTGATCAAAACTGCTTGCAAGGTCTGCGATTGCAATTTCACGATAATCCACGCCCAACCGTTTAACCATGTCTCTCGCATCGATTTGTGAAATATCTGCGGTGTAACGAGATGGCATCATCACGGCATGCACACGATCAGCACCCAGTGCATCTACAGCAACAGCCATCACGACCGCAGAATCGATCCCGCCTGACAAACCTAAAATGACACTACGGAAACCATTTTTATTCACGTAATCGGTCAAGCAAACCTTAAGTGCTTCCCACACCTGGGCTTCTTTAGACAAAACCTCAGCAGACAAGCGGATGCCTTGGATCTGGTTTTCTAC
>JBILJA010000213.1:0-3254 GCA_044368775.1 Burkholderiaceae bacterium
CCGATGGGCAATATGTCGTCTCAGGCCCCACCTACACGGGCCAACGTATACACATGGGTCGTACCGTTTGCCTCGATTTGCCACAAGCCAAAGTCATGATTACTGAAACGCCACAGGAACACTGGGACTTGGGGATCTTTTCCCATATCGGGATCGATGCCCCGAACCATCGATTTATTTTGCTTAAGTCACGCATGTACTGCAGACCTGTTTTTGTACCGATCGCCAAAGCCCTAGTTGAATGCGATGGCGGTGGTGTCACGGGTGCTGACCATACCCGCTTCCCATATACAAAACTCACGCGACCCGTATACCCGTTTGATGAGAACACAACGTGGTCTTAAAACACTAAAGAGTAAGTAAATGTAAGGGCACATAAAACTAAATAATAATCATTCTCATTTATGATAGATTGCGTTGTTTGAATCAACAACAGCGCACTCCATGCAGGTCTTAAACCGCAACAGGCAAACTTCTCGCGGCATGAGTGCGGGAATTTTTATTGCCGTTGCATGTGCACACATTGCAATCATCATCTCAATGGGTGGATGCCCTTCCAAAAAGGTATCGCAAAGTGAGACTGCGATGCTGTTTGAATCATTTCTCATTGAAGTGCAGGACGCCACACCTACTTCCTCACAACAACACTCAAACCAAACGATATCGACACTGACATCTACATCAGACGAAGCGATCTCCGCTCACATCCCCTCCGACGAGCAACAACCTACAACCTCAACATCTCGCGAAACTAACGTCATCACGAATAACGTCATCACAAAAAGCTCAAACACAAACAGTCAGGGCAATAAAAGCCATGATGCATTGACACTCCCCATTAACGATGCAATGCACTTACACAATCCCCCACCACCCTATCCCAAACAAAGTCGTCGTCGAGGCGAACAAGGAAAAGTTGTTATCGCAGCAGAAATCGATATTGAGGGTAGAAGCTCTCACGCTGTTATTCACCAATCTAGTGGCTATCATCGCTTGGATCGGGCTGCTTTAGAAACCGTACTGAAATGGCGCTTTATACCGGGTAAAAAAGGTCATCAACATCAAAAAATGTGGGTCAATATTCCTATTAACTTTGTTCTCGAGTGAGTCATGCAGAAAGCCAACGACACCCAAGATAAAGCGAAAGACTGGGCGGCATCAAGTCCACATTGCACTTAGTACTTGAAACCGCGATACTATCGAAATCATAAAAAACAAGATGTTTTAATGGAGCAGGTAATGACCCCCTCTTCACTTTCGGGCATTCGCGTCCTGGATCTTTCTCGGATCCTTGCGGGTCCTTCAGCGGCTCAACTTCTGGGTGACCTGGGTGCTGACGTTGTTAAAGTTGAAAAGCCTGGCGAAGGTGATGACACTCGGAAATGGGGCCCTCCGTTCGTTGAGGATGCTGACGGCAAACCTACGACTGAAAGCGCTTATTACTTGTGTGCCAACAGAAATAAACGATCAATCGAAATCGACATTGCAAGCACTGAGGGCCAAAAGCTCATCATGCGCTTGCTCGAAAATGCCGATATCTTGGTTGAAAACTACAAAGTGGGTGGACTCAGTAGCTATGGTCTGGCCTATGATCAAATCAAAGAACGGTTTCCACGATTGGTGTATTGCTCAATCACGGGGTTTGGTCAAACAGGTCCTTACGCCACGCGTGCGGGTTACGACTTTTTGATTCAAGGCATGGGCGGGATCATGAGCTTGACGGGCGAACCTGAAGGTCAACCTATCAAGGTGGGTGTCGGGATTGCTGACATCATGACCGGCATGTATGCCACTGTCGGTATCCTAGCAGCCTTGCGACATCGTGACCAAACGGGAAAAGGTCAACAAATTGACGTATCGCTACTCGATACACAAGTGTCATGGCTCATCAATGCCGGCACGAGCTATCTCAATTCCAAAGAGAACCCGGTCAGACTTGGCAACGGGCATCCCAATATCGTGCCTTATCAAGTCTTTCCGACTGCCGACGATCCCATCATCATCGCGGCAGGCAATGACAGCCAATTTAAAAAACTCTGTCAAATTGCGGACATTCCTTCCGTTGCCGAAGAACCTAAATACGCGACGAACGTTTCTCGTGTGATGAATCGACAGGCGGTGGTAGACATCGTCACAGCGGCCCTTCATAAAAAATCACGTGCTTTCTGGCTCGCTGCCTGCGAAAAAGTTGGTGTGCCATGCGGGCCTGTCAATAACCTAGAGCAAGTTTTTAATGACCCACATCTGCAACACCGTGGCGCCGAGGTTCGGATGCCCCACCCTCTTGCAGGTTCGGGGGAAGTGAGTCTGATCTCCAATCCTTTAAAACTCTCTGAAACACCAGTACAGTATCGGCATGCCCCACCTATTCGCAACCAGCACGAACAAGAGATTTTGCGTGACTGGCTCGGACAACATTAAACCTAAAGACAAACGATCCTAAATGACTATTTTGACGCGCGATCAGCTCGACATCCAGGCCCAAGCTCGTGAGTTAGCAGAAACAGTTTTCAAACCGACTGCAGCTCAAACTGATGCCACCGAGGCTTACCCCTGGGACAATATTGCCAAGCTCAATGCAGCGGGCTTTATGGGAATGACTATACCCAAGGCATATGGAGGCCGGGGCCTTGGTTACCTTGAAACGACACTCGTCATCGAAGAGATGGCAAAAGCCTGTGCAACCATGGGTCGCATCTCGGTTGAGGCCAACATGGGTGCAATCGGCGCCATCATGGCCTACGGCACTGAGGAACAAAAGAAGATTGCGGCTGAGTGCGTATTGTCGGGCGATAAACCAGCGATCTGTATTTCTGAGCCCAATGCCGGAAGTGCCGCGAGTGAAATGACTACGCGTGCAGAGAAAAAAGGCGATCGGTACATCATCAATGGTCAAAAATACTGGATCACTGGCGGCGGCGTCTCACGTTTGCACCTAATTTTTGCGCGCGTGTTTGAAGATGGTATTGAACAAGGCATTGGTGGCTTTATCGTTGTACGTGATGGCAACGAACCCAAAGAGCTCGTGATCGCTAAACGCACGCCGGCAATGGGTGTGCGTGGGATCCCTGAAACCTATGTAGACTTTATCAACCTTGAAGTACATGAATCGATGGCGTTAAAGCCGCTCGGTGACTTGCGCAAAGGCTTTGCTGCGCTCATGAACGCATACAACGCGCAACGCGTGGGTGCAGGAACAGTGGCACTTGGTATCGCTGTGGGTGCCTTTGAAGAAGCGGTGCAATACAGCAAAG
>JBILJA010000214.1:0-3251 GCA_044368775.1 Burkholderiaceae bacterium
GCTCGCAAGTCGATATCAGTTTTCCTGAAATCGAAAAATTCGATGCGATGCCTCCTGCGCGTGTCGAGGGCGCGACTGCCTTCGTCTCGATCATGGAAGGCTGCAGTAAATATTGCAGTTTCTGTGTCGTGCCCTACACGCGTGGCGAAGAAATCTCGCGTCCGTTTGAAGATGTGTTGACCGAAGTCGCCGACTTGGCTGATCAAGGCGTCAAAGAAGTCACTCTGCTTGGACAAAACGTCAACGCGTATCGCGGTCGTATGAGCGCAGACGCCAATGCCGAGATTGCAGACTTTGCCACACTGCTCGAATATGTGCATGAGATCCCAGGCATCGAACGCATTCGCTACACCACCTCACATCCAAAAGAAATGACGACACGCATGACCGAGGTCTATGCGCGCTTACCAAAACTCGTGTCTTTTCTGCATTTACCGGTTCAAGCCGGCAGTGACCGTGTGCTGGCCGGCATGAAACGCGGCTACACCGCGATTGAATTCAAATCCGTTGTACGTAAATTGCGTGCCGCGCGTCCCGGACTGACACTGTCCTCCGATTTCATCGTTGGCTTCCCTGGCGAAACCGAAGAGGACTTCGAAAAAACCATGAAGCTGATTGAAGAAGTCGGTTTCGACACCTCATTCTCTTTTGTGTACTCACGCCGTCCAGGCACACCAGCCGCCGACCTCACCGACGATACCCCTCAGACGGTCAAGCTACAGCGCCTACAACGCTTGCAAGCGCTCATCAATGAGCAAGCGCATGCGATTGCCCGCAGCATGGTTGGTTCGACCCAACGTATCCTCGTTGAGGGGACCTCTACACGCGATCCCAACGAGCTCAGCGGTCGTACCGAAAACAACCGTATCGTCAATTTTCCTGGACATCCTCGACTCATTGGCCAGATGATCGATGTTGTGATCACGGATGCGATGACCAACACGTTCAGAGGTCGCGTCGCGATTCAAGACGAGGTCACGCAATGAGTCGCCCCCCCGTTAAGTCCTCCTCTCGTGGTCGCCCCCTGCCCGTCAAAATGACGCTTGAGGGCAGTAACCAACAACTAGCCAACTTGTGCGGCCCCCTAGATGTGAATCTTCGCCAAATCGCTGACGGTCTCGACCTCGAGCTGACCCGACAAGGCAACAAACTGACGATGCGTGGCGCGCATGCTGAGGCTGCGAGCAAAATGCTGTTCGCGTTTCATGACCGTGCTGCGCAACAAGCCTTGTCAGTCGATGATATTCAGCTTGGCTTAGTCGAGATTGGCGTGGGTCGCTCCATCAATCCCACCATGCCCGCTTTCGATCCTAGCGAATTTCCACCGCTCGATGACGAGAGCGGCAGTATCGCCTTGCGCACGCGTCGCAGTGATTTGCGGCCTCGGACCCCGAGGCAGCGGGACTATCTCAACAACATCCTCAAGCACGACATCACCTTTGGCGTGGGTCCCGCCGGCACAGGTAAAACCTGGCTGGCTGTGGCGTGTGCGATCGATGCGATGGAGCGCGATACCGTCCAGCGCATCGTACTGACACGTCCAGCCGTCGAGGCGGGCGAACGTCTAGGTTTTCTCCCGGGTGATCTCGCTCAAAAAGTTGATCCCTATCTCCGGCCACTTTACGATGCGCTTTACGATCTGATGGGTTTTGAGCGCGTGCAACGTTTATTTGAAAAACAAACCATCGAGATTGCTCCTTTGGCCTATATGCGAGGTCGTACGCTGAATCATGCCTTCGTGATTTTGGACGAAGCCCAGAACACGACCCCCGAACAGATGAAAATGTTTTTGACGCGTATCGGGTTTGGTAGCAAAGCCGTCATCACGGGCGACCCCTCGCAGGTTGATTTACCCAAAGGCCATAAAAGCGGACTTGCGCACGCGGTAAAAGTACTCGAGGACGTCAAAGGCATCGCCGTGACCAAATTCACCAGTCGCGATGTCGTGCGGCATCCTTTGGTCGCTCGTATCGTCGACGCATATGAACAAGCCGAACAAAACGCCAGCTGAGCTATCGCTCACCATCCATTACGCGGTCGAGGCGCCAACGCTGCCGCGCTGGAAAATACGTCGCTGGGTTGAGCGCGCGATGCTCGCCGCCCAACAAGATGGCAAAATTTCTTTTAACCGTATGCAAGTTGGCCTTCGCTTAGTCGGCTTAAAAGAAGCACAACAACTCAATGCAGGCTACCGTCATAAAGACTACGCCACCAACGTACTGACCTTTGAGTACGGCATCCAACCCGACGGCACCGCTGCGGGTGATATTGTGATTTGTGTCCCTGTTCTCAAACGCGAGGCCAAAGAGCAGGGTAAAGATTTTCTTTGTCACGCCGCGCATTTAATGATTCATGGCACCTTGCATGCGCTTGGCTACGATCACATCAAGTCGCGAGAAGCTCAACACATGGAATCCTTAGAAACCCTTATTCTCGCGCAGATGGGGATCGATAACCCTTACTTTATTGCAGCGAAATGACAAGACTTTCAGGTTATCCTTATTCTTCCTAAACTCTGTCCTTGGACGATGTCAGATCCCTATCCTGCCGCCGACTCTTCTACTACGTCGGCCAAGCCAAACCGCCCCCGCCTGCTTGATCGCCTCCTCTCGTTAGTTCGCCGTGAGCCCGAAGACCGTGAAGGTATCGTGGCCGTACTCGATGCAGCCCGCGAACGCGAGCTCATTGACGCCGACGCCTACTCCATGCTCAAAGGCGCCTTGGCCGTGTCTGAACAAACCGCCGAGGACATCATGGTGCCGCGCGCGCGCATGGACTTACTTGATGTATCGCAATCGATCGCGACCCTCATGCCAGAGATCATCGAGACCGCACACTCGCGTTTTCCGGTGTTCGAGGGCTCTCGGGACAACATTATTGGCGTAGTGATGACCAAGGACCTCTTGCGACATCTGGTTAACACCGAGTTGACACTGCGCGACTTCGTACGCCCTGCTGTCTTTATCCCCGAATCCAAACGCCTGAACGTCTTGTTGCAAGAGTTCCGTCGCAATCGCAACCACATTGCAATCGTCATCGATGAACATGGTGCCATCACCGGTCTCGTGACACTCGAAGACGTACTTGAACAAATCGTTGGTGCGATCGAAGACGAGTACGACGTAGATGGTGCAAAAACAATTTTCCCAGACGGCGTGCGCGCATGGCGTCTCTTGGCCACGACCGAAATCGAAGCCTTTAACAAAGCGCTTGAAGCTGATTTGCCGACGGGTGAGTACGACACTGTGGGT
>JBILJA010000083.1:0-10770 GCA_044368775.1 Burkholderiaceae bacterium
AACTCGGCGCCTTTGCCGATGGTTTCGGGCCAGCGCTGCATGATGGATTTTTGCTTGGTGTAGAAACGTACGCCTTCTTCGCCGTAGGCATGCATGTCACCAAACAAACTCTTTTTCCAGCCACCAAAACCATGCCAGGCCATCGGCACAGGAATCGGCACGTTGATGCCGACCATCCCGACCTGAATGCGACGACCAAACTCACGGGCAACGTTGCCGTCACGGGTGTAGCAGGACACGCCATTGCCGAACTCATGGGCATTAATGAGGTCAACGGCTTGAGCAAAATCCTTGACGCGAACGCAGCCCAGGACAGGGCCGAAAATCTCTTCTTTATAGATGCGCATTTCTGGTGTGACATGATCAAACAGTGAGCCGCCGGTGAAAAAGCCTTGCTCGTGACCGGGAACCTTGATGCCGCGACCGTCCACCACCAGTTTGGCGCCTTCTTTGACGCCGATGTCAATGTACCCCTCGATGCGTTCGAGGGCTTGACGCGTCACGATTGGTCCCATTTCCGCATCGAGCTCCAAACCATTTTTGATTTTGAGTGTTTTAGCCCGCTCGGCAAGCAAAGGCACAATCTTGTCAGCAACATCGCCCACCAATACTGCGACAGAAATCGCCATACAGCGCTCGCCAGCAGAGCCGTAGGCCGCGCCAATCAAGCCGTCAACTGCTTGCTCGATGTCGGCATCGGGCATCACGACCATATGGTTTTTCGCACCACCGAGGGCTTGTACGCGTTTGCCGAGGTCGGCACCACGTTGATAGATGTATTGCGCAATCGGTGTGGAGCCCACGAAGCTGATAGCTTTGACATCAGGGTGCTCTAGTAAACCGTCGACCGCGACCTTGTCGCCCTGAACAACGTTAAACACGCCATCAGGCAGACCTGCTTTCTTGAACAACTCGGCCATGAAAATCGAAGCCGAGGGATCGCGTTCGCTAGGTTTGAGCACAAAACAGTTGCCAGCCGCAATCGCGACGGGGAACATCCAGCAAGGAACCATGCAAGGAAAGTTAAACGGCGTAATGCCGGCAACAACGCCGAGCGGCTGGCGCAAGGTCCAGTTGTCGATGCCGGTCGAGACCTGGTCCGTGAAGTCGCCTTTGAGCAATTGGGGCATGCCGCAAGCGAACTCGACAATATCGATACCGCGCATGACTTCACCCTGAGCGTCGGTAAAGACCTTGCCGTGCTCTTGCGTGATGATGGAGGCGAGCTCGTCTTTGTGGGCGTTGAGCAAGGCCAGAAAGTTGTTCATGATGCGCGCACGGCGAATCGGGGGTGTATCCGACCACTCGGGAAAAGCGGCTTTTGCGCTCGCAACCGCCGCATGAACAGTCTCTAGGCTTGCAAGCTCAACCTTGCGGGTCGCTTGGCCTGTCGCGGGATTAAAGACATCCTGACTCCGGGCACCGGGGTGTGTGACGGCTTTGCCGTGAATCCACTGGGAGACAACAGCGGGGATGGCGGGCATGGGAGGCTGCTTGGACATGCATGTTCCTTTAGCGTGAGCGATGAATCAATCCTCCATTGTAAGATGGCTAGGCACGGTCTGAGGCCGATATTGGTTGCTTTTCTTGATCTTGGTTAAACTTTCACTTTCCCTAGGAGTATTACCCCCATTATGAGTCAGCCCCTGTCAGGTAAAGTTGCTTTGGTCACTGGAGCCGCGCGCGGCATTGGTCGTGCGTGTGCCCTGAAACTGGCCTCCGCCGGTTGTGACATTGTCGCCAACTACTACAACAGCTCTGATGAAGCGGAGGCTGTATGCGCCGAGGTCCGTGCGATGGGTCGGCGCGCGATCGCTGTTCAGGCGAGCGTGGGTGTCCCTGATAGCGTGACAGAGATGTTCGAGATCATCACAAAAGAGTTCGGTCACCTCGATATCGTCATCAGCAATGCGGCCTCGGGGGTACTCAAACCGGCGATGGACATGACGCTTAAGCATTTCCGCTGGTGTCTCGAGACCAATGCTTTCGCCGTGAATTTGCTCGCGCAGCACGCTGCCCCCTTGATGAAAAATGGTGGTCGTATTGTGGCCATGTCCAGCCTGGGTGCGCAGCGGGCGATGCCCCATTATGGCTTTATTGGTGCCTCCAAGGCCGCACTCGAGTCGCTTGTACGGACGCTCGCCCAAGAGCTCGGTCCTCGCGGGATTCGCGTCAACACCGTTTCTGCAGGTGTGGTCGATACCGATGCGTTGAGCCATTTTCCCAACCGAGATCAGGTGTTGTCCGAATTCGCTGCGCGTACCCCCGCCGGTCCGAGCCTGTTGCCCACCAATGTGGCGGATGCTGTTTACCTACTGTGCTTACCTGAGGCGGCCTGGGTGAACGGTCATACGCTGGTTGTCGACGGCGGTTTCGCCATTTCGGGTTAAAAATCATGACGTTTAAATCAGGCTTAGCGGGCAAGGTCGCCATTGTGACGGGTGGTTCACGCGGAATTGGTCGTGCCATCGTCGAAACGCTCGCGGGTGAGGGCGTGAACGTGACGTTTTTCTTCAAAGGTAACCAGGCGGCTGCCGACGAGGTTGTCGCGGCGGTTCAGGCCGCAGGAGGGCAGGCGACCGCTTTGCAGGTCGATGTGAGCGACGCGGCTGCCTGCGCCGCTGCGGTAGAGGCTGTCGCTGATCGCTGCGAGCGCATCGATATTTTGGTCAATAACGCAGGGATTGTGCGCGATAACCTGATGGCTGCCATGGAGGACGAGGAAATCTCATCCGTGCTCAACACCAATGTTGGCGGGGTATTCAACGTCACGCGTCCAGTGATCCCTTACATGATGTCTCAGCGTGCGGGACGGATTGTCAACCTTTCCTCCGTTGCAGGGGCCAAGGCAGGTCGCGGTCAGGCGAATTACGCCGCGAGCAAGGGCGCCGTGGATGCGCTGACCCGAGCCATGGCTGTCGAACTGGCGCCTCGCAAGATTTTGGTCAATGCGGTCGCCCCAGGCGTGATTGAGACAGAAATGTCCCAACAAGTCCGTGATTTGGCCGCAGACGAGGTCAAGGGCAACATTCTTTTAAAGCGCTATGGTGCGGCCCAAGACGTTGCGAATGCAGTAGCATTCTTAGTGTCAGATATGGCTGGTTACGTGACCGGACAGATTCTGTATGTGGATGGCGGCTTTAAAATGGGCTGAAATAGGGGATCTGGCTCCTGCTTCAGTCGTTTCACGAGGCGGGATTTCCCTATAGTTGGGTTAAAATAGCGCCCGTTGACATACACGGAGCAAATCATGGCTGAAGCAGTCATCTCTAAAGAAGAAATCATGGCGGTCTTTCCGACCGTTCAAAAAACGATGGCCGATGCATTGGGCTGCGACGTTGACGATATCAAGCTCGATGTCTCTCTGATCGAGGGTTTGGACGCTGAGTCGATCGACTTTCTGGACATGGTGTTCCGTCTTGAGCGCGCCTTTAAAATCAAGGTTCCGCGCGGCAAAATCATCGAAGATGTACGTGGCGACATGCCCGTAACCGAGTTCGAAGAAAACGGCATCCTGACTGACAAAGGTCTGGCGCGTTTACGCGAGTATTTGTCCGAAATCGGCGCCTCGCGTTTTAAGACCCCTATGCGTGTCGATCACATCGCCCGCCTGTACACACCCGAAACCTTCTGCAAGCTCGTGATCCGCGCTCAGCGTGAGTCACAAGCCGCTGGCTGAAATGGTTGAGTCGATGGCGCAGGCCTCCGAGGCCTCGCCAGGTGATGGCTTACATCGCTCGGGCCGTTTTGCTGCGTTCTCGTTCGTGGATCGCATCACTCTCATCGAAGGGACGACACGC
Source organism: Burkholderiaceae bacterium (assembly GCA_044368775.1). GTDB lineage: Bacteria > Pseudomonadota > Gammaproteobacteria > Burkholderiales > Burkholderiaceae_B > Zwartia. The sequence goes on from JBILJA010000083.1 coordinate 3,801, forward strand.
GTGTGTGGTCTCTACACCATCCCAGCGGGAGTCTCTCACTTTCCAGTGAGCCTAGTCGCAGAGGCGATTGGGCAGCTTGCTGCTTGGGTTGCGATGTCCGTGGTTGACTTTTCGCATCGTCCTGTCGCTGCACTTGCCGGTGACACGCGTATGCACCGTTTGCCGCGTGCGGGCGACACACTGGAGTTGATCGTCGAGATCGAGTCCTGCGATGCGGAGTCGATCCAATATCGCGGTCGCGCTTTGATTGCGGGTCAGCTGGTCTTAGAGTTGAGCGATACGCTGGGCTCTATGCTTGACATTGACGAGTTCGATGCACCCGAGGCCTTACGCGCTGACTTTTCTTTATTAACGACCTCAGGTCGAGCGCCGGGTGCGTTTAAGGGCGTGCCACCTCCCGTGCTTGAGGATATTTCAAGCCAGGATAAGCAGCGATTCGAAGCGCGGTTGCATGTGCCTGCCCAGGCCGATTTTTTTCTCGATCATTTTCCTCGCCGCCCAGTGTTTCCCGCGACCTTGATGCTCGATGCGCAGCTACAGCTCGCACACCGACTGGCCGAAATACAAGCGGGTGGTCCTGTGCGCGTGCAGCGTATCACCAATGTCAAGGTCCGTGCATTTACTGCGCCCGGTGCAACGCTCGTGCTTTTTGCTGAGTGCGCCGAACCGAGCCAAACCGATGTAGAACCTATTTTGATCAAGGTCGGCGCTCAGGCTGAGAGCCGTACTATTGCAGGTGCCAAGATGTTTTTTGTGCCTGACACCGGAGAATCCGCATGACCGCACGACGTCGCGTAGCGATTACTGGGATTGGGCTTGTCACACCAGCAGGTCTTGATGTCGCCTCAACTTGGGCACGCATCAAAGCCGCCAAGGGGTGCGCGGGTCCAATCACTATTTTTGATGCTTCTGGTTTTTCTACGCGGATTGCCGCTGAGGTCAAAGGTTTCGATGACCTCCCACCGCTTGATGATCGCAAGTTGCTGAAATACGCGAGCCGAGCGCATCGTTTCGCGATTGGAGCTGCGGATCAGGCCATGCTTGACGCGGGTATTCGTCCCACCCATCAGGATGCGACGCGTTGGGGGTGTGTGGTCGGCGCAGGCATGATGACCGTAGCGCACGAAGAAATCGCGGCCATTCAGCGTGCTGCAGCACCCCAAGGCGAATTTGAGCCGTCCGCAATCTTGGCAGAACCTGTTGCCAATGATGTGATGGCCTTTAGTCGTAGCCTCTCTACCGCCGGTGTGTCGTTGTTGCTGCGCCGTTTCGGGATACGTGGTTATTCTTCAACGGTCCACACAGCGTGTGCGTCCGGTGGCCAGGCTATTGGTACGGCCTTGCGGCTCATTCGCAGAGGTGTGGTTGACCGAGTGTTAACCGGTGGCTTTGACTCCATGATCTCGCCCGTTGGCTTGTCCGGGTTTTGTTTGTTGTCTGCCGTCTCTCCAGACAACGATGCGCCAGAGCGTGCCAGCCGTCCTTTTGATCTGACCCGCAATGGTTTTGTTTTGGGCGAAGGCGCTGGCTTTCTCGTGCTCGAAGAATGGAATAGCGCCGTGGAGCGTGGCGCCACGATTTATGCTGAGTTAGCGGGTGATGGAAATTCTCTCTCTTCCTACCGTATTACAGACTCTCATCCCTCGGGCGATGGCCCGATTCAGGCCATGCGACGTGCTATTTACGATGCGGGCGCGACTGAAAACGATATCGCTTATCTCAATGCGCATGGCACATCGACACCAATGAATGATCGTAGTGAATGCGCGGCGGTTCATGCCGTCTTTGGTGAGCGCGCCATGCAAGTGGGTGTGAGTTCGACCAAGAGCGTGACTGGTCACCTCATCGCTGCGGCAGGTGCCGTCGAGGCGGGCTTTTGCGCGTTGGCGATCCGAGAGGGAATGATGCCACCGAGCGCCAATCTACGCGAGCTCGATCCCGATTGCGCGGTCGATATTGTGCGCGATGTACCACGGCCTGCGCGCATTGGTATGGCGCTTTCTAATTCGCTCGGCTTTGGCGGTAGTAATAGTTGTCTGGCTTTTAGACATCCCGAAGAAACCGCAGCACTCATCGCTGCAGGACGGTAATCGTTATGACCCGTATCGTTATCACTGGAAATAGTGCTATTTGTGGCGCGGGCCAAGACCCCTCCAGCATTGTGGATGCCCTGCTTGAGGGTCATTCGGCCTTTGCACCCATTGCGGCGTGGGATGCGCAGACTTGGGTTGGCAAGCTCGCGGCCGAGGTCAAGGATTACAACGGTGGCAAGCTGTTGGGTGACCGCAAGCTGCTCAAATTAGTGCGACGCTCTGATGTGTTCGGCATTTACGCTGGGACACAGGCGATTGAACAGGCGGGGTTGCCGGCTTGGCGTGAAACGCTAGGAGAGGCCGCAGCAAATGACTACGCGGATCAGACCGGCTGTTATGTGGGCTCTGGGGGCGGTGCCTTTGAGGTCAATTACGACTTCTTCCCATTGATGGCTGAGACTGGCGGGAGTTTGCCTAAGTTCGGTCAAGAACTATCCAGCATGGTCAATCCCATGTGGTTGTTACGTTCCCTGCCAAATAACGTGTTGTGTCACGTGAGCATCCGCAATCAACTCAAAGGCCCCAATGGCTGTATCACCAATCACACGACCAGTGGTGTGCTTGCTGTGATTGAGAGTGCTTGGGCCTTGCGCGAGGGCGATGCACAACGCGTCGTTGCGATTGGACACGATGCACCGATCGAGCCACAAACACTCCTTTATTTGGATAAAGTAGGTTTGATCTCTGATGATTTACTTCGTCCTTTTGATGCGCGCCACGATGGCTGCTTGCTTGGCGAAGGTGCTGCCTCGATGGTGCTTGAGACCGAGGCTTCTGCGCGTGAGCGCGGCGCAACGATCTTAGGTGAGTACTTAGGTGGAGGCGATGCCTCGGAGGGCGAAGGCATTTTTGATGTGCGCGAGGATGGTGATGGACTGAGTCGTGCCATCGAATGCGCCTTAGCCGATGCGGGTCTCAAGCCTGCCGATGTCGGGATGATCGTCGCGCACGCCAACGGTACGCAGGGCTCAGATGGTTCAGAGGCCGCTGCATTATTGCGTGTCTTTGGCGCGGACATGCCTCCTGTCACTGGTTTTAAGTGGTCGATTGGTCACTTGTTTGCGGCTTCGGGCGCCATTGATGTCGCTCTGGGTCTCGAGGCTTGTCGACGTAACATCGTGCCAGGGATCGCAACACTCGACCAACTTGCCTCGAGTTGCACAGGTCTCAATGTCAGCAAACAAAATCGTCCTGCACGCAGTGATGTTGTGTTGGTACTGTGCCGAGGTTTTGCAGGTACCAACGCCGCCGTTCTGTTGCGTGCCGCTCGCTAACCTTGAATGACGTGACCCACGCTCATCCCTCAGCGGCTGGCTTGCCTGAGGGCGATGCGTTGCCCAATGGCTGCGCCGTTGATACAGTGGAGATTGCGCGTGTTGAGCGCTTGATCGAGGCGATGCCCGGCGAGCTCGATAAACTTTTCTCGCTGCGTGAAATTTCAGATGCAGGACAAGGTCCTGGTCGCGTGGCGAGCTTGGCGGCAAGGTTTGCCGCCAAAGAAGCCTGCCTCAAACTATTCCCGCGCGAGACAGCGCTCAATACCATCACTGCGATGGATTTCTCGGTCGTCAAAGATGAGTATGGAGCGCCTCACATTGCTGTGACACCCGCGGCGGAAATTGTGTTGGGTTTGCACCTTGTAGAAAAAATTAAAATCTCGCTCACACATAGCGAAACAACTGCGACAGCAGTCGCTTTACGGATCCAACGGTCAATCAAGCCCTCGTGGGGTGGCCGCTTCATTTTTAAATGGCTCCCTTATCGACGTAAAGTCATTTTAGAAAACCTGAATCGGGTTTACGGTGCCAATGTGGAAGCTGCCCAGATTGCCCTGCTGGCGCAAGCGCACTACGGGCATTTACTGTCTTTGCTCAAAGAGTTGCTTCAGTTTCGGTTTTTATCTGAAGCACGTAAAAAATCAATCGTCCGCGTCGAAGGTGTGGATGGCATGATCGAGGCGTTTGAGGCGGGCAAGGGTATCTTGATCCTAACGGGACACTTTGGTAATTTCGAAGTCTCGACCGTCGCCGGCATTGAGCATTTTCCGCAAGTCAAAGGCCGTATCCATTTTTTGCGACGACCGATTAAACCTAAGTGGTTAAGCGATCTCCTGACGCGACGCTTTAATCAGGCAGGTTTCGGGGTGGTCGGTCGACGCGGCTCGCTTGAGGAAATTGTTTCAACCATCGAGTCGGGCGATGCGATTGTGTTTCCGTTTGATCAATACGCACGTCGCCCAGAAGGCATCGAGGTGGAATTTTTTGGACAGGCGGCCGGTACCTACAAAAGCATGGCCGTGATTGCTTTGGCAACGGGCGCGCCTGTCATTCCTGCGTCCTCGTGGCGTGAGGCGGATGGCACGCATGTCTTGAAATTCTTTCCTGCGCTTGAGCCCGTGCTCGATGAAGATGTCGGTCAGGAAATCATCAAGAACACTCGAGCGTATAACCAGGCGCTCGAGCGTTCAATCGTGATGCACCCTGAACAATGGTGGTGGGTGCATCGGCGTTGGAAAAATCAAAAGCCAAAAAACAAATAGCTTAGGCGTTACTGACCCTGCTCGTGCTTGTCATAAACGTAACCACCTAAAACGCCAACTGCAGCACCACCAATCGCTCCCCAGATTGGGTTCCCACCTGCGATCGCGGTAATTCCTGCACCGGCTGCTGCTCCGATCGCCCCGCCTGACAGCTCACGCTGTTGAGTGGTACTCATGTTTGAACAACCAGTTAAAGACAGAGCCGCAACCAGAGGAAGGGCGAGTAGTATTTTTTTCATCGTAAAGCTCCTAGACAGCTGAATTCAAATAAGGTTGTGCCCAAAGGCCGGAGAAAATCAGCCTTTTTTGCAGGGCAGGGTTTCAGCCAGATAGCGCAAAATCGTATCGGCGGCCGACATTTGATTGAATTTAGGATTGGCTGCGGACCACTTTACAAAGCCGTTGATATAGTCCTGGCGCGTATTTTTGGATTCAGCAGCACAAATGAAAGCTGGGGCTTTTTTGGGGTGACGTGTAATCAAATACGTTTCGTACACACCTTGTCCGAAACCATGGCAAAAATTCTGTGCAGCAACGTCAGTGGTTTTGCTGCACATCGCGACAAAATCTTGGGTGGTTGTCGACGCACGGGGAGCTTGGGCGAGGGCGGTAGCCGTCGCGCTCAACAACGCGATGCAAGCGCCGGCAACAGCAAAGGTAAATTTCATAAAGTTCTCCGAAAGTCTGGTGGTGATTGGTATTGTTTGCAACTTAAATGGAAAAAATAATTCTCCAAGAGTTACACTCTGTTTGTACATTTTACAAAGATTAACAAACTTAAGGGTAAGCATCATGTTTAGACAAATTTCAAAAGTTGTATTGACCCTCATGGTGGCTTTAGGTTTGGTGGCTTGCGCACCCACGGGCCCAAGCGCGCCGATGGAAATCCGTTCTGGCGTGATCGAGCAAATCAACGCCACACAAATCAAAAGCAACCACGAAACAGGTGTGGGAGCCGTCATCGGTGGTTTGGGTGGTTTAGGCGTTGGTGCTTTGATTGGCGCTGGCACGGGTAAAGCGGTGGCCATGGTCTTGGGCGCCATTGGTGGCGCTGTCGCTGGTAATGAGATTCAAAAGCATTATGACAAGCCCGTCGCCGGACAGCAGATTTTTGTCCGTACAAGCGGCGGTGTATTGGTCAGTGTGACGCAAGCTACGAGTAACTTGCGTATTGGTCAAAAAGTTTATATCGAAGGTTCGGGCACAGACGCTCGAGTCATCGGACAATAATGACCTTTTAATAATGAAAAACGCTGCAACATATTGATGTTGCAGCGTTTTTTACGTCTCGCTCGTCTTGAATGCTAAAGCTTTGGGCCTAAATTAAGCCTTTTTGATCCAAGCATTGCACCAGCCAGGGCCAGCGACCAATTTATTTGGGAAAATCGTACAGGTGCCTGCGTCGGCGGATTTGCTAGCGTAGAGTTGGCAGTTTGTGCAGACTTGGCCGTCCGCGTATTTGGACCACTTAGCTTTATCAACAGTCTTGGCATCGGCTTTGTAGCCCAAAGCGACGGCAGTGGGTTCGGCCTCACCAAGCATTGCTTGGGCTTGTGCCTGGGTGGCCATCGTGAGTGAGGCTAGACCCGCTGTTGAGTAAATCATAAATTGGCGGCGTGATGATTGCATGTCCGTATCCTATAAGAGGTTGCATCCCATCGATGCTAATCTTATTTTATCCTCCATCCGTTCTGCTAGAGTATGAATAGTCTGTCCTCACTAAGGGGTTAGCCCAGTCTTTCGTTGCCAACCTGGCTGTCAACGCTTCCTTGACCCCACGCGCGGTGTTCCTTACATTGTCGGATTAGCCTTGCACCTAGGCACTATCACTGAAGAGTCCATTTAATGATCCATATTACTGAAACGATTGACCAGCTGAATCAACGCTTGGCGCGCGGTGAAACCACGCGAGAGGCGCTTGTTGCAGGCGCCCTAGAAAAGGCAACTCAACCAGCGGCTAAAAGCGTCTTTACAAAAATGTATCCTGAGGCAGCGCTTGCTGCTGCACGGGCTGCCGATGCGGCTCACAAAGCTGGGATCGCTCAGCCAGCTTTAGCCGGCTTGCCTGTCTCCATCAAAGACTTGTACGGAGTTGCGGGTGAAACCACGATGGCAGGCTCTGTCGTGTGCAAGGGTGAGCCCGCTCAGACACAGGACGCACCCGTCGTGGCACGGCTGCGTGCGGCCGGTTCGGCGATTGTGGGTAAAACCAACATGACTGAGTTTGCGTTCTCAGGCATTGGAATCAACCCCCACTATGGCACACCGGTTAATCCTACAGATCAAAAGATTGCACGCGTACCGGGGGGGTCTTCTTCTGGCGCGGGCGTGTCGGTGG
>JBILJA010000004.1:0-43929 GCA_044368775.1 Burkholderiaceae bacterium
GATTGCGAGCCCAAGGGGCACTCCTACTTTCCTTAAAATCAAAATGAGGAAAGTACCCACCATCAAAAAGTCACCTTGTCCAAAATTGACACGATGCGTGGTGAGGTGGGTGATATAGAGACCAAGCGCGACAAGGACGTAAATCGCCCCCATCGCGAGGCCGCCTGATAACAGTTGGATAACGTTGCTCAATTCCATATTATTTCAGCCGAGTCACAACACCATTTTTCCAAACACCAAGAAATACGTGCTCTTTGTCGAGGCACTCATGGTCGGTAGGGCTAAAGGGTTTTGCAGGGGTTGAGGAAATCGCCTGAATGCCGTCGATATTTTCAATGGCGTTACGGATCGCAGCAGGGTCTGATTTTCCAACTTTGTCCACGGCCTTAAAAACAATCATGCCAGCATCGTAGCCAAGCGCTGCCACCACAGGCCAGCGATATGCTTTGCCGTACTCTTTAGTCATGCGCTCATCAAAGCTTTTTGCACGGGGAGTCGTGATATCGAGCGCTTGACCCATTACAGTACCTTCGATGGCATCTTTTCCAACGATTTCAAGCACTTTCTGTGAGGACAATCCCCAGTTTCCGGCGATGACAGGTTTGTAATTCAGGCGTGGCAGTGGACGGAAAGGTAATTCAAAAGATTCATGAAAGTTCAAGACGAGATCAGCTTTTGCGTCACGCAGTTTCACCATTTGTGGCGTGAGATCGTTCACCCCAGGTGCTGCAGCCTCTGTCGCGACGAGTGTGACTCCTCTTGATTTAAGTCCTTCAACAATTTCTTTGGCGGCAAAATTTCCATAGCCGGTTGTTGAGTGAATCAGACCGATGCGTTTAAAGTTTTTGACACCCCAGTCCAACATTTCATCAATTTGGAATTTTTCAACCATGGAGCAACGGAAAATATAGCTAGGCTTTTCGTTGATGAATTGAGTCGTAATGTTGGTAGCGATGGATGGGCCAGCAACAAGTGGCACACCTGCCTTTTGCAGAATCGGCGCCATCGCCAGCACGTTGCCGCTGCTAACTGTGCCGATCACGACGGGAACCCTATCGTTTTGTATGAGTCGCTGTGCCAGTGACACGGCTCTTTGCGGATTCGCTTCATCGTCATAGACGACGAGTTCGATCTTTGTTTTACCACCTGCAGCTTGATAATCCTTGAGCGCAAGCTTGATGCCTTGCAGATACGACTCGCCAAAATCTACGATGGCTGGTGGTCCGCTCAGGCCTTCAATCACGCCGACTTTGACTTGAGCGACGGCGGTCGTGCCGAGCGAAATGCACGCAGCGGCCAGTGTGGTTTTAAGTAATTTGCTTAGTAGTAATTTATGCATGTTGTCTTCTCCGGTTTTACTGTGAAAATTTATCTTCCCTTACATCAACGACCTTTAAAGTTTGCTGCTCTCCTCTCCTTAAACGAAGTCACACCTTCTTTTAAATCTTCTGTCATCCCGACATCGTAAAAAGAGCGGGACTCCCATTTCAGCGCTTCATCCTGATGCATACCCATTGATCTGCGCACGACTTCCTTGGCGAAGCGATGCGATAGGGGCGCACGCGTTGCAAGCATTTGCGCGTAATCCAGTGTGCGCTCCAGTAGTTCGCCCTGAGGATAAATGCGGTTGACCAAGCCGATACGATAGGCATGCTCTGCATTGACGCGTTCACCCGATAGGATGATTTCCATGGCATGCCCCATACCTATAATCTGAGGTAAGCGAATCAGTCCGCCATCACACGCATGAAAGCCCCATTTGGCGTCTTGCAGCGCAAACTCGGCATTCTCCGAGCAAAATCTGAGGTCGCACGCGAGTGCAAGTTCAAACCCTCCGGAAATGGCAAAGCCGTTGACAGCCGCGATGATGGGCTTGTCGATATCTAAATTGCGGGTAATGCCACCAAATCCTGGACCATTGGTATATTTTTTTCTAAATTCAGGTGCTGAGGTTTGCGCAAAAGCGAGCGTATATGTTTTGAGATCTGCACCCGCACAAAAGGCTTGATTGCCCGCGCCCGTAATCACCGCAACACGCGCATCCTCATCTTCCTCAAATTCATACCAAAGATCGACGAGTTCATCATTCGCAGCGAAATCGAGCGAGTTCATTTTTTCAGCGCGATTAATTGTGATGAGGCGGACTTGCCCCTTTTTTTCATACAAAATGTTAGACATGTTTATCAACTTTAAATGTAGGAGTGGTCATTGCTTGATTGGGCTCTGGTAGCGCGATGACACGGTCACCAAGCGCATCACCTTCTTGAAGTAGAAATCGTCCGGTGACACGTTGGCCGTTATCCAGATCAAACACGCCTACGTGATAGATGCCGTCAGCCTTGAACTTGAGCGGTGGCTTGCGAATTGTGGTCCAGCTCACCAGCCGTCCACGACCGGGTATCTGAATGGGGAGCATATCTCGGCTCAGGCAGGTTGAACAAAGATCGATACAAGAGGCATCAAGAGCACCGCAGTGATTGCACTGATGAAACGTCAGCATGGCGGGTTCACTCATGCGTCTCTACCTAAAATATTGACAGTACAGGCGACGCCTGTGCCACCTAAATTGTGAGTCATGCCAATGCGTGCGTTGTGGCGTTGGTTAGGATGCTCGCCTCGCAGTTGTTTGACGACCTCATAGACTTGTCCAATTCCTGTGGCGCCTACTGGGTGTCCCTTAGCTAATAGACCTCCGCTTAAGTTAATCGCCACATCGCCCGCGAGTCCCGTGCGCTGCTCAAGAGCCCATTTGGCACCTTCACCGCGTGGCACGAGTCCTAGATCTTCGCTATCGATGATTTCTGCAATAGAAAAACAGTCGTGCAGCTCAACGACATCAATATCTTTTGACTGAAGACCTGCCTGAGTATAGGCATGCTGCGCGGCTGCGACAGTCGCCTCAAAGGTACAGAGATCAGGATGACTGGCAACGCTCGGTGAGCCACTGGTTTGCGCGGAGGCGAGCACACGGATTCGTGGACTTCCATCGTGAGAAAGCATATTTTCGGAGCACAGCACGATAGCGGCAGCGCCGTCGCTTGCCGGGCAGCAGTCGAACATTTGCAGCGGATCTGCGATCATGGCTGACTGTTGTATCTGTTCAAGGGTCAGTGTGGCACCCATTTGCGCAAGTGGATTTTTAAGTCCATTGCTTTTGTTTTTTATCACGACTGCGGCGACTTCCTCACGGGTCGTGCCGTAGCGTTGTGCATGGATACGCCATGCGAGGCCGAACAAGCCCGGAAAAGTGAGGCCGCTTGGACCGTCATTTTCGTTATCCATCGCACAGTTCAGCGCTGAGGTGACTTCGGCCGTCGAGGCGTGCGTCATTTTTTCGACACCAACGACGATGGCGACGTCACACATCCCGCTAGCGATCGCAATCCAGGCATGACGAAAGGCGATTCCACCCGAGGCACAGGCGCCTTCAACCTTTGTGCAAGGGATGTTTTTGAGACCCAGCCTGTCTCCAACAATGCCAGCGAGCACTTCTTTGCCATTGAGCGGTCCGCTGATAAAGTTCCCCAGATACAGCGCACCGATTTCTTTGCGTTCCAAGCCGGAGTCCAAGATGGCTTGCGCCGCTGCATCGATCGCGAGGGATTCAATGGGAATGGCAATATGCTTGCCAAAGGAGGTCGAGCCAATGCCTGCGACGAATACTTTTCGCATCACGCCACTCCTTTTTTGAATGTCTTGCGTAACTCTGTTTTCAAAATTTTCCCGTAATTGTTTTTGGGCAAACTTTCACTAAAGATGTATTCGCGTGGACGTTTAAAGCGCGCCATATTTTCAAGGCACAGTGTGTCCATCTCTTCGCTTGTGACAATGTGTCCTGGTTGCGTGACGACAAAGGCAACGGGCTCTTCACCGAGATCAGCATGCTCACGTCCCACGACGGAGACTTCGATGATGGCCGGATGCCGCAGCAAAACTTCTTCGATCTCTCTAGGGTAAATATTGCTGCCGCCACGGATGATCATATCTTTGGAGCGATCCCTCAGTGTGAGATATCCCATCTCATTCATCGTGCCGATGTCTCCTGTCCAGAGCCATCCATCCCGGATAGTGGAGCGTGTTGCTTTTTCGTTGTTCCAATATCCAAGCATTCTCGTGTCGCTGCGCGTGATGACTTCGCCAAGCTCTCCGTTTGCGACTTCTCGTCCCTCATCGTCCACCACGCGCAGTTCAACCCCCGTTCGAGCTGTGCCGCAGGAGGCCAGTCTTTCCAGATGACGCGTATCGCGCGTGCCTTCGTGGTCGCGTTTTGACAAGCCTGTGATCGTCATTGGACTCTCGCCTTGCCCGTAGACTTGAAAAAGCTTTGGTCCAAACAGATCAAGCGTTTGTAGGAGATCGCTGACGTACATCGGACCACCACCGTAAAAGGCGGTCAGAAGATTGCCTGCAGGGTTGTTGACGCCATTCGCTGAACGGATCAGCCGTGACAGCATCGTCGGTGCGGCAAACATAGAGACATCTGGATAGCGTTGCAAAGACTCAAAGACGATGTCAGTCGTAAACGCACTTTCGATGACTTGATGTCCGCCACCAAATAAATGTGGCAAGGCATATAGGCCCGAGCCATGCGAGAGTGGTGCGACATGCAGCATGGTCTGACCTGGTAATACTTGATCGACATCTGCGCAATATTGCAAACACATCGTCATCAGGTTCCGGTGGGAAAGCATGGCCCCTTTGGGAGTGCCCGTCGTTCCGCTGGTATAAAAAATCCATGCCAAGTCATCAGGATGTTTGTTGACGCAGGCAATCGGAGCGTGCTTGACGTTGATTTCGTACTCGAGGTCATCTACGCTTAAGATTTCGCAATCAGCCAGGGCGCCTGAGAGTTCTTGATGCAGTCCTGGATACAGCGATTGGCTAGTGAAAATCATGCTCGCACCGCTATCACTCGCAATGGGCTTGACTTCTTTGGGGTGAAGTTTTGCGTTGACGGGCACCGCACAAAAGCCGGCAGCCCATGTTGCAAAAAGTACCTCTATAGCTTCACGTCTGTTTTCCATAAAAATCAAGACGCGTGCGCCGGACTCCAACTTCTTTGCCTGCTGAAGTGCGCCTGCAAGACCGAGTATTCGCCGTGCGAAATCACCAAAAAGGACGGTGCTACCCGCGTGCGTGATGGCTTTGAGCTCAGGATGGCTTCGCGCCCGTGTCAAAAATGGTTGAGCGATATTCATGTTTTTTTGTGTGCCAGCGAGTGGATGTCGGGGCGGGGGAGCGCCATAAAGAAAATCTCTACGAATTGCGCCAGGGGTTGCACGGTTTGATGACGTTTGGCCTGCATAAGCGCACCTTCCCAGCCGGTCCAGAAAAATTCGGCATAGGGCTCAAGGTTGGTGGAGGTCGGTAAGTCTCCCTCGGCAACTGCTTGTTTAAGACAGTCGGTGATGCGCGCTTCCCAGCCAAGTAAAACCTCTGTGATGGCTGCCCTGAAGGCGGGGTGTGTTGCGGCAAGTTCCTGCATTAAATTGCCGATGAGGCAACCTCGCTTAAAGTCGAAACGCGTCATTCCCTGCATGCCATCCTCGGTGTAGCGACGCAGTCGTTGCAGGGCAGAAGTGCCATCAGGTTTTAGTGTCCGATCCAGTTTCTTGTTAAATAACTCTGCGTAGTGTCGGATGACTTCGAGTCCGAATAGCTCCTTCGAGGCAAAGAAGTGATAAAAAGACCCTTTTGATAACCCTGCGCGCTTAAGGACAACTTCGATGCCCATACTGGCGAAGCTTTGTTCGCAGAGTATTTCTGCACCGATCTTGATGAGACGGTTGCGGGTTTCCGCTCGTGCCGTGGAGCGCGAGATCGTGGTGACGTCTGATGACGTAGTGTCGGAAGTGGGAATAAGGTAGATCATCATTTAGCATAAACCGGTCTACTCAAAATTACAGAAAAAAAATCCTAAGGATTTACCCCTAGGATTAATTGTCATACTAAAAAGTGTTGAACGAGCGCGTCTCGTATCAGCGCTGAGGCATTTCGATTTTGACTTCAAGTACTTCAAGGCTGTCTTGACGATCAAATTGGACCTTGATGTCCTCGGGGTTGATCTGCACATATTTCGAGATCACTGCCAGCAATTCCTTTTGGAGTGCTGGCAGGTAATCCGGCGAGTTGTTTCCGCCGCCGACACGCTCGTGGGCTAGGATAATCTGCAGTCGCTCTTTGGCAACATTGGCTGAGGTTTTTTTCTGGCCGAGCAAAAAAGACAGAAATGACATCATTTACCTCCGAATAAGCGCTTGAGAAGACCAGGCTTTTCGTAGTCGACGAAACGCAAGGGCTTTTCCTCGCCGAGGTAACGTGACACGACATCGCGATACGCTTCGGAAACATCACTCTTTTCAATGTGAATCGCGGGCAAGCCTTGGTTGGAAGCTTGCAACACAGACTCGGACTCTGGAATCACGCCGATCAGCTTGATCCGCAAAATATCCTCGATGTCCTTGAGTGAGAGCATCTCACCGTCTTCGACACGTTTTGGGTTGTAACGCGTCAACAACAAATACTCTTTGATCGGCTCGTCAGCTTCGATCGCGCGACGTGATTTTGAAGCCAAAATGCCCAAAATACGATCTGAGTCGCGCACTGAGGAGACCTCAGGATTGGTGACCACCAACGCATCATCGGCAAAGTAGGCGGCGAGTAAGGCGCCCGTTTCAATACCGGCAGGAGAGTCACAGACGATGTATTCAAAACCCATGTCTTTCAGGTCGTTGATGACCTTGCCGACACCCTCGAGGGACAGAGCGTCTTTGTCGCGCGTCTGTGAGGCGGGCAAAATAAACAGATTTTCAAGGTTTTTGTCCTTGATCAACGCTTGGTTGAGTGTGGCTTCGCCCTGGATCACGTTGACAAAGTCATACACCACGCGGCGCTCGCACCCCATGATGAGGTCGAGATTACGCAGACCGACGTCAAAATCAATCACGGCTGTTTTATGGCCACGCATCGCCAAGCCAGAGGAAAAGCTTGCGCTTGTGGTGGTCTTACCAACGCCACCCTTACCTGAAGTCACCACCACAATTCGAGTCATGACGCGAAAACCTTTAAATAGAAAAGTTAATTTTACTGCCCAAGGGCGTTGATAAGAAGCGCATCTTTTTCCAGTTGAATCACAACGGGTTTTTGATGCAGTTCGGGAGAAAGTTTGGTGTCGATCACACGATAGATCCCGGCGATTGCGACAAGCTCGGCGTCAAAGCCAGTCGTAAAAATACGCGCTGCGATATCGCCACGGGCACCTGCCATCGCTTTGCCGCGCAGAGGCCCGTAAATATGGATGTTGCCATCCGCGATCACTTCGGCGCCGCGGCTCACGACACCCAAGACGATTAAATCGCTGTTCCGCGCGTAGACGCGTTGACCTGAGCGCAAAGGACCTTTGATCACCATGGTGGGAGCCGCCGACGAGGCGGGCGCGCTAGGCGATGCTGCGTCTTTTGTTGTGGCCGCGCTGTTTGGTATGGCTTGAGTCGCAGAGGGGGCGACCTCAATGGTGTCTTCTGAGGCTTCGGGTGTTGGCAGGCTCGCGGTGACCGGTTCAGCCACCGAGGCGGCCGTTTGCGTATCCGATGCATGGCGCGCAGGTGCCGCCGACAGGTCAACAGAAGTGAGACCAAAGGCTTGCGCAAGCGCCAAGTTTTCACCTTGGGCCACCACGCCGATCACTGGAAGCTTATGCTTTTTAAAAGCATCAAGGAGCGGGGCCCAGTCGATCGCTTCGTCTAGTCGCGTCGCGTCAATGACGACAGGCTCATTCTCATAAAAAGCGCCGGCATCCGCCATGCGTTTTTTGAGCGCTTTGATAAGCTCTTTGTTGTCGGCATGCTGAAGCACCACACGGATTGCATACAGTGTGGCGCTTTTAAATTCTAGGGGGGAGAGTTCGGTCGTCATTGACGAGAATCATACCTTACCTAGCTGGCGCTCGCCCAGGTGTCTTTGAGTGTCGTGACACGATTGAACACAGGGCGTTGAGGCGTCGAATCCAGAGCATCGATCACAAAATAGCCCAAACGTTCGAACTGGGAAACAATACCGGGCTCTAGGGATGTACCTGGCTCCAGCCACGCTTGAACGGATTGGACCGACGAGGGGTTGAGAAAGTCCAAAAACTCACGATCACCGGCATCGGGGAAGGGCTCGGTGAACAGGCGATCATAGAGTCGAATGTCGGCGGGAACCGCGGTCGCGCAACTGATCCACGTGACGTTGCCCTTGACCTTGACCGCGTCAGAGCCTGGCGTTCCACTTTTGGTGTCAGGGTTGTATTCGGCGTGCACCTCGATGATGTTGCCTTGGGCGTCTTTGACACATCCCGTGCACGTCACGACATACCCATACTTCAAGCGCACAGAGTTGCCAGGAAACAATCTAAAGTACTTTTTAGGAGGAATCTCTGCAAAATCCTCGCGCTCGATCCAGATCTCTCGGGTCAGCGGAAACTCGCGCTGCCCCGCGGCGGGATCGTGCGGATTGCGCGCTGCATGACAGGGCTCGGCATGACCTTCGGGAAAATTGGTGATCACCAGCTTGAGCGGGTCCAGAATCGCTACGGAACGAGGCGCCAGAGGGTCTTGAACCTCTCTGAGTGCTTGATCCAGCAAGCTGTAGTCAATGCGCGAATTAGATTTTGAAACGCCCGTTCGCTCGCAAAAGAGACGCAAGGCCGCGGCGGTGTAGCCTCGGCGACGCAGACCCGCGAGAGTGGGCATTCTTGGGTCATCCCAGCCGTTAACGTGACCTTCTTTGACCAGCTGGAGCAACTTGCGCTTGCTGGTCACGATATAGCTTACGTTGAGACGGGCAAATTCATACTGATGCGGCAAAGGTAAAGAGAACTTGCCCAGCTCTTGCAGACGGTTGAGCGTCCAGTCGTAAAACGGACGTTGGTCTTCAAATTCGAGCGTACAAATACTGTGGGTGATGCCCTCGAGCGCATCTTCGATCGGATGGGCATACGCATACATCGGGTAGATGCACCATTGGGAACCCGTGCGATGGTGTGCGGCATGGCGAATGCGATAGAGCACTGGGTCGCGCATGTTGATATTGGGCGACGCCATATCGATACGCGCGCGAAGCGCCATGCTTCCATCTGGATGTTTGCCGTCGCGCATCTCGCGCAGTAAACGCAGCGAATCGGCGGCTGTGCGATCACGGCAAGGTGAGTTTTGACCAGGCTCGGTTAGTGTGCCGCGCTTGGCGCGCATTTCCTCAGGACTTTGCTCGTCCACATAGGCGTGACCGGCCTCGATCAGCGCCTCTGCAAAGGCGTACATATCTTCGAAATAGCTACTGGCGAAATAGAGATGCTCTTTGCCCTGCGCAGTCCAGTCGAAACCAAGCCATTTCACGGCATCGATAATGGCATCGACATACTCTTGCTCTTCTTTTTCGGGATTGGTGTCATCAAAGCGCAAATGACAAATACCGCCAAAGTCCCGCGCCAGACCGAAATTCAGGCAAATACTCTTGGCATGACCAATGTGCAGATAACCATTGGGTTCGGGGGGAAAGCGCGTGCGAATTCGCGCGGAGTCCAGGGCACCCGTGGCTTGGACTGGCGCAGGAGCAGGGTGGCCGACCCAACGCTTACCCGCGAAGCGCTGGGAAGCGAGATCGGACTCGATGATATTGCGCAGAAAATTAGTTGTAACGGGAGCGTTGGATTCAGAGGTCATACAAGGTTTTTGGGTGGCCATTGCGAGCGATAAGGACATATTTTGCCATGAGGCGCACCTCATAACCTGGAGCAAAGAAAAATACCCTTAATTTGTTCCTCTACAATCCCGTCATGTTGTTGATAAAAGCCCCGCATGCTTGACCCAAGCGCTTTCGCTTCTGACCCACCTTTATCTCTCAGTGCGTCGAAAAGCGCCCGCCAAACGGACGCCTCCGAGGTCTTGGCGAGAGTGTTCGGCTATGAATCGTTTCGCGGTGACCAGCATGCGATCGTCGAACATGTGATTCAGGGTGGCGACGCCTTGGTGCTGATGCCGACGGGTGGTGGAAAGTCCCTGTGTTATCAGGTGCCCGCCTTGGTGCGATCAGGGACCGGAATTGTGATTTCTCCGCTCATCGCACTGATGCAAGATCAGGTGGATGCACTGACCGAACTCGGGGTGCGCGCCGCGTTTCTGAATTCGACCCAAGATTGGCAAGACACCAAAGACGTCGAGCAGGCGTTCTTGAGCGGACAGCTCGATCTACTGTATGTCGCACCAGAGCGTTTATTGACTGACCGGTGTATTCAGCTGCTCGAAAGAGGCAAGATTGCGTTGTTCGCTATTGACGAGGCGCATTGCGTGTCGCAATGGGGGCACGATTTCCGTCCCGAGTATCTAGGCTTGTCCATGCTGCACGAGCATTGGCCCGAGGTGCCTCGGATCGCGCTGACCGCAACCGCAACCGATGTCACACGACGTGAAATCGCCGAACGACTGTCGCTCGACGATGCGCGTCATTTTGTTGCTAGCTTTGACCGTCCCAACATCCGCTACAACATTGTTGAAAAACAAGACGTGCGTAAACAGCTGTTGCTGCTCCTCAAGCAAGAGCATGCGGGTGATGCCGGGATTATCTATTGTCTGTCACGTAACAAGGTCGAAGAAACGGCAGCATTTTTGTGTGCAAATGGGATCGAGGCCTTGCCTTATCACGCTGGCCTGGGTGCGCAAGTTCGGGCGCAAAACCAGTCAAGATTTTTGCGCGAAGACGGCATCGTGATGGTGGCGACGATTGCCTTTGGGATGGGAATCGATAAACCCGATGTGCGTTTTGTGGCCCATATTGATATGCCCAAGTCGCTTGAGGGCTATTACCAGGAAACCGGACGCGCGGGCCGAGACGGCTTGCCTGCCACAGCCTGGTTGGCCTACGGCCTGCAAGACGTCGTGCAACAGCGGCGCATGATCGACGAGTCGGCGGGTGACGAGGCTTTTAGACGCCGCTTGGGGTCGCAACTCGATGCCATGTTGGCGATGTGCGAGGCAATCGCCTGCCGCAGGCAACGCCTACTTCAGTACTTTGGTCAACGCCTCGAGCCTTGCGGCAACTGTGATAATTGCTTGCAACCGCCCGAGGCCTGGGATGGGACGATCGCAGCGCAAAAAATGTTGTCCGCGATTTATCGGTTGATGAAAGAGCGCGGTCAGCGCTACGGTGCGGGACACCTGATCGATATCTTGCGTGGAAAAGCCACACCGCGCGTGCTTGAAAATGAGCACGAAAAACTCACGGTATTCGGTATTGGACAGGATCTTTCCGAGCAGGCCTGGCGCAGCGTCTTGAGGCAATTGCTGGCCAATCGCTTATTGGTGGTAGATCAGGAGGGCTATGGCACTCTTGCGCTGACCGAAGAAAGTCGTGCAGTCCTCAAGGGCGAACGCACACTGATGCTTCGTCGCGAAGCTGAGCGCACCGCGCGCGCGACCACGCCAAAATCCAAGATTTTACAGCCTGACTTGCCGACAGGAGCGCAGGAGATTTTCCAAGCTTTGCGTCAATGGCGCGCAGAGATCGCGCGCAGTCATGGCGTACCCGCATATGTCATTTTTCATGATGCCACGCTGCGCGAGATTGCGATGGCCCGCCCCGATAGTCTAGAGTCTCTGGGTCATGTCAATGGGGTGGGGGTTCGCAAGCTCGAGTCTTATGGCGACTCGATTTTGGCGTGTATCGAAGCGCATACCGAGCCCTGAGGCGAGCGCCGTCAGTTACTCGGTAAACAAAGGCCCATCGGCTGGGGGTGCCTTGGGTGGCGTCAAGCCAAGATGCCTCCATGTTGTTTGCGTCGCCATCCGTCCACGCGGCGTACGCTGCAAGTAGCCGTGTTGGATTAAATAGGGCTCGATCACATCCTCGATCGTGTCGCGCTCCTCGCCAATCGCAGCCGCTAGGCTGTCGACACCGACCGGCCCGCCATCGAATTTGTGCACGATCGCCTCAAGCAACTTGCGGTCCATCAAATCAAGACCTTGTGGATCAACCTCAAGCATGGCTAACGCGGCATTGGCGACGGTCGCATCGATGGTGCCCTTGGCTTTGACCTGGGCATAGTCGCGCACACGGCGCAACAGACGGTTGGCGATACGGGGCGTGCCGCGAGAACGTCTGGCAACCTCTGAGGCACCGTCTGGTGTGATGGGGACTTGGAGCAAACCGGCGCTGCGGGTCGCAATGCGCGTGAGCTCTTCAGGCGTATAAAACTCCAGACGCGACACAATGCCAAAACGATCACGCAACGGGTTGGTGAGCATGCCGGCGCGTGTCGTGGCACCCACCAGGGTAAAGGGCTGCAGATCCAGCTTGACGCTGCGCGCAGCAGGTCCTTCACCAATCAGGATATCGATTTGGAAGTCTTCAAGTGCGGGGTACAAAATCTCTTCGACAACAGGCGATAGGCGATGAATCTCGTCGATAAACAACACATCGTTACGCTCGAGGTTGGTCAATAAAGCCGCTAGGTCGCCCGGACGCTCAAGCACCGGACCCGAGGTTTGGCGCATATTGACACCCATTTCATGGGCGATGATGTGCGCCAGCGTCGTTTTCCCAAGCCCGGGCGGGCCAAAGAGCAAGACATGATCCAAGGACTCTTGGCGATTGCGCGCAGCGGCGATAAAAATCTGCAGTTGCTCACGCACGCGCTGTTGGCCGACGTATTCCTCAAGGGCTCGGGGGCGTAATGCACGCTCGATGGTTTCCTCATTGGGTGTCGTGGCCTGAGGCGTCACCAGACGCGAGGCTTCGGCACGGGAACTAAGGGAGTCCGACTGTATCGCCATGAATGTAAAAATTGGTCCTAAAGGGGTGCAAACCGCACAATGTTGCTCAGACAATCGTACACTATCCAGCATCTAAGATCTGTAAATGAGAGGAAGCAATGTCGATTGTGTTGCCAACATATGAAGATGTGGTGCGTGCGTCTGAGACGCTCAAAGGTGTTGCCCACCGCACACCCGTGATGACCTCCGCGACTGCGGACCGGATGACGGGCGCGCAGGTATTTTTTAAATGTGACAATTTTCAGCGGACTGGAGCCTTCAAGTTCCGAGGCGCCTACAACTCGATTGCCAATCTGTCGCCCGAGCAGCGTCGCGCCGGTGTGTTGACATTTTCTTCGGGTAATCATGCACAAGCCATCGCGCTTGCGGGCAAGCTGCTCGGCGTGGCAACGACCATCATCATGCCGCACGACGCCCCCGCGGCTAAAAAAGCGGCGACCCAAGGCTATGGCGCCACGGTGGTGAGTTATGACCGTTACAAAGAAAGTCGCGATGACATCGCCCGTGAGATGCAAAAAAAGTCAGGGATGGCACTGATCCCTCCGTATGATCACTTCCATGTGATCTCGGGACAAGGCACCGCCGCGAAAGAGCTGTTCGAAGATGTCGGCGAGCTAGATTACTTGCTGGTGTGCTTGGGTGGTGGTGGCCTGCTTTCCGGTAGCTTGTTATCGGCGTCCGCACTGAGCCCCCAGTGCAAGGTTTTTGGCGTCGAGCCCGAGGCGGGCAATGACGGTCAGCAGTCCTTACGCAAAGGCGAGGTGGTGCATATTGATCCACCACGCTCCATTGCCGATGGTGCCCTCACGCTCTATCTAGGCCAGTTGACGTTTGGGGTCATCAAGCAGCGCGTCACCGATATCTTGACGGTGACAGACCCCCAATTGCTCTCGGCGATGCGTTTCTTTGCGGAACGAATGAAGATTGTGGTCGAGCCAACAGGATGCTTGGGTGCCGCGGCGCTTCTACAGGGCGTCTTGCCGGTTGAAAAGGGTGCGCGCGTCGGCGTGATTATTAGCGGTGGTAATGTAGACTTGCAGGCTTATGCGGGCTTTTTGACGCAAGTCTAAGTTATTTCTTGGAGTAAAACGATGCGTGTTTTGGTGATGGGTGGTGCGGGTTTTCTGGGTCGACAAATCGTCGGTCGTCTGGTCGCCCAAGGTCACGTCGTGCATGTACCAACGCGTCAGTATCAGCATGGTCGCGCGCTCTTGGTGCATCCAACTGTGACGGTCATGCAGGCGGATATCCATGACGATGCGACGATGGATCGTCTGGTGGCCGGTTGCGATGTAGTGATCAATCTCGTCGGCATTTTGCACAGTCGCTCAGGACAGCCCTATGGCCCTGATTTTGATCGCGCCCACGTTCAATTACCCAAACGCATTGCACAGGCTTGCCTGGCGCATGGCACCAAGCGTTTCATTCATGTGAGCGCGCTGGGCGCCGATGCCCAGGCACCTAGTGGCTATTTACGCTCCAAAGCCGCTGGCGAGCAGGCCATTCGGTCAGCCTATGCCAATGCAAAAAACGATGGATTCACGATCTTCAGGCCTTCGGTCGTCTTTGGGCCCGAAGACCAGTTTATGAATATGTTTGCGCGCTTGGCGCGATTCTTTCCCGTGCTGCCGATCGCGGGCGCGAAAGCCAAAATGCAACCCGTGTTTGTCATGGATGTCGCCGATGCGATTCTTAACGCGATGTCACAACCTTGGGCGTGCGCTCAGACCTTCGATCTTGCTGGGCCTCGTGTGTATACCTTGGGCGAGTTGGTTGAGCTCGCCGCGCGCTGGAGCGGTCATCCTCGCAGCGTGATTGCTTTGCCTCTGTCGATCGGACGCATACAGGCTTTCTTTTTTGAATGTTTACCCGGCGAGCCCTTGATGTCGCGCGACAACCTGGCTTCATTGACCGTCGACAATACTTCCATCGCACCGATCAACCCCTTGCTCGGGATCGTACCCACAGCGCTAGAGTCGATCGCTCCCGTTTATTTGAAACCTACCGCCTGAGTCCATCCATCATGACAACGATAAAAAAAGGTCAAGCTTTAAACATCAAAGATTCCCGTATTTTGATTGCAGGCGCCGCGAGTCTTGTGGGCTCGCACACTGCTGATCTCTTGCTCAAGGAAGGCGCGCGGGAGGTGTTGTTGTTGGACAATTTCTCCTTCGGTTCGATGGAGGCGATCCAGCATTTGCAGAACAATCCGCGTATTAAAATCGTCCGTGCGGATTTAATGCGCTTGCCAGACTTGCTGATGGCGACCGAGGGTGTCGATGGCGTGGTTCATTTGGCTGCCTATATGACCCTGGGGTTTTCCCAAACGCCATGGCAAGCGGTCGATGTCAACATCCGAGGCGCGCAAAACATGCTCGAAGCGTGTCGTGTCAACAAGGTCAAGAAAATCATCTTCGCCTCTTCGAATGCTGTATATGGTTATGGGACGGGCATCAAGGGCGCCTTGTCCGAGGAGATCCCTTTTCATTCCGTGGGTGCCCCACCAGCGGCGATCCTTTATGGCGCCTCGAAAATCATGGGCGAGCAATTGTGTCG
Source organism: Burkholderiaceae bacterium (assembly GCA_044368775.1). Taxonomy (GTDB): domain Bacteria; phylum Pseudomonadota; class Gammaproteobacteria; order Burkholderiales; family Burkholderiaceae_B; genus Zwartia. The sequence continues at coordinate 15,363 of JBILJA010000004.1, forward strand.
TCATTATCACCAGACCTTCGGGCAGGACTATGTTGTCCTGCGTTACTCCACGGTCTACGGAGAGCGTCAGCATTATCGGGCCGCGAACTCCTTGTACATCATGGAAACCTACGATCTGGTGCGCAAAGGTCAGGCACCCGTATTGCCAGGTGATGGCACGGATACCAAGCATTTTGTGCACGTCTCGGACGTTGCGCGCGCCAACCTTGCCGCACTTCAAAGTACAGCGACCGATGTGGCGGTCAACGTCTCAGGTCCTGCGCCCATCACGACCGGTGAGTTGGTGACGTTGGTGCTTGAGTATTGCAAGAGTGATCTCAAAGCAGAGGTGCGTCCGGATCCCCCGGGCAAGGTTCGTCTGACCTCTGGCGGCGCCTTCCATATTCCGCACGACAAGGCGGGTGAAGTCATTGGTTGGAAACCTCTAGTAGAAATGCGCGAAGGCATCACGCGTTTGTTAGCCTGGCGTGAATCACAAACATAAACGTTAAACAAGGCATCCATGAACATGAACATCATCAATCGACTATTGCTCAGCGCTGCTCTGGTAGTGGGGGCCGGTTTCGCTGGTGTCGCCGTTGCACAGAGTTTTCCTGAAAAAACGGTGACGCTGGTCGTGCCTTATCCTCCCGGTGGAGCGACGGATGTGATTGGACGTATGGTCGCTGAAAAACTCCCTGCACAGTGGAAACAACAAGTGGTCGTGACCAACCGTGCCGGAGCCGGCACAACGGTCGCGGCAGAGTCTGTGGCGCGCGCTCCAGGCGATGGCTATACCCTCTACATCACCACGGCGGCCCACACGATCAGTGCGAGTCTCTATGGCAAGTTGAAATACGATCCCGTCAAAGATTTCGCCCCAATTACCTTGATTTCAACCATTCCGCTAGTGTTGGTGGCCAACCCAAGCTTGCCTGTCAACTCGCTGTCTGAATTGATCAAGTACGCCAAAGCGCAAAAGAATGGATTGACGATGGCTTCTACTGGCAATGGCACGCCACAGCACCTCGCAGGCGAATTGTTCAAATCTAAAACAGGTACGCCTTTGACGCATGTGCCCTACAAGGGCGATACACCGATGCTGACTGATCTCATCGGTGGCCAAGTTCAGGTCGCTTTTGTCACGTTGTCGGCAGCGCTGCCCTATATCAATTCGGGCAAGCTCAAACCGATTGCGCTCGCGCATGCGCAACGCGTGGCGGCGATCCCTAATGTGCCTACGATGAATGAGGCGGGCATCCCTGATTTCACGGCCGCGACGTGGTTTGGTATTTATGGCCCCGGCACGATGAACAACGCCTTGCGTCAAAAAATCTCTGCGGATATTCAGAGAATCGTGGCAGAACCCGCGATGACGCAGCGGCTCAAAGACATGGGGGGCGAGGTGAACAATAGTTCGCCCGAAGCCTTTCAAAAAGTCATCGCCTCAGAGGTCAAAAACTGGTCTGAGGCCGTACGACTGTCAGGCGCGCGTATTGATTAAGCAACAAGTTTCAAGCTTTCGTCGATCGATTGCTTGAGTAAGCCAACGATTTGATCGAGCTCGTCGTTGCTCACGATAAAAGGCGGTGCCACAAGGACGTGGTCACCGCTTTTTCCATCAATCGTGCCGCCCATCGGGTATACCAACAGACCGTTCTTAATGGCCTGCTGTTTAATCACCGCATGTAATTTTTTATTGTGATCGAAAGGGGTTAGGGTCGTCCGGTCCTTGACAAGCTCAACGGCCATAAACAAACCGCGTCCTCGAATATCTCCGACATACGGATGATCCGCAAAGGCGACGCGCAGTGCCTGCGTCAAATAAGCGCCTCGCGCGCGCACCTGAGGCAGCAACTGATCGCGTTGCATCACCTGTTGAACCGCGAGCGCGGCTGCAGAAGCGATGGGATGTCCCAGATAAGTATGTCCATGCTGGAACATACCGCTTTTTTGTCTCAACGCCTCAACCACGTGTGAACGGGCGAGCAGCGCACCGATAGGCTGATACCCGCCCCCCAGGCCTTTGGCGATCACCACAATATCCGGAAGCGTTTCATCTTGTTCAAAGGCGTATAGCGTGCCTGTACGACCCATGCCGCACATCACTTCGTCGGCGATATACAGGATGCCGTATTTGTCACAAAGTTGGCGCACGCCTTTCAGGTAGCCCGGCGTAGGAGGCACGGCACCTGTTGTCGCACCGACGACTGTTTCGGCACAAAAAGCGATGATGCGTTCAGGTCCCGTCGCAATGAAGGTTTGTTCGATTTCGGTGAGGAGTCGACGCGTGTAGTCGTCTTGGGATTCGTGTGCGAGCCGGTCTCGGTATTCAAAACAAGGTGCCACGCGCGGCACATCCATCAATAGAGGCGCAAAGGGCTCGCGTCGCCATTCGTTTCCGCCTACGGCAAGCGCGCCTAGGGTATTGCCGTGATAACTTTGTCTGCGCGAAACAAAGACGGTCCGCTCGGGCTGGCCGATTTCTAGAAAGTACTGTCTCGCGAGTTTGAGGGCGGCTTCAACAGCTTCGGAGCCGCCGGAGACAAAATACACCTCGCTCAGATCGCCTGGCGCGTGCTCAATCAAGTGATCAGCGAGCGCTTCGGTCACCTCCGAGGTAAAAAATCCGGTGTGGGCGTAGGCCAGTTTGTCGATTTGCGCATGCATGGCGGCCAGGACATCGGGATGCGCGTGGCCTAGACAAGAAACAGCGGCGCCACCGCTGGCGTCAATATATTTTTTATTTTGCGCATCGAAAATATGAATGCCGCGGGAACTTGCGGCAACGAGTGGGGTGTGGCGCAGTGAACGATGAATGATATGGGTCATTTTGATAGTCCTTTGAGTGCCTGACGAATCGCATCCGAGATATTGAGGCCTTCGGGCAGGCCTTTGACCGCAGCTAAGGACTCGCGTTCGGAGTAACCGAGTGCGGTCAACGCGTGCATGACATCGGTTTGGGTGTTAGAGCCCGCGGAGGCATTGGGGCTGAGGCTGTGCCCAAGATCGGCACCGAGTTTGCCTTTCATCTCGAGCAACAACCTCTCAGCGGTTTTTTTGCCAATACCCGGTACACGCATCAGTCGGGCGGGGTCTTGAAGTGTGATGGCCTGCGAGAGTTCTTCGACAGACATGCCCGATAAAACGGCCAGTGCGGTGCGTGCACCTATGCCACTGACTTTGACCAGTTCGCGAAAGGTTGCGCGTTCTTGCGCAGAGGAAAAACCAAACAAAATATGCGCATCTTCTCTGACGGTCAGGTGTGTCAGTAGCGTCACCTGCGCGCCGATCTCCGGGAGCGCGTAGAACGTGGTCATCGAAACATCGATTTCGTAGCCGACACCTTGCACATCGAGACCGATGCGCGGAGGTGTCTTGTCATACAGCGTACCCGTGAGTCGACCAATCATTCTGAGTCCTTTGGAGGCTAGCCTAACAATCTACCCGCGCGCAGGCGCGAGCGACCGCGCGAAGTGCGCGTCTGATAGTTCATTTGTCCGAGTTTCTCCGTCAGCGGTGCGATATGCGCATGACAAATCGCGCAGGCGAGTGCGTCTGCAGCGTCGGCCGCGGGGACGCCATCGAGCCTCAGGAGGCGTTGGACCATCATTTGTACTTGTTCTTTGGCAGCACGACCTGCGCCCACGACAGATTTCTTGATTTGTAGGGCGGTGTACTCATGCACGGCTAGATTGCGATCCGCCAGTGCGCATAAGGCTGCGCCGCGGGCTTGACCCAGCAGCAGCGTACTCGCCGGATTGGTATTCATAAAAACAATTTCAAGCGCCGCGACATCAGGTTGAGTGTCTTCGACTACTTGACGAAGATTATCCAAAATGACTTTGAGCCGCAGAGGCAAGGTGATGTCGGTGGGCACAATAATCGTGCCACTTGCAACATAGCTGAGCGTTGCGCCCTTGATGTCGATCACGCCAAAACCTGTTCGGCGAAGTCCCGGATCGACACCAAGTATGCGCATTTCGCTTGCTCCTTTAGTGACGGAAGTGTCGCATACCTGTCAGCACCATCACAATACCGCGCTCGTTGGCCGCTGCGATGACCTCGTCGTCACGCATGCTGCCGCCAGGCTGGATCACGCAGCTCGCACCCGCGTCAATGACGACATCGAGTCCGTCACGGAAGGGAAAGAAGGCATCCGACGCGACGGCTGAGCCCTTGAGCGTTAGGCCGGCGTTCTCGGCTTTGATCGAGGCGATACGGGCTGAGTCGATGCGGCTCATCTGGCCCGCACCCACGCCCAGTGTCATGCTGTCGCCACAAAAGACGATTGCGTTTGATTTGACGAACTTAGCGACTTTCCAAGCGAACAGCAGATCGCGCATTTGCTCGGTCGTCGGCTGCTTGCGCGTGACCACGCGCAGATCTTCGGCCTTGACGGTTTCGCAGTCAGGCGTTTGGACGAGCCAGCCACCTCCAATGCGTTTGACATCGATGTCGTTCTGGCCGTCACCGAGCGGTACTTGCAGTACCCGGACATTCTTTTTGCTGGTGAGTAAAGCCAGTGCGTCCTGATCGTAGCCGGGGGCGAGTAGGACTTCGACAAACTGTCCGCTGACAGCCTGCGCGGTCGCGAGATCAACCGTGCGGTTAAACGCAATAATGCCGCCAAATGCGGAGGTCGGGTCTGTCTTGAACGCTTTGAGGTAGGCGTCCAAGGCCTTGCCGGCCGTGGCCACACCGCAAGGGTTGGCATGTTTGACGATCACGCATGCAGGCGCATCGAAACTACGAACGCAGTCCCAGGCCGCATCGGAATCGGCGATGTTGTTATAGGAAAGTTCCTTGCCTTGCAATTGCACAAAATTCGAGAGCAGACCGGCTGGACAATAAGGATCGACGTAAAACGCCGAGCGCTGCTGTGCATTTTCGCCGTAGCGCAGGACTTGTTTTTGGTAGACCTGCAAGGTGAGGATGTTGGGCCAGGTGTTTCGAGCAGGTGCAGTCTCTTGAGTAGGTTCAGCGACGTTGAGGCTACTCAGGTAGTTGGCAATCGCACCGTCATATGCGGAGGTGTGCGCATAGACCTTGGTCGCGAGTTGCAGACGCAGGCCGTAGGAGGTTCCGCCAGTCTGATCCATCTCGGAGAGAACCGCAGCATAATCCGCGGGGTCGATGACAACGGTCACACCGCCTTGTTCAGTACCGTGGTTTTTGGCGGCAGCGCGCAGCATAGCGGGCCCACCAATATCGATGTTTTCGACAGCATCTTCAAAAGAACAATTGAGGTTCGAGACGGCTTGGCGAAAGGGATACAGGTTGACGACCAACAAATCAATTCGGTCAATACCGTGTTGTTCGATCGTCTTGAGGTGTTCGGCGCTATCGCGACGCGCCAAGAGGCCGCCGTGAATCTTTGGGTGGAGGGTTTTGACACGGCCATCGAGGATTTCGGGGGAGCCAGTGTGTTGTGCGACCTCGGTGACCGCGAGTCCAGACTCGGCGAGTAATTTCGCCGTTCCGCCTGTCGAGAGCAAACGTACGCCGCGCGCAGCGAGCGCAGTGGCGAAATCGACGATACCGGTTTTATCGGAAACGGAGAGCAGGGCAGTTTGAATATTCATTGCTTGGTTAATCTTGAGGGATAAGTTTATGAAAAAGGAGTTTTTTGCGAAGTGTGTTGCGCGTCACGCCCAACATCTGAGCGGCTTTTGACTGATTCTGTTGCGCACGTTCCATCGCCACTTCGAGCAAGGGGCGCTCGACGCAGCGAATCACCATGTCGTAAAGATCGCTCGGGTTGGTGTCGCCGAGATCGCTGAAATATTGTTCAAGGCTCAAGCGGACCGACTCTTCGAGGATATTGTTTTTTTTCATGGATCACGATGCGTGCAGTTTAAGCCGCGTAAAGATGGCCTGAGCTTAGGCCTTGATTGTCGCAGGTTGCCGCCGGGATGTCTGGCGAAATGGTATGTTGAAGCGTAAACCATTGATTCACGGCTTCGAATTGCGCATGCGTGCTCTCGATGGTGTTGATCTGGTCGGAAAACTGTTTGCCTGATGGCAGGCTACTGACATACCAGCCGATATGCTTGCGCGCAGTGCGTACGCCTGGTAATTCACCATAAAACTGATAGTGATCTGAGAGGTGCGCAAGCAACAAGTCGCGCATTTCAAGCCAAGTCGGAGGTGCCAGCGTTTCACCCGTCTTTAGAAAGTGATCCACTTCTCTGAATATCCAGGGCCGACCTTGTGCGGCGCGGCCAATCATCACGGCATCCGCTCCCGTGTAGGCCAAGACCTCGCGGGCTTTAGCGGGACTATCGATATCGCCATTGGCGACCACAGGGATCGTCAAGCTGGCTTTTACCTCTCGAATCGTGTCGTATTCGGCTTGACCTAGATAAAGGTCTGCGCGCGTGCGACCGTGCAAGGTCAGCGCTGCAATGCCAGCGTTTTCGGCGATTTTTGCGATCCGTAGGGCGTTGCGGTGTTCCCTGTCCCACCCGGTACGAGTTTTGAGTGTTACGGGAACGCCTAGGGGCAGGCAGGCCTGCACCACAGCATCGAGAATGCGGGCGATCAGATCCTCGTGACGCAGCAGCGCGGAGCCCGAGGCGACGTTGCACACCTTTTTGACCGGACAGCCCATGTTGATATCGATGACGCGCGCGCCCTTGCTGACGTTGAATACAGCAGCCTGCGCCATCATTTCTGGATCCGCCCCTGCAATTTGCACCGCGACAGGATCGATTTCACCATCGTGATTCAAGCGACGGGAGGATTTCACCGTGTTCCAGAGTTGGGGATTGCTGGCCGCCATTTCGGACACGGCATAGCCCGCGCCCAGCTTTTTGCAAAGCTGACGGAACGGACGGTCCGTCACACCCGCCATTGGGGCGACGAAAACGTTGTTCGGAAGGGACCACGGACCAATTTTCATAGCGAAATTGTAATCGCTCTAAGATGACCGCCGAGACTACTGTCGGGTTTAGCGTCTTAATCCCTGCAATAAATGACGCGCGAGGGGCGCACGTGCAAGAGGCAAAGCGTCCATCCCCAATAACGCGAGGCCCGCTAGATGCTCGATGGGGGCCAGACCCGTTGTGAAGGTTCGGGCCATGCTGTCCGTCAACAAGGCGGTGAGTTGACGGTCCGGCTGTCGCTGACGTTGAAACTCAGCGAGTATCGGGGCAACATCTCGCTCAGGCTCTGCCAACCAGTCGCGCAAGGCGATGGCGAGTGCGGCGGTATCCCGCAATCCTAAGTTCAAGCCCTGTCCTGCGACGGGATGGAGTGTTTGTGCTGCGTTTCCGATCGCAACGCAGCGTCCTTCAGCGATATTAGATCGAACATTGAGGCGCAGAGGCACTGCGACGACCGGGGCGTCCACAGAGAGCACGCCCAAGCGCGAACCAAACATATTACTCAACGCCGCAGAAAACGCTTTGGGAGCGAGTGTGGTCAGGGCGCGGGCGCGCTCGGGTGCGCAACACCAAACGATCGATTGCGCATCGGCGGCTTGCGGATGAGGCAGAACGGCCAAGGGGCCTTCAGAAGTAAACCGCTCAAAGGCCCAGCCTTTGCGGGGCAGACTCGCGCTGGCACGCGTTAGCAGCGCCATTTGAGCGTACTCGCGCTTCACAGCGGTGTTCGGATGTCCGTCAGCCTGGATGACCAGTGCCGCACGTAAAAGCTGACCGTCCTGAGCGATGCTGACGCTTTGCGCGTCTTGTGTGGTCACTTGAGCGGCGAGTCCGGTGCGCACGACGACACCGGAGGCTTGAACGGCTTGCATCAGGCGAGACTGTAGGCGTGGATAGTGCACGACGGAGCCTAGTTGCGGGACGTTAAAGTCGTGATGACGAATGACGGTACGGCCGAGTCGACCTTTTTGCGAGACATGAATGTTTTGAATGATCGCAGCCTCGGTCGGCCATGCCTGAAGCGACTCGAGCAAGACCCGGCTGCCATGATTGAGCGCCAACACTCTAGGATCCTCCTCGGGTGCATAGCCGTATTGGGAGGACACTCCAGACTGAAACAGTGCGATGCGTTCCGGGTGAGCGGTAGAGCGCGCCAATAGCAAAGCGAGTACGCAGCCGACAGGCCCGCCTCCAATAATGACAACATCGAAATCTAGTCGCGACATGTCGTTATTCTACTGCCGGCAATGGTATGACTGGAGGACGACCTTGAATCAGGTATGCTCGAAATATTTGATCGCACTGTTGAGCTCATGAACGTGAACGCTACTATGTCCACCATACCCGCCGACCCTAAATTCCGCCACAAAGTCACGGTTGGCCTGCTTGCGGCCTTGCTCGGCGTTTTCGGCGCCCATTGGTGGTACCTCAGACGTCCTTATGCATGGCTGGTGACGACGTATAGCGTGGTGCTGTTGGTGATCAGTGCCTTCGCAGAGGTGTGGTGGGAAAATCCGGCTTTTTTCCTTTTGTATATCCCTATTCTTAACGGGTTTATCGAGGCGATTGTGTGGTGTCTCATGAGCGATGCGCGCTTTGACGAACGTTTTAATCCCGGACTCAAACGAGAGCGCCCAAGCGGCTGGGGCGCGATCTTGGTGGCCTCTTTCACCCTGCTCATCGGCACAGTGGCCTTTATGTTCGGCATCGCCATGATCGTGATCTATGTGTGGACGGCGATTGGTTGGCTCGACGGCTTGAACTTGAAGGGCTAGGGGTGAAGGGCTAGGGGTTGCAAATCATGCGAGCTTGATCATTGTTGCATCAACGCTTCGATCTCGCTCATCCCCACAGGGACCTCGCGCGTAATGAGTTCGCACCCTTTTTCTGTGACTACTGCATCATCCTCGATACGAATACCAATGTTCCAAAAGACCTCTGGGATATCTTCTGATGGTCGAATGTACAGTCCTGGCTCAATCGTGAGCACCATATTGGGCTGTAGCATGCGCCAGGACCTGTCTTGGGTGCCCGCCTGAGGGGCCTTGTATGCGCCCACGTCGTGCACGTCCATGCCTAGCCAATGGCCAGTGCGATGCATGTAAAAACGGTTGTAGGCACTGGTTTCCAATGCTTGTTCAAGCGAGCCCTGCAAGAGTCCTTCGTCTAGCAAGCCTTGCGTCAATACCTTGACGGCCGCCTCATGACCTGCATTCCAATGATGCTTGGGAGAGGTGTGCGCCGCGGCTTCTTCTTGCGCTTTAAGCACAATGGCATAGAGTGCCCGCTGCGGACCCGAAAAACGACCGTTAACAGGAAAGGTGCGTGTGATGTCCGAGGCATAGCCCTCTAACTCACAGCCTGCGTCAATCAATACAAGCTCTCCGTCCCGCATCACGCTGTGACCGGCGGGATGATGCAGCACACAGGCATTGGCACCTGCCGCGACGATGCTGTCGTACGCGATGCCTTGCGCGCCGTGTTTGCGAAAGGTGTAGAGCAACTCGGCTTCGAGCTCGTATTCATGCATACCGTGTTGGGCTGCTTGCATCGCGCGGATGTGGGCGCGAGCCGAGATCGAGGCGGCTTTGCGCATGATGTCGAGTTCTGATGCGTCCTTGATCAGTCGCATCTCCGACAGGGGTTCGCACAAGTCTAACCATTTGACGGGCGTGGCACGCGCGCCGCGGGCTTTGCGCTGCGCCTGCCCGACCCAGTCATGTACTTTGTTCAAGAGTTGTTGATTTGAAAAATTGGACAGAGGTGTCAACAGTTGCGCATGCCCCTGCATGAGTTCAGGCATACGTTGATCAACATCCGCCACGTCATAGGCCTGATCAAAAGAAAAATGTTCAGCCGCTGCCTGAGGTCCCCAGCGTTTGCCATTCCAAATTTCAACCTCAGGATTTTTTTCCTCGCAAAATAAAATGCTCTGGTTCGTATCCCCCGAGATCAATACCAGCCAAGCCTCGCTTTCCTTAAAGCCAGAGAGATAGAAAAAATCACTGTCGTGGCGAAAGGTGTAGTGATTGTCACGGTTGCGCTGTCGCACACTCGCCGTTGGCAAAATCGCGATTCCTCCACCCTGAGTATGCATCCATGCGAATAATTGTTCGCGACGCTGTTTAAAGCTCTGAATGGGACTTGTGACGTTGGACATAAGCAGTTGTGGGCCGGAAGGGGGATTAATCAGGATTCTACGATCAACATACTACAATCGAGAGCCTGTTTTGTTCTACAAAGCGTATTCGCGCAAAGGCTGTATCGATGGATTGGCTCGGCTGGTTAAAGCCTTGGGAGTTTTCCCCGGTTCTGGTGGTGTGTTTCATCATCAGCGCTTGGCTATTCGTGCGAGGCCAGCGCGTGCATGCCGTATCCCGGACCCGTCAGGTGTTTTTCTGGATGGGTTGGATCATGCTTTACCTGTCCATGCACACACTACTGGACTATTACGCTGAGCGCATGTTTTTTATCCATCGGCTGCAGCACCTTGTGCTTCACCACCTTGGGCCTCTCGTCATCATGGCGGCCTATCCGGGCTCGGTGATGCGCGCGGGTTTGCCGCTATCTTGGCGCGTTCGTTTGCATCGCTTTAATCAAACACTCTTGGGTCGGGCTCTGATTTCTATCATGACCAATCCGATCATCGTACCGACCTTGTTTGTATTTTTGGTGGTGATTTGGCTGATTCCGTCCGTGCAGTTCTATTCGATGCTGGATTGGCGTTTGTACCGACTGATGAATTGGTCCGTGGTCATTACGGGTTTCATGTACTGGAATTTGATTCTGGATCGGCGGCCCAATCCTCCTGCGGCGATGTCACCTGGCGGACGGGTCATTTCTCCTATTCTGACAATGGCGCCACAGATGGTAGCGGGCGCTGTCATTGCCTTTACCGAGCGGGATTTGTACCCCCTGTTTGACTTGTGCGGACGAGCGATTGCGATGAGCCCTCAGACCGATCAGATGATTGGGGGATTGACAATGTGGATCCCCGCCGCGATGACCGAAGTCATTGGACTGCTTGTCGCATTACGCACGCTAATGCGGCTGTCCGCCAAAGGGCGATGGGGCGAATCAAAGCCCCGGGTGCTTAAGCCTGACGCACACAAGCCTCAGGCACCAAAGTCTCTATCTAAGCCTTAGGGAATCAGGCCGTGATATTTGCGTCCTAGCGCAATGGTCGCTTTGAACATCCCTTCTTTGTTGCCGCAGTCATAGCGAATGCCTTCGTAGCGATGTGCAAAAACGGCTTGTTCCTTGAGTAGGGATGCAATGCCGTCAGTGAGTTGGATTTCTCCACCCGCACCCGCTTGTGTTTGACGCAGATGCGCAAAAATCCTAGCGTCCAGTACGTAACGACCCACCACGGCCAGTGTGGAGGGGGCCACATTCGGTTTGGGCTTTTCCACGATATGACGGACTCGCTCTGTCAGCGCGGAGACGGGGTCGGTTGCCACAATGCCGTACTTGTCCGTATCGGACAAGAGCACTTCTTGAACACCCAGAATACTGCCTTGGTGGGTGAGGGCGGCATCAATGAGCTGCCCGATCACGGGCCGATCCGCATCCAGCAAATCGTCAGCCAACAGCACTGCAAACGGTTCATCGCCCACGATCGGGGCTGCAGTCAACACCGCATGTCCCAAACCTAAAGGGGCCGACTGGCGAATATAAATGCAGCTCACATTTGAGGGCAGGATTTCTTGAACAATCGCCAGTAGTTCTTTTTTGCCTTTGCGGGCGAGCTCAGCCTCCATCTCGGGGGCGCTATCGAAATGGTCCTCAATCGCACGCTTATGTCGTCCCGTGACAAAAATCAGGTCGGTGATGCCTGCGGCGATGGCTTCTTCGACAGCATATTGAATCAGCGGCTTGTCGACCACGGGGAGCATTTCCTTGGGCATCGCCTTGGTGGCGGGTAAAAAACGCGTGCCTAAACCAGCAACGGGAAATACAGCTTTTCGTACGGGGCGCATAAATAATCCTTGAAGCTTCGCGCCAAAGTGGCGGAACCAATCTCAACTCCCGCTATCATAAGCGTATGGCACGACATTTTCCAACTTCGACCTCGACCACGTTTTCGCGTGGCCTCGTATTCGCTCTCTCCCTCAGTTTCGTTTTTACGCCTGTCTGGGCGCAGCCCTCCGCCGCGCCTTCGATGGGTTCGCCCTCGTCGCTCGATCTCTCGCCTGCGCTAGAACGCAAGCTTGGCGAAGCCATCATGGTTCAGGGGCGGCGCGATCCCGAATACATCAGCGATCCGGATATGAGCCAGTATCTCGAAAATATGGGCCGCAAGCTGGGTGCATACGCCCCCGGCGGCGCACCTCAGATCGAGGTGTTTGGTGTCCGAAATCCAGAAATCAATGCTTTCGCGATGCCCGGAGGCTTCATTGGTGTGCATACGGGACTCATCGTGGGTTCTGGCTCTGAGTCCGAGGTCGCGGGTGTCGTGGCGCACGAAATCGCGCACGTGACTCAACGGCACATTGCACGTGGTCTGACCCAACAACGTCAAAGCAGTCACATCGCGCTGGCCTCGATCGCGGCTGCGCTTCTCGCTGCCTTGATACCTGGAGGCGGTCAGGCCGCGATGGGTATCGCAGCGTTTGGTCAGGCTGCGGCGATTGATCGCCAATTGGGCTTTTCTCGTGAGGCCGAGCAAGAGGCCGACCGCAACGGCCTCGAAATGCTCCGAAAAGCCGGGTATGACCCCAACGGCATGGCTGCTATGTTTGGTCGTTTGAGCAGAGCCTCAAGCTTGAATGAAGGCCGTGGCGGTGGCGTCTATGCATCGACCCACCCACTTAGTTTGCAGCGGATGAGCGACATGCAGAACCGTACGCGTCAGTATGGCTCTGCCGGCGCTCAAAATGAAGATGAGTATTGGTTTATTCGGGCAAAATCCCGTGTTTTGCAGGCAGTCGACTCACGCGCTTTGCGCCAGGCGCAGGAACAACTTGAGGACGAGGCTCGAGCTCCCACGCAGCGCGAGGGTGCGCCACCGTCGCCTGCGCGTCGCGCTGCGGCTTGGTACGGCGTGTCGCTCGCAGCACTTGCGAGGCAGGACCCTACAGCGGCCGCCACGGCACTCGCGCAAGCGCAGCCTCTGATGCCCAATTCACCTTATCTGGAGTTGCAGCGCATTGATATTGAGTTGGCGCGACGACAGGCGGCCCCTGCCTTGAGTCTGGCGCAAGCTGCCCACAAACGCTGGCCACAAAGACGTTCCTTTGTGTTGCGCACCGCGCAGAGTTTGCAGTTACTCGGACGAGACGCCGAGGCGGTTACGTTTTTAAAAGCGCAGGTCAAGCGTTGGCCGACTCAGGAACCAGAGCTTTATAAGATGTTGGCGATGAGCCAAGAGCGCATCGGCGAACGAGTTGAAGCTCGACAGACCATGGCGGCTTACTATGAAAATCTAGGTGCGTTGCGCTCGGCGTTTACCCAGCTGCAACAAGCTAGAACAATGTCCAAAGACTTTTATGTCCAGTCTCAAATTGACGTCAAAATACGTGAACTTTCGAGCCGTATTGCCGATGACAGAAGGCTGTTGGAACGATTTAGGTCCTAAGCCTTTCGATTTTTAACATCAGAAAAAAATGTGGCGAGTCGCGTCGGGAGCCAGGTCAAATTGCCTGGCCACATTCCCGTGACAAAGGCGATGTGTCCCCCTTGGGCTGGCTGGTGAAAGACGATGTTGGCGCTTCCGTAATCGGGACCCGGCAAGACTTGCTCAGGTAAAAAGGGATCGTTACGCGCGTTCAGTAAGAGTGTTGGGGTGAGTATATTTTTAAGCCAAGGCTTGGCAGACGATTGTTGCCAATAGTCTGTGGCGTCTTTAAAGCCATGCATGGGAGCGGTGTAAGCAGTATCAAAATCACGCAAATCGCGTGCTTGATTGATCCGCATCACATCAATCACCCCTGGAAAGCGACGAGATTTCTCTAAAACCTTTGGTTTAAGCGTGCGCAGAAAATGCCTCGAATAAATTTCACGGTTAAAGAGATCGTCAGACAGGTGATTGCCTGCAGCGACGAGATCCAACGGGGCAGAGATCGCTGCTGCGGCTTGTAGCCAGTTAAATTGTGTAGGGGCTTCGCCCAGTTTTTTGAGCAGAGCGTTACCGCCCAAAGAAACGCCAATCGCATGCCACCGCGCGTTCGGTGCGCGTTGACGGACAGTATCGAGAATGAAGGAGATCTCGTCCGAGTCGCCCGAGTGATAGGCACGTGCCAAGCGGTTGGGAAAGCCCGAACACCCCCTAAAGTGCGCAACGACAACGAGCCAGCCCGCAGCCAAAAAATGTTGCGTGATGGATTGGGCGTAACGACTTTGACTGCTGCCTTCGAGGCCGTGCAGTAACACGAGTGCGGGCTGCGTTGCGCTGGCATTGAGTTGTTCTTGATCCCCAGATGTCATCCAGCGCACGGCAGCCGTATGCGCGAGCGTGGGATCCTGCTTACGTTTTGAGCGTAATTGGAGTGCCGGGGTGTTCCAGTCCAGATCGATGAAGTCACCATCTGGCGTATTCACACGTTCCCGCACAAATCTGATGCGATTAAAAGGGACGGCCAGTGCGCCGAACAGTGTTTGTGATTGCCGGTCGGGTAACCAAGCCGGTACTGGGCAAGAGTCCAGATCAAGTGCGGCTTTTAAAGGAGCACCAGTCAGAGGGGAGACATCGTCAGAGGTTGCGGTCACGGCGGGCAGGGGGTCAGTGTAAAAGTCCCGAGCTGTCTTGCAAATCAAATGCATTGGCCTCGGCGGGTGCTGCGCTGGCATGGTGCATCACAAGACGCCAGCCCGTCGGGCCTTTATGGTAGATGTTGGTGGCATAGCAATATGCGACTTCGGTGCTTTGCGAACCATTTATGGTGATTTGTTCAATTAATGAATGCACTGCGCTCATCATGCTGTGCAGCACGGTGGGCGCGGAGGGACGAATGGCCAGGCCACCGTTGGCTAATATTTCTTGCCATGATTCTTTGACCGCATGCAAACCAATGACTCTCAGACCACCAGGATGCACGCAAACGATTTCTTCATCGTCAGCCCAGACTTGCATCAGTCTGGATAAGTCGGCGCGCTCGAGTGCGTCGTAAAACGCAAGTTCCGCTTCTTCGGCGGTGGCGAATATATTGGGCACAGGGAGTCTTTGCTGTGGTGGGTGAGCGGTGGGTGAGCCGTTAGTGAGCGTGAACCACGGTGCCTTCGGCGAGTTTGTACTCAGTACTGCAATAAGGGCACTTGACCGAACCTGTGTCGACAATGTCTAAAAACACGCGGGGGTGCATGCTCCAGAGAGGTGCCTTGGAGCCTGGACAATGGAGGGGCAAATCCTCTGCGGTCACGATTACAGGGCTTTGGTTTTTGCCGGCATTGGGTGCTTGGGTCATGAGTCTTCTCTAAGCTCGAATTCAATGAGTCCATTGTACCAAGCAGGAGGTCTACAATACTGAAAATATTGCTACGTTTTTTCGAACACAAATCTATTTTTCGCTGACTGCAACGCCTTTGTCTTCCCCGGCCTTAACTCCTCAAGCTCCACCCTCGCTCAGCGCTCAGCGCATGGCCGCCATGCGCGAAGGCTTGATTGCGGTGACTCCTGGCTTGATCGCCCTAGCAATCTGGGGGGTCGTCACAGGTGTCGCAATGGTCAAGGCTGGCCTCACGGAGACGCAGGCGATCGCAATGTCGCTCTTGGTTTACGCAGGTTCAGCTCAACTCACCTCGCTCCCCCTGTTGGCTGCCGACGCACCCATTTGGCTCATTTTCACTGCGGGCATCATCGTCAATTTGCGCTTTTTGATCTTTGGCGCTGCCATGCATCCCTTTTTTCGTGATCTTTCATGGCGTAAACGCCTATTTTTAGGCTATTTGAGTGTCGACGTCTCTTTTGTGGTCTTTATGCCTCGTTTTGCGGATGCCCCTAAAAAAGGGACGCTTGAACAACACTGGTTTTTTATCGGTACGATTTTGGCCTCCTGGATCGTTTGGCAAACCTCCTCGATGGTCGGTATCGCTTTAAGCGCAATCGTTCCGGTTTCTTGGTCCTTGGAGTTTGGCGCTGTCTTGGCCTTGATGGCCATGATGTTGCCGCACATCACTTCCCGGGCAGTCTTTGCTTCCGTTGTTGTGGCGGGATTAACGGCTTGGCTCACACAGTTATGGCCGCTGCGACTCGGTTTGCTTGCCGCGGTCGTGATGGGGATTGTTGCTGGAATGTGGGCCGAAAGACACTCAAAACCAAAGGTCAAGCCTCATGGGCAATAGCCAATACATCTTCACCGCGATCGTCTTGTTGGGGTTGTGTACCGCAATTTGTCGTGCTGGTTACTTTCTCTTTGGGCATCACCTCCCGTTGCCCGAAGGGTTACGAAGCGCTTTGCGTTATGCCCCCTTGGCTGCGCTGACGGGCATCGTGATCCCTGAATTGCTGCCCTGGCATCCGGTTGATGGGCCACAAGTGGACTTGCGTCTTTTGGCGGCGGCGATCGCGATCGGGGTCTTCTTGTGGACGCGTAATGGCTTCTTGCTGATAGTTTCCGGTATGGGCGCGCTGTGGTTGTCTCGCTGGCTTTTTGGGCTCTGACACCGTTTTCCCAACGCCTCATCCCTCAAGATTTCTGGCTGTCGCCGCTTAATCTGGTCTGGCTGCGTTACACTGGTGGGTGATTTCTTTAAATAATTCAATGACTTCAAACACTCAAACTCCTGCTCCGGACGAAATCGCCCCGGTTGTTCCAACATTCGCTGAGATCGGACTTCATCCCTCTATCTTGCAGGCTGTCGCGGATACGGGATACACCGTACCCACACCGATCCAAGCCCAAGCCCTTCCTTCTGTGATGGCAGGCAATGACGTGATGGGTGCGGCGCAGACGGGTACAGGAAAAACTGCCGCATTTACGCTGCCTATTTTGCATCGTTTGATGCCGATGGCCAATACCAGCGCGTCTCCTGCTCGGCATCCGGTGCGCGCCTTGATCCTGACACCGACGCGTGAGCTCGCTGACCAGGTGTATGAGAGTGTCAAACGTTATGGTTTCAAGACACCTTTGCGCTCGACGGTGGTGTTTGGCGGCGTGGATATCGGTCCTCAAAAAGAAGCCTTGCGCAATGGCTGCGAGGTGTTGATCGCCACACCTGGACGCTTGCTTGATCACGTCGAGCAGCGCACCGTCAATTTAAGCCAAGTCGGTATTTTGGTGCTGGACGAGGCTGACCGCATGCTGGATATGGGTTTTTTGCCCGACCTCGATCGCATCATGCGACTGCTGCCCGCTCAACGTCAGACGTTGCTTTTTTCAGCGACCTTCAGCAATGAAATTCGCAAGCTTGCCCGCACCTATTTGAAAAATCCGGTTGAA
Organism: Burkholderiaceae bacterium; assembly: GCA_044368775.1. Taxonomy (GTDB): domain Bacteria; phylum Pseudomonadota; class Gammaproteobacteria; order Burkholderiales; family Burkholderiaceae_B; genus Zwartia. Next base: position 32,605 of record JBILJA010000004.1, read on the forward strand.
ATTGAAGTGGCAAAACGTAATGCCACGGCAGATACCGTGACTCAGATTGCGTATGCGATGGCCGGTGAGGCCAAGCGCGCCGCAGTGGTTCATCTTGTTAAATCGCGTGGACTCAAGCAAGTCATCGTATTTTCCAACACCAAAATCGGTACGAGTCGTCTAGCCCGTCAATTAGAGCTCGATGGGGTGCGTGCCGAGTCGATTCATGGTGACAAATCCCAAGCGGATCGCATGAAGGCGCTCGAGGCCTTCAAAGCGGGCGAGCTCGAAGTCCTTGTGGCGACGGATGTCGCCGCGCGAGGCCTCGATGTTGCTGGCGTGCCTTGTGTGATTAATTACGACTTACCCCACAGCGCCGAAGATTACGTGCACCGCATTGGCCGGACCGGACGTGCGGGCGCAAGCGGCGAGGCGATTTCGTTTTTCTCTCCCTCCGAAGAAAAATATTTAATTGATATTGAAAAACTCATCAAGGCACCTGTGACGCGCGCTGTGTTACAGATCCCTGGAGAGTTACTTGTTCGCGCACCGTTGCGCGACGATGCGCGTCCTGCTCGTCCTGCGCGGTCAAGTGAACGAGGTGGCGACCGCGGTGGTAGTGGTGGAGCGAACGTTCGACCCAGCCGCTACAGTGCACCTGTCAAGCCCATTGATGAGTTTTTCCTCAAGCCTTATGAGCCTTCTGCTTCCGCGGTGGCTGCCGCGGCGCAGGCGCCTGCCTTGACAGGTAAAAAATCTGTGACGCAGGCAAAACGGGTGGTCGGCTTGTTGCTCGGTGGCGCGCAAAAAAAATCAGAGGTTAGCTAGAGCCTGACGTCGCATCCGAGAGCTAAAGCCGTGCGCCTTTGAGTAGCGTCAAGAGCGTTTCCGGTAAATCCGTCGCTTGAGGTTTTCCGGGTGCGCGCATGGCGGTGATCAAGCGATCCAGATGCTCAATGTGCGGCAAAATCGTACCCATGAAACGCACTGCAGTCTTATCAACGATGGCGATAGTGGGAAAGTTTTCAACATCTTCGTCGCCCAATAGTTCAGGGTGCTCTTCGATATCCACCCATATAAAGCATGCGTCGGGATATTGCGCTGACAAACTTTCGAACTTGGGTTGGTATTCTTTGCAGGTGTCGCACCATGCCGCACAAAAGCACATCACCAGCGTGAGATCGCCGCAGGCGAGTCGTTGGGTCAGCGCGGGGGTGTCAGGAAAAAAGCAAGTCATATCGGCACAAGGCAAAATGATTGTCTATGATAGCCGGGATTCGTCAGCTTTCAATTGATCGTATTGATTGAACGCACCTCAGCCTTTTAGTGGATGCACGCTATGCAGCAGGATTCAGTTTCTCAGACCCCAAACCAACGCGAGATCTCCACTGGCTTGACGGGTGTTGGTCCAGCATTTTGGCGGGCCGTCCTCTCGCAGTTCCATCCGCGGATGCTATTCGCGCTTTTGATGCCGTTTTTGATCATGCTCGTCGGGGCAATCTTGTTGCTCGTGTTGGCGCTTGGTCCGTTGACGGAATGGCTCAATCAACAGCTGAGTCAGTCAACGATGCTCATCGCGGCCAACGAGTGGATGGTGTCGGTCGGTTTGTTTTCGCTCTCCGCGATCAAGGCTTGGCTCGTGCCTTTTGCCGTGGCGATCGTGCTCCTGCCGATCTCGGGTATTTTGGGTCTGACCGTCGCGGCAATCTTCGTTATGCCGATGGTGGTGACCCACGTTTCGCGTCAACACTTTCCAGGTCTTGCGTTGCAGGGGCAAAATACGTTGGTCGTGAGCGTCTGGAACGCCGTCTGGGTCAGCGTGGTCTTTGTTTTGGGCTGGGTGTTGACCTTGCCCTTTTGGTTATTTCCTCCTCTCGGTCTCTTGGTGTCGCTCCTTTGGTGGACGTTCGCTTTTTCTCGCATCATGCGGATCGATGCGATCGTAGAACACGCAACGTCGCAAGAACGTCTGCTCCTCATCAAGCGCCAAAGCACGGGCTTTTGGACCATTGGTATGGTGTGCGCACTGATGAATTTGATTCCACCCGCATGGATTTTCCTGCCCGTCTTTTCTGGTTTGATTTATACCCATTACGGCTTGGATGCCTTACAGCGCTTGCGCGCCGAAAAAACTCTCGATGTTTAAGCGATTAAATGCCTGTTGGTCTGAATGACTTCGACATTTTGTGCTGAAATGTTGAATTGTCTATTTGATTTTTTAATGGATTGCATATGTCAGTCTCTCAAGCCAAAGCCCGATTCGGTTTAATTGTCGTCGGCGATGAAATTTTGTCTGGCCGCCGCCAGGACAAGCACTTTCCAAAAGTCGTTGAATTGCTTGCGGCGCGCGGCCTGCAACTATCCTGGGTTGAAATTCTTTCTGATGATCGCGCGGCGCTGACAGAGGCGCTGACACGCAGTTTCGCTGGCAATGACATCGTGTTTTGTTGCGGTGGTATAGGCGCGACCCCCGATGATCACACCCGTCAAGCTGCCGCGGCCGCACTCGGCCGACCCTTGGCACTGCATCCGTTTGCCCAAGAGCAAATTACGCTTCGTTGTATGGAAAATGCCGCAAAAGGCCAAGGAACGGCCGACATGACGGCGCCAGAAAATGTGCAGCGTTTGCAGATGGGTTTCTTTCCAGAGGGTTGCGAAGCCGTCGTGAATCCTTTCAATCGGATACCTGGATTTTTTATTCAAAACCATACCTTTGTACCTGGCTTCCCTGTGATGGCCTGGCCGATGCTCGAAGCGACGCTTGATACACGCTACGCGCAGCTGCACAACAAGGAAGAGCGTACGGAGTACTCCTTTATCGTCTACAGCATGCCCGAGTCACGCATTACCCCGGCTCTCGAAGCACTCGAGCAAAAGTGGGCTGGGGTGCGTGCCTTTAGTTTGCCTTCTGTAGGCGATGGCGGTGGCATTCCACACATCGAACTGGGCGTCAAAGGCGAGCCTGTGGCTAGTGCTCAGGCTCTTGAGTTCCTCAGAGCCGAGGCGCTACGTCTGGGTGCTCGCTTCGATCCACCGGCGCAGTGATTTTTCACAATATGGGATAAAATATTTTCTGTTGCATTGCAATAGAGAGTGCGTTCCATGAATTCATCACGTTCCACACGGCCGCAATTGTCCTCACTGCAGGTGTCTTTAGCTCACCCTTCGGTGGCCCCCACCCAAGCCAATGGCGGCTTGGGGATGGCGATTCAGGTGCTCGAGCGCGCGACGGCGCTGCTCGATGCCTTGGCGGCACAGCCCGATCCTGTGGCCCTTAAAGACTTGTCCAAGGCGACGGGACTCCATGCGTCGACTGCGCATCGTATTTTGAATGATCTCGTGCTCGGGCGCTATGTTGACCGCGTTGACAGTGGTTTGTATCAACTCGGCATGCGGTTGCTCGAACTGGGTTCGCTGGTCAAAGGCCGGCTCAACGTGCGTGAAGCCGCGATCGACGCGATGCAAGCCCTTCACACATTGACCGGTCAAACTGTGAACCTATCGGTCCAGCAGAGTGATGAAATTGTCTATATTGATCGTGCTTGGAGCGAACGCTCGGGCATGCAGGTTGTCCGTGCAATCGGCGGACGGGCGCCCCTACATCTGACCTCCACAGGCAAACTGTTTCTTTCCGCCGTCGATACCCGGCAAGTGCGCGCATACGCGGCGCGTACGCATTTGGCGGGAAGTACGGCCAACAGCATCACCATACTTGAGGCGCTAGAGCGCGAGTTATCACTGGTGCGACAGCATGGTTATGCCCGCGATAACGAGGAACTTGAGCTTGGTGTGCGATGTATCGCGGCCGGAATTTATGACGACACAGGCAAACTCGTGGCCGGTTTATCGATTTCAGCACCTTCTGGTCGTCTCGAGGATGCTTGGATACCGCAACTTGTCGCGACCGCAGGCAAAATTTCCGAAGCCTTGGGCTACGACGCGAGTCTTGCGACCTGATCTGTGTGGTTTTTTGGTGCAACGCAACAAAAAAGTGTTGACACCCGGGTTTTGGGGTCTACAATAAGGTCTTGTGCAGTGCAACAAAGGTTTTATAGCAACATATCTTCGATGCCTTGCAGCCTACAACGTAGCAATTGATGGAGCAATTTGTGCTCCCCCAACCCTCCAGGAGAACACGATGTCCGCAATTCCTCAGCAAGTTTTAAACAGCCAGAAAGCCGCGATCGAAGCACTGGTTTCCATTCAGGGTTCAATGTTTGGCGGCTTTGAAAAGCTTGTCGACTTAAACCTCAAGGCCATCAAAGCCACTCTCGACGAAGTGTCGGAAAAATCACAACAAGTCGCCGGCGTCAAAGACGCTCAAGAAGCTGTCGCGATGACATCAAGCTTAGTTCAGCCTAGCGCAGAAAAAGCAATGGCCTACGGCAAGCATGTGTATGACATCGTCTCTTCTGTTCAGGCTGACTTGGCCAAGCTTGGCGAAGCGCACCTTGCCGAAGGCAAAAAGCATATGCATGATGCGATTGACCAACTGACACAACATGCACCTGCTGGTTCGGAAAGCGCCGTTGCCATGCTCAAAAGCGGTTTGGCTCAGGCAAATACAGCCTTTGATTCAATGACTAAAGCTGCCAAGCAGGCTGCAGAAGTTGCTGAAAAGAATCTGGCTGCCGCAACAAGCGCCACCATGAAAGCGGCTGGTGAGGCTGTCGAAGTCGCCAAGTCAGCAACACGTGGTCGTCGCGCTGCCTAAGGCTCGCTCTGATCGTAGACGCTCTTGAGGAGTGTCTAAAAAAAGACCGCCCAAGGTTATTTTGGGCGGTCTTTTTGTTTGAGGGGCATAGAGGTGTCTGTTGGACGGGAGTCTTATCGACGTTGGCGAGCAATTTCTTTCGCGCATTCGCCGACCAAGCTTGGACCACGATAAATCAAGCCTGTGTAGAGCTGAACGGCATTGGCACCCGCCGCCATTTTTTCAGCTGCATGTTGGCCAGACACGATGCCACCGACGCCGATAATGGCGAAATCCGATCCTAGTTTGGCACGCAGGCGAGCAATGACTTCGAGAGATCTGGCGTGCAACGGGGCGCCCGACAGGCCTCCCGCTTCGTCGGCGTGTTTTTGTCCTTGCACCGCCTCACGCGCCAGTGTGGTGTTTGTCGCGATGACCCCATCGATACCATGACGTGGCAGGACCTCGGCGATGATGTCTATTTGTTCTTCGGTCAGATCGGGCGCGATTTTGACGGCGAGCGGAACCCGCTTTTGATGTTGCTCGGCAAGGGCCAAGCGCCGTGTTGCGAGCTGGGATAGCAACTGATCAAGTTCGTGCTCGCCTTGCAAAGCACGCAGATTTTTGGTGTTGGGCGAGGAAATATTGACCGTGATGTAGTCGGCATGTGGATAAACACCCGACAAGCCAATCAGGTAGTCGTCTGCGGCTTGTTCAATCGGGGTGTCGGCATTTTTACCAATATTGAGACCGATAATGCCGCCGCGGCTACGCCAAGTGCTGCGCTGAACATTCGCTAAAAATGCCTCGAGTCCTTGGTTGTTAAAGCCCAGCCGGTTGATCAGCGCCTCGGATTCGGGAAGTCTAAACATGCGCGGTTTAGGATTACCAGGTTGCGCACGAGGAGTCACGGTTCCGACCTCAATAAAGCCAAACCCGAGGTTACCCATCGCATCGATATGTGCGCCATTTTTATCAAGACCTGCTGCTAAACCAACAGGATTTTGTAAGCGTAGGCCCATGAGTGTGGTGGGCGCCGACACCTGGCTGTGCATCAAGCCGCGCGTGAGCGAGCAATCGTAAGCACGTTGTAACGCACTGAGTGTGGCTTCGTGCGCGGCTTCGGCATCCATTGCGAAAAGCGCATGGCGAGCGAGAGGGTAGGCTTGAAATAAAAAGGACATTTGACTCAGTGCCTTGGCGATGTGATGGCGCTATTTTAGCGGGCTGTTTGCCACTGACCGTCCAGTCGGTATTCAGAAGGCTGGAAAAGCGCTTTATAAGCCATCTTTTCACTGTTTTCGATCCAATATCCTAGATACAGCCAAGGCAAGTTGAGTTGTCGACATTGATTGATCTGCCAAAGAATGCCGTAGGTGCCTAGGCTGCCCCGCGTCTCAGGCTCATAAAAGGTGTAGACCGAGGACAAGCCTTGCTCCAACACATCAATAATCGACACCATTTGGAGTGTGCCGTCTTGATCACGGAACTCGACCAGCCGCGTATTGACTCTGCTCGCAAGCAGAAACTCGCCATACTGTTGACGACTGTCATCATCCATACCACCTTGAGGATGCCGTTGGGCTTGGTAGCGTTTATAAAGCGCGTAATGCTCTTCAGACCAAGCGAGCTCAGCGACCAGAGGCCTGAGGTCTTTGTGTTGCTTGAGCACACGCCTTTGAGTGCGCGTGGGCTCAAACTGTTCAACGTTGACGCGCACCGGTGTGCACGCTTTACAGTCATCGCAATGCGGCCGATACGTAAAGAGCCCGCTGCGACGAAAGCCTTGATCAATCAGCTGCGAATAGGTATCAGAATGGATGAGATTGCCCGGGGCCGCCACCTGAGAGCGCGCCTGTCGCCCAGGCAGATAGCTGCAAGGGTAGGGTGCCGTGGCATAAAACTGCAACGTCGCAAAGGGGAGTTCCTTGATTTGGCTCATGCCTGACACTCGGGTTCAACGTACACAAACATGGCATTGAGAATATTACAAATCTGGCGGCAGCGGGTGCAATCCCCCTTGTTGATCCAAGACGCCTGGATGCCAGACAAGGCCAGGCTGCAGAACGCTCGCCCGAACATGTTCAAGAAACTCCTCGCGCGGCACGAGCTTTGCACCGAGTGAACCCAGATGATCCGTTTCCATTTGACAATCAATCCAGGCGACACCACGCTGCTTTAAAAAGGCGACCAAGTGGACAAAGGCGATTTTGGAGGCGTCATTGGCGCGACTAAACATCGATTCGCCATAAAACATCCGACCCAGACTGACGCCGTAAAGACCGCCCACGAGCTCGCCATTGATCCAGGTTTCAATGCTGTGCGCTTGTCCCACCACATGCCAGGCTTGATAGGCAAACTGCATTTCTTGGGTGATCCAGGTGCCTAGCTGACCATCAAGCGCCGACCTGGCACACGAACGAATGACCGAGCCAAAAGCGGTGTCCACGGTCACGGCGATACTGAAATCACCTGCGGCTTGCGCTCGGGCGATTTGACGCAGACGCTTTTTCAGCGAGTGCGAAACGTGGAGTTCGTCGCACTTTAAAACCATGCGAGGATCGGGTGACCACCATAAAGGGGGTTCGTCTTGGGAGTACCAGGGGAAAATGCCTTGCGAGTAGGCTGCGCGCAAACGTGGAATCGACAAATCACCGCCCGCGGCGAGCAAGCCAGGGGGGTCCTTGAGCGCGCGCGCGACCGGCGGGAACGGGGTATCGATCTCTAGCCAGGTCAGGTTCAACATGTTGCCCGAGTCAACATTCGCGCAAACGGCTAACGATTAAGCGCGAGCGAGTAGTGGTGCATCTCGAAGTGCCCATGCGACCGATCATAAATATAGTGTTTGAGTGTGGTCGATACGGAGCGAAATGCGAGGTTGTCCCAAGGAATTTCATCGAGCCCATACCAACGCGCTTCGAGTGTTTCTGGACCGGGGTCGAGCTCGGGACCCAAGGCTTCGGCCAGAAAATAAACATGCACCTGATCCACTTGTGGAATGTCGATGGCGGTATAGAGTTTACCGAGGGTGATGTTGGCGCCCGCTTCTTCTTGTGTTTCGCGCATTGCGCCTTGGGCCATACTTTCGCCGAGCTCCATAAAGCCGGCGGGCAGCGTCCACGTATTGGCACGAGGCTCAATGGCACGCAGGCAAAGTAAAACTTTGTCGCCCCAAACAGGGAGGGTCCCCACGACTAAACGAGGGTTTTGGTAGTGCACCGCGCCACAGTGTTCGCAGACGTCACGCTTGCGGTTATCCCCCTCGAGTAAACGATTGGTATTTGGCGTGCCGCATTGACTGCAGAACTTCTGTTCTCGGGGGGCGGGAAAGTAAAAGCTTGGATCATGGCTCATGACGTTATTTTACGACCAAGAGCGTCGGAATTGATCAAGCTTGGACCCGGGTTAGGGATAAAGTGCAGCGCCGTAGAGATTTCAGAGGCTTTGATAAAGCTCAGCGCTGCGGGTTCGGTCAAGGCAGCGTATTGCTTGTCAGGATCCGAGAGCAAGACACCTGTCGAGCCTACGTTGACTTCAACCTCCTTGAGTGATTGTTCTTGCGCTTGTTCAAAAAGCGCAAACCAATCAAAGAGTGAACGCCCATCCGCACTACGCAGTATTTCGGCGATGAGGTGAAGGTCACGGTCATCGACGCGAGCGGGGCCAACGTTTGTCTGTGCGAACAGTTGACCGGTCTCGTCGCAATACCAGCGGGAGATTTGCTGGGTCGTGATGCCATTGTGCGTGGTGATCGCTTGAACCGATGGATCGATATGCAGGATCAACGGGGCGGCATCGAGGCGCACATACACGCGCTGCGGACCATTTTGAAAAAACCAGGCGCCATCGGCTTGGCATGCATAGTTGCGACCAATAAAGCCGAGGATTTGAGTGTTGGTGATGCCTTGACCCGCACCCCCAAGTTGAGCGTCCCCAAGGGGATGCAGTTTCCATTCCCCGCGGGCCGTTAAAGAGAGCCATCCATAGACCACGGGCACATCAGGCCAGCGTTTGACTGCATCAAGTACGGACTGATCCATCAGGTTTTCTCGCTAGAAACCAGAAGAGGCTGGCAAACTGAAGAATGACTAGAATGCCCATCGCGCCAGTCAGCGCCTGAGATGAGTCGTAGCCAAAGTCTTGAAATAAATCAGTCAGCAAGCCAAAGCCCCATTGCACGGCGAAAGAGCCCACAAAAACCATCAGGTTATAGGTGGTCAGTATCCGGCCTGCGATGTGTTTTGGAAAAGCGAGCGCCATTTGGGTCTGCAGTAAAAACATCGCCGGAACCATGAGCGCCAAAATCAGCCAAACAATCCAGGAAAGGCTGCCTTGCCAGAATACGATGATGGCGAAACACACGGGGATCCAAATCAGCGCGCAGACCGATTGCGTCAGCAGCGCGACCCCTTTTTTAATCAACCAGGGGCTGATCGAGCCCATCAGGATGTACGCGAGCAGAATGGTCGCATTGAGGTAGAGCAAGGTTTGGCTAGCTTGGTCGGGTGTCATCCCGAGCACACCGGTAAACCAAGGCCCGGCCCAAAGGGTTTGTAGCGCACCGAAGCCGCCAACAATAAAAATAGTCGGCGGAATCGCCTGAATCATCAAGGGGTGTTTACAGAGAGTGAAAAAGCCACCCTCGCGATGGTTTGTGGTGACCGTAGGCGCCTGCTGTCGATCCAGGTCGCCCGCAAACAAAAAAATAGTCAGCGAACTCAGCACCAGTAACCCAGCGATCAAGCCAAACGAGTAGCGCCAGCCGATCCACTCTGCCAAGATCAAGGCAGGTTGGCTGGCCATCAGGGCGCCGGAGGTCCCGGCAATCAACATGTACATCACCAACCGGGGCTGTTGTTCAGCGGGAAAGCAACGACGAAAGTAAGAGTAAGCCGCCATGAGGCAGGCAGAAACACCGATGCCAATCAGCATCCGACCGACCGAAAGCAGCCACAGAGCCTCGCTGGTGGCCATCAAGACGGCGCCAAAGGCCGCGACCAAGAGCAGCAAAGATTCGGTGCGACGGGCACCATGTCGGTCTAGCCAGATGCCTACAGGGATCTGCACCGCGCTGAATCCCAAAAAAAAGGCGGAGGTCAACCATCCGAGCTCTCCTGGCGAGAGCTGGAGATCATCTGCAAGCAGAGGGGCGATCGCGGCATTGACCGAGCGCAAGACATAGGAAAGAAAGTATCCACAGGCAAAGACGAGTACGATCCTAAAAGCGGCAAAGCCTACTGGAGTCTGGTGCGGTGTCGGGAGAGGGGGGGATTGATTCATGTGGCGCTAGCCAGACCATGCACTCGTCAATTTTGTGGGGTGTTGGAGGCGCAACCCGGAATCGAACCGAGCTACACGGATTTGCAATCCGCTGCATAACCACTCTGCCATTGCGCCAACACGAAGCTTTACGCAGCCGCAGATCATACTACAAAAGCTCTTTTTAATAGACGCCACAACAAACTATACTCATACTCTAGCCTGCTGCTTGTGGCCGCGTGATGCAAATGCATGACGCTACCTGTGCATCGGATCTACTAAAGGTTCCATTGTTCATTTAATCATTTGGAGACATCCATGAAAACAATCATTAAGCGTCGGATACTGATGCAAGTAGGTGCATGCGCCTTGGCTTTGTCCGCAACAGGTGCCTTCGCCCAGGCGACTGATTGGCCCGCTAAACCCGTGACCTTGGTGGTGCCATTCCCACCAGGCGGCGGTACGGACGCCTTTGCGCGCCCCTTGTCAGCCGTGTTGAGCAAGTCGCTTGGCAAACAAGTGATCATCGACAACCGCGGTGGCGCAGGCGGTACCCTCGGTGCAGGCATTGCAGCGAAAGCGGCACCTGACGGTTACACACTCTTTATGGGTGCCGTGCATCACTCAATCGCCCCATCGATGTACCCCAAGCTTGACTACGATCTCCAAAAAGATTTTGTGCCGATTGCGGTCGTCGCGCGCGTGCCACAAGTGCTAGTCGTCAATCCCCAAAAAGTGCCGGGCGACTTTAAGGCCTTCATGAACCAACTTAATGCCAACCCAGGCAAGATGAACTATGGCTCGGCGGGTAGCGGTACTTCTCATCACCTCGCAGGTGAGTTGTTCAAAATCCAGTCTAAGACCGATATTGCACACATTCCCTACCGCGGTGCAGGCCCGGCTTTGCAGGGTCTGATGGCGGGTGATGTCGATATGATGTTTGACGGTTTAGGCTCTTCGTCTGCGCACATCAAGTCTGGCCGAATCAAGCCTTTGATGGTGGCGGGCGCCTCACGCAATCCTGCGATTCCTGATGTTCCAAGCGCAACCGAACTCGGTTTTCCTAATTACGCCGTCAGCACGTGGTACGCGATCTGGGCGCCCAAGAACACTCCACCTGCTGTCCAAGCCAAGCTGATTGATGAAATCAAAAAGGCGTCAAAAGACGACACGATTGTTAAGGTTTGGGCAACAAATGGCGCTGAGTTCCCCGATCTGACGGGTGCACAGTTTGGGAAGTTTGTTGATAACGAGATTAAGCTCTGGGCGGATGTCGTCAAAAAATCCGGTGCTAAACTTGATTGATCTATGCAGCTAAGAAAAAAGCCTGACGCAAATAAATTGTGTCAGGCTTTTTTTGCCGAATTTGGAGCGGGAGACGAGGCTCGAACTCG
>JBILJA010000215.1:0-3229 GCA_044368775.1 Burkholderiaceae bacterium
TATCTGGCGACCCAACCCAATATTGATCAACAGCGTATTTACGCCATGGGCATGTCATCGGGCGCCATCTTGACTATGCTCGCCAAAACACAGATGGGTAAAGACAACTTTGGCAAGGCCGGGCCCTCCTTCAAAGCACTCGCCTCTTTTTACCCTGTATGCTGGCTTTTCTCCGACGTCATCGATGGCAAGACAGTCCGCATATTCAGAGATTTTTCAGCGAACGATCTAAAAAGCTGGCAACCCACACCCATCAAACTATTCATCCCTGAGTTTGATGACTACGAAGACAAAGACCCAACAACCTGCGCAAACTTTGTCGCCAAAATCCCGAACAAACAAGCACGAGATAGCTTTTCCATCAAAATGTACGCAGGCGCCACACATGGCTGGGATCACGGCAAAACCTATTCATTCCAAACCGGGGCTGCCTGCAAAGGCAAAGGCTGCGTCAATACCAACCAGTCCAATCCTGGCGTGACAGCCTCTGGCTACAAAGACGTTTTAGAGTTTTTTAATGGAGTGAAGTAAAGCCCATTTCATTTAAAACACTTGCCATGACTGATACGCTCATGTACCTTCTTAAGAGAGACAATTTTTAAAAAATCCTCATAACAAGAAAGTAAAAAGATGAAAAATTCTGGTGATGCGTTGTCACGCTCAATCTACTCTGGCCCAACGATGGGTGGAATGATTGTCAACTTACTGAGCCGCTATCCAAACCGTACCGCTTTTATTAATCCTGATGGTACGCGCCTGAGCTACGAGGCGATTGCAAAACGTATCGCCTACCTGCTTCAAAAATTTAACAAAATGGGCCTCCAGCGAGGCGATACCATCGTACAAATGTGCGGCAATCGCGCCGACGTGTTTGTCGTCATGGCGGCCTGCTACATCAATAGCTTTCGTTCAGTCGCACTCCAGCCTCTTGGGGGCATAGAAGACCAGCTCTACATACTGAATAACTGCGAAGCGAAATTACTGGTCGTTGATGCGGACAGAATGGAAAGAGCGCAAGAGTTACACAATAGATCGACACAAAATTTTGAAATAGCTTGTCATGACTCGGTCACTTCAGCGGCATTCCTTTGGGATGATTTCGATCCATCCATTGATCCGGCTTTGACAGACTTGAGTGAGCCCGACGATATCGTGCGCTTGATATACACCGGCGGCACGACAGGAAAATCAAAAGGTGTGATGGGGACAAGCTGTTCACTAGCCACCAACGCTCTTTTCCGCATGGCTGGTCACAATTGGGTTGACCTGCGTTTGCTCTGCTCAACGCCTCTTTCACATGCTTCCGGCGCCATGATCGTTCCGGTGTTATGGCATGGCGGCACAATCGTATTGCACGATGGCTTTCATCCTGACAGACTCATTAACGACGTCGTTGACGGGACAGCCAATGGTCTTTATCTAGTCCCAACAATGATTTACCGTCTGCTTGATCATCCAGAGAGCGCTCGCTTGGCCAAGTCTGGCTTGCGAATGCTCATGTACGGCGCAGCGCCCATCTCGCCGCCACGCCTGTTTCAAGCCAGAGAACTGCTTGGCCCCATTTTGATTCAACATTACGGGCTCACAGAGGCGCCAAGCACAGTACTCAGTCTTTCGGAAATAGACCATCTCGATGACTCTCTGTTAGCCTCCGCAGGAAAGCCCTACCCGGGCGCAACAGTCAAAATTCTGGACCAGGAAGGCCAAGAAGTGCCTAGAGGTCAAGTCGGTGAAATTTGTATTCGGGGTGATCTCGTCATGAAAGGCTACTTCAAAGAGCCCGAACTGACAGCGCAAGCACTCAAAAACGGCTGGCTGTACTCCGGCGATCTTGCCTATCAAAATGAGCGTGGATACTTTTTCATCGTTGATCGCGCCAAGGATATGATCATCAGTGGTGGGTTTAATGTATATCCTAAAGAAGTTGAAGACGTCATCGCAACTCATCCTGCAGTCGCCTCTGTCGCCGTGATCGGCATACCCGATCCCGATTGGGGCGAAGCAGTCAAAGCTGTTGTTGTACTTAAAGAAGGTCAAAGCGTCACGGCACAAGAACTTACTCAACGCGTCAAGTCGGCAAAAGGCGCAGTCCAAGCCCCTAAAACCGTTGATTTCGTCGAGGCATTACCTCTGACCCCTCTTGGAAAGCTGGATAAAAAAGCTTTACGCGCTGTGTATTGGAACAACAAAGAACGCAGTATTAACTAAAACGAACTCACCTTCAGACGGAGACAAGTCATGGCAATTCACAAGCTCAAAAGTATCTTTACTGTATTAGCACTATGTATCGCCCCCTCCATCACCACGGCGCAGACGTTCCCTGATCGCCCGATCAAAATGGTTGTGCCTGCGCCTGCAGGCTCTTTTGCCGATATCATTGGCCGCGAATTTGGTACTAGACTATCCAAAAAACTCGGTCAACCCGTCATTATCGATAACCGAGGCGGAGCGAGTGGCGGTATTGCTTACTCTGCCGTCGCAAAAGCCGCCCCGGACGGATACACCATCCTCGTCACCAACACGGGCCCCTCGGCAATCAATGTCGAACTATTCCGTCAAAAAGGCTTGAACTACAACCCGATCGCAGATCTAGAGCCCATTGGACTGATTTGCCTCACGCCTGTCGCATTGCTCGTCAAAGCAGACTCTCCGATTAAAACAGTTGCCAATCTCGTTGATTTCGCCCGTAAAAATCCAGACAAACTTTCGTTTGGCACAACCGGTAGTGGACAACTCAATCACTTATCAGCCGAATATCTAAATTCAGTTGCAAAAGTACGTACCACCCACATTCCGTACACCTCGGGTCCTGCCGCGATTACAGATCTGATTGGGGGCCGTATCGATTACCTTTTCTATCCTCCTGCCAACGCAAAACCGATGATCGAAGATGGGCGCCTCAAGGCTTTGGCTGTCACCAGCATGAGAAGAACGGTCTCCATGCCAGATGTGGCGAGCCTCTCTGAACTAGGCTACAAAGAGTTTGATCTCAGCGCATGGTTTGGTCTGGCCGTACCAGCAGGCACACCTAACGACATTGCGCAAAAACTATGGTCAGTCACGCGAGAAATCGCCTCTGATCCTGCATACGTTGCTAGGCTCAAAGAGCTAGGGATCGACGATGTTTTGCATTGGCAGAAAATGACTCGCGCTGAACTGAAGCAATTTCATGTAAACGAAGTCAAGCGCTGGGGTGAACTGGTCAAGTTAGCCGGCGCAAGCGCAAATT
>JBILJA010000216.1:0-3210 GCA_044368775.1 Burkholderiaceae bacterium
GCCCTGGTTTGAACAAGCGCTCAACAGCGCCAGTCAAGCGCACTTTCAAGCGCCTGTCGGCTATATCGGCCAAGGTGGCACGATCCCGCTCATGAAGCTGCTCAGCACCGGTTTTCCCAAAGCGCAAATGATGGTGTGCGGCGTGCTTGGACCTCAGTCCAACGCGCACGGTCCCAATGAGTTTCTGCATGTTCCCTATGCCAAGAAACTCACAGCTGCCGTGGCACAAGTCATCGCTCAAGTCCCAGAGCAATAAGCGGCAAGCTTGACACGTCTGCGTGTGGTGAGTACAACTGAGACTTGTCTCATCACACCGCATACTGACTCTCATGGCACACACTGGTTCCCTCATTATTCGTAACGGTACGATCGTCGATGGCACGGGCGTCAAGCCTTTTGTTGGCGATATCAAAATCGTCGATGGTCTGATCAAAGAAGTCGGTCAAGTCACCGGCCCCGCTGATCAGGAAATCGATGCCAAGGGGCTGCTGGTGACGCCTGGGTTTGTGGATATCCACACCCACTATGACGGCCAAGTGACTTGGAGCAACAAGGTTGGCTCCTCTTCGCAGCTTGGTGTGACCACCGTTGTGATGGGCAACTGCGGTGTGGGTTTCGCCCCCTGCAAACCAGAAGATCGCGAGATCACCATGAAGCTCATGGAAGGCGTCGAAGACATTCCCGGTGTGGTGCTGCAAGAAGGCCTGCCTTGGAACTGGAATACATTTCCAGAGTATCTAGATGCACTAGAGGCTCGACAGTATGATATCGACGTGGCGACGCAAGTCGGTCATGCACCTATACGCATCAATGTGATGGGAGACCGAGGGGCCAAGCGTGAGCCCTCGACCGAGGCAGATCGTGCTCAAATGACCGCACTGGCCGTCGAAGCCATCAAAGCCGGTGCGCTTGGTTTCACAACCTCCAGAACCATTTTGCATCGCAGCAGTGATGGTAGTCCTACGCCCTCACTGGGTGCCGCTGAAGGCGAACTCACTGCGATTGCAAAAGGGCTCGGCGAGGTCGGTCTGGGTGTGCTGCAATTGGTGACCGACTTTGATGATGTTGATGAAGAGTTCGCCATGCTGCGTCGTATTGTCGAAACGTCTGGTCGTCCACTTTCTCTCACGCTACTCCAACACGAGCATTTACCCGATCGCTGGCGTCGTGTGATGGAGCATATGCATGCCGCCACCGATGCAGGTTTAAAAATGAAGGCTCAGGTTGGTGCCCGTCCGGTCGCCTTGATTCTGAGTTTTGCGCTTTCACTCTGCCCTTTTACGCAACTGCCCAGCTTTGAAGCCTTGCGCGATTTGAGCCCCGAGGAGCGTCTGAAAAAACTACGCGATCCAGAAGTGCGCGCCAAAATTTTGTCCGAGGAACACAGCGAAGCGATGTACAAACGCCGCGTGGCAAACTTTGACAACCTCTACCCACTCGGCGATCCCCCAGACTACGAGCCCAAGCCAGAGGACAGTATCGCTGCGCGCGCGCAACGCGCGGGTGTGGATCCCACCGCCTTTGCGTATGACTATTTGCTGGAAAACGATGGCACGGCCATGCTTTATCGCCCGCTCTACAACTATGCGGATCGCGATCACGAAGTGTTGCGTGAAATGCTGATGGATCGCGACACCGTGCCAGGCCTGAGCGATGGCGGTGCGCATTATGGCTATATCTGCGATGCAAGTTTTCCGACCTATCTGCTGACACACTGGGCTCGTGATCGTAGCCGTGGCGAGAAGATTCCACTTGAACTCTTGGTCAAATGGCAGACGCAGGACACCGCTGCAACGGTTGGACTTAATGACCGTGGCATCTTGCGTCCCGGTTTCAAAGCGGACATCAACATCATTAATTTTGAAGGGCTCAAGTTACACGCGCCCACCATCGTCTACGACCTGCCCGCTGGTGGCAGACGCTTGGGGCAGGCTGCCGAAGGCTTTCGTGCCACCATCGTGTCGGGCGTGATCACCTATCAGGATGGCGCAGCGACTGGAAAACTCCCTGGCAAACTCATCCGGGGCGCACAAAAATCGCCTATTGCAGCTTAAATGTCAAAAGACCTCAAGTATTGAGCTTGAGGTCTGTCGAAAGTCGAGCGGCGTAACGGCTCTAGTCTTTGAAGCGGACGCGCACCTGACCAAACGCACCAAAATCCGCAGTCATCGCATCACCCACCGCAACGGGAACCGGCACCACGCATGTGCCCGTCATCACCACCTCGCCAGCTTTGAGTTGCTCTCCTTGCGATAGCAATTCATTGGCAAGCCAGGTCAAGCCTATGCGAGGATCGCCCAGAACATTCGCTCCCGTACCCGTCGCGACAGACTCGTTACCTCGGCGAACGCTCACCGCGTGTTGACTGAGGTCAGACTGACGCCATTGCTCAGGCGCACGAGGTCCCAACACCACATAACAAGCACAGGCAAAATCAGCGATCAGTTGTGCCTCTCCGGCTCCAACAAAATCAACATAACGAGAATTAGGCACCTCGATCGCAATGTGCAGCCCAGCGACACAATCCAACACCTGCGACATCGTCAACGCCGCATCCTGGCGCCCTGCGCCCGAGGCAAGCTCACGACCCACATCACGTCCCATCAAAAAGGCGAACTCTGCCTCAATCACGTGCATGTAGTTATGCGTGAGAGCTAACTCACTGTTATCAGCCAAACAACGAGAAGCCGACAAGCGTCCTGCCAGCGGTCCACTCACGCCAATATGCTGCTGACCCGCAACACTCGTCGCAGCGATCTTCCAGCCGAGCGCAGGCTCACCTGACGCCTCGAACAAGGCACGTTGTATCGCATAGCCCTCTGCGCGGCTCGTTGGGCGACACTGCGGTGCCAAGCCATCAAGACGCGCGTGTGTTTGCCAGGCAGGTAGCAGTTGGGCCACGGCCTGATTAATTTTTTCTACATTCATGGAAAATTAACCGCCCTCGATGCGAGGTATAAAAAAAACTTCGGCATCCGCAGGAATAATCTGCGTATAAACCACTTCGTGGATGACACCATTGACGGCCAGTGAAGTTTCCTCCTCGAGGTGTTCACCTAGCCCGGGATATAGACGGTCCATGGCGCTAATCACGCCACGAACCGTTCTTGCAGCAATTTCAAACTCACGAACACCATCGGTATAGCGCCGACTAAAACCGCCGGTCAACATGACCCGGACAGTTTGAGGTGCAACGGCTTGCGTGTCGAT
>JBILJA010000217.1:0-3200 GCA_044368775.1 Burkholderiaceae bacterium
GTCCCTGAACACGCCCTGCAACAAAATCAAGCTTATTTGCGAGCAAAAGCACGCCTTTCCGATTTGGAAGCAATTGACCGTCACGCTCCATCGCGGCGATTCGACGATCAAAACCCTTGAGAGTTTCTGCAGACTCTAGGCCAAGCCGCGTCGCGAGGTCTTCGGGAGAAAGCGGCACAAGCGCAGTGCGTAATGACTCTAAAATCTCTTCACGACTTGGAACATCTGGGTCAAAGTCAGGGATAAGTTCCGGAGTGGCTGCGCTAGTGCGACCGTTCTTTGAATGGGGAGGAAGGCGATTTGCCAAAGTTTGAATCTCGCTTATAATTCGGTGCTTCTGAAGTACAGATAGGCCCAGGTGGCGGAATTGGTAGACGCGCACGGTTCAGGTCCGTGTGCCGCAAGGTGTGGAGGTTCGAGTCCTCTCCTGGGCACCACTGAAGTGTAAAGCAAAATACCTGCAGCTTTAATAATCTTCCACTGTTTTTCAGCAAAATAACTCACCTCAAAACTCTTTCATTAGATTTTGGGGTTTTTTATTATCTGCTTAAGCCAGCGGAGCTTAATAATTAAGTGCGCGTATTGAGTAGTTTTCTCATCATGACGTGTTCAATATTGGCATCTAAAAATACGTCCCCAAACTCGACGAATCCTTGTTTTAAGTAAAAACCTTTGGCATGAAGTTGAGCTCCCAGCAAAACCTCTTTAAAACCCCTCTCCTGTGCCACCTCAACCAACGCTTGTAAAACCGCCGCGCCCACACCCTTTTTTCTCTCAGAAAGCTTAACTGCCATGCGTCCAATGTGGCCGTCCGGAAGCAGTCGCCCTGTCGCGACTGCCACGCCTTGATGGCTGAATGCCAAGGCATGCAAACACTCTGCATCCATTGCGTCAAGTTCTTCGTCAATCGGCACCCGCTGCTCCTCGACAAACACCTCAAACCGAATCGCACTCGCAAGGACACGCATGTCGGACCAAGTTCCTAATTGCACGCGCATCGTCCCCGGATGTGCTTGAAAATCGTCGTGATTCACGTAAAAATCCTCTGAAAGTTTATCTCTATATTATGGCGGAGCTTGCTTCTGAGTGCTTAAACATTGCATCATCGCGCTACACTTGGACAACTTTAATTCCTAACCATGTCGGCTATGTTTGCTGCGGTCATCGACGCTGCCTTTCCTGTGTTTGCCCTTATCCTGACGGGATGGGTCTGCGCAAAACGCAATGTACTTGGCCCCACCAGCCGCGAGGGCTTAAACAGTTTTGTGATTTATCTTGCCCTACCTGCTCAGCTCTTTGACATCATGTCGAACGTCCTGTTTTCAGATCTCGCTCAGCCAGGTTTTTTTTGGTCTTTTGCCTTAGGCATGTTTGGAACGGCTGGCTTATACGCCCTTATCTCACGTGACAAACACATTCCTCCATTGGACAGACTCATTAACAGCATGAGTGCAGCGTATGGAAATGCTGGTTTTATGGGCATTCCGCTTTGCTTGATGGTTTTTGGCAAGTCTGGGTTGGCGCCCTCCGTCATTACAGCGGTCTTTACCGTGTCCTTGCTGTTTGCCGTGACGATTATGCTGGCCGAACTACAACGACTCGATCATGCAGGCGTCGTGCCCGCCATCAAGAAAGTACTCATATCGATGCTGCGCAATCCACTTTTAGTAGCCCCAATTTTAGGGGTGCTGTGGTCATTTATGCAGTGGCCAATGCCTGCGCCCGCCATGCGTTATATCAGTTTAATAGGCGATGCTTCCACACCCTGCGCGCTCATCGCAATCGGACTTTTTCTCGGACAGACCTCTGAGCAACGCGCAGGTCCCGAAGTGATGCGCATTGTCCTGTTCAAGCTTTTGTTCCAGCCAGCACTGACCGCATTTTTAGTTTTAGTCGTTTTTGATGTGCCTAAAATCTGGGCCTTGGTCGCGATCTTGGCTGCCGCACTTCCTGTTGGTACCGGACCCTTTATGATGTCCCAACTGTATCAACGCGATGCTGCTGCCAGCGCCCGCGCTATTCTGGTCTCAACCGTTTTATCCGTCATCACGATCTCAATACTTGTTGCCTGGATCAGCCAAGAACTTTGAGTCACTTTTAACAACGCAACTCTACCCAATTTTTCTCTAGGCGCTCACCATGTCAGAACCCTCACTTGCCATCACAGCCACCTCGCCGGTGCTGACTATTGAGGGAGCGATCGCCACGATACGCCTTTGCAACCCTAGCTATGCCAATCGTCTGAGTCCCTCAGATCTCGGCATCATCCAATCACACATCCACACCGTCAATCAAACAGCGCAGGTGTTGGTATTGCGTTTTATCGCAGAAGGAAAGTATTTTTGTAGTGGTTACGATATTTCTTCACTTGCAGCAGAGAGTGCGCCCTCGTCGCTCTACTTTGGTGAAACAGTCGATCTGATCGAACAAGCACGACCGGTCACCATTGCAGCTGTCAATGGCGGGGTATACGGTGGCGGCACCGACCTTTGTTTGGCGTGTGATTTTCGTGTGGGGAGCACGACCGCTAATATGTTTATGCCCGCGGCAAAACTCGGGCTACATTTTTATCCCGGTGGTATGGTGCGGTACATCACACGGCTAGGACTGAATCAAGCGAAACGACTCTTTTTAACTGCTGAAAAAATCAATGCATCAGAAATGCAAGAAATCGGTTTTTTAACCGAGCTGGTTGAGCCTGAACGTTTGAGCACCCGCATAGACGCTTTGAGCGAGCAACTCGCTTCTATGGCACCGCTCGCACTCCTTGGCATTAAAAAGCATCTCAATCTGATCGTGCGTGGGCAAGTCGATGCAGTCGCTATTGAAAAGGCCGTTCTCCACTCCGAACGCTCTGACGATATAAAGGAAGGCGCTGCGGCATGGAAAGACAAACGTCCTGCTATTTTTAAAGGGTCTTGAGGCGCCTCTCGTCAAACAATGCCCCAGAGTCTCGCCATTCTTTTTTATAATGATCAATTTGGTATCAATCAAAGGGTTTAAACATGCGTCAGGTTTTCTTATCCGCTGCTTTTCTAGTCCTATCTGCTTTTGCAACAGGGCTAGCGGCGCAACCGATTAATGAGCAATGGCATGGTTTCTGGGACTCAACAGATAGTCAGCTGATTGTGACTCCAAAAAACATTGTTAAATCAGGCAAGATTTGCAAATGGGTGGGTAAGCCACCCGTTGGTGAACAT
>JBILJA010000219.1:0-3188 GCA_044368775.1 Burkholderiaceae bacterium
TTTACTGTGTGCCTAATCAATCAGGCCGCACACCACATTTGAAAAGCCAGAGTCGACGTGGATGATCTCGCCCGTGACGCCGGCCGAAAGATCGGACAGTAAAAAGGCGGCGACGTTACCGACTTGCTCGATGGTGACGTTGCGACGCAGCGGCGCATTGGCTTCGACGACCTTGAGAATGCTTGAAAAATCCTTGATACCACTGGCAGCCAAGGTCTTGATTGGTCCCGCTGAAATACCATTCGAGCGTATGCCCTCTGGGCCGAGGTTGGACGCGAGATAGCGAACCGAGGCTTCGAGTGAGGCCTTAGCTAGACCCATCGTGTTGTAGTTGGACATTGCCTTTTCGGCACCCAAATACGTCAATGTCAGTAAGGCGCCATTACGACCCTGCATCATGGGACGGGCGGCTTTAGCCAGTGCTGGGAAACTATAGGCAGAGATGTCATGCGCGATCCGAAAGGCTTCGCGCGACAGTCCATCTAAAAATTCGCCCGCGATCGCTTCACGAGGTGCAAAACCGATCGAGTGCACGAGACCATCAAGGCCATCCCAGCGTTTGGCCAGTTCAGTGAAGGTGGCTTCGATCTGGCCATCGTCGCCGACGTCGCAGGGCAAGACGATTGAGCTACCAAACTCCGCGGCATACTCAGTGACACGTTCCTGAAAACGTTCACCCACAAACGTAAAGGCGAGTTCTGCACCTTGTTCGTGACAGGCTTTTGCGATGCCATAGGCGATCGAGCGATTGGAAATAACGCCAGTAATCAGGATACGTTTGCCAGATAGAAAGCCCATGGACTAGTCCTAAAGATAAAAAATTAAAATAAATTAACGACCAACATAGCTGCGGTGACTCAACTAGATGCGGTTCGTAGCACCTGGCACACGCAACCTAGCACCAGCCCGCAGATTATCCGATTTTAAGTTGTTCAGCGCTCGAATGGCGGCCACCGTTGTGCTGTACTGTTGAGCGATGCTGCCCAGCGTATCGCCAGAGCGAACGGTATGGATGCGTACCGGAGCATTCGCCGCCGTGCGAGGAGGCGCTGAGGTTGTCGTTGTCCGTGCTGTAGTTGTCGTAGTCCGTGCCGTATTGCCTTGGCCTGCTTGCGCTAATGAAGTCTTGTCGGCGGGATTGAGGCGAATGCCTTCGCCGCTTGGGCCGGGGATGAGCAGTGTCTGAGCGCTCACGACGCGTACGTTACCGGGAATGCGATTCGCTTGGCGTAAACGTCCCTCAGGGACACCGAATTTATTCGCGATAGCGGCTAGATTTTCACCCTCTTGTGCTTCATAGGTTCTCCATGAGGTGAGATCGCCGCGATATTGAGCAAGGTTTTTGTTGTAAATCGCGACCCGGTCGCGTGGCAGGATGATGGAGTGGTTTTCCTTGACGGAGATGACAGGCTGGTTGAACGAGGGGTTCAGCGCCTGAAAGTCCTCCAACGGCAGCTCGGCGAATTGGGCGGCTAGGACATAGTCGATATTGACGGTTTGCTTGATTGCAACAAAATACGGGGAGTTATCGACATCGGGTAACACCACCGCGTACTTTTTAGGATCGGCGACGATGTTTTTAATCGCTTGCAATTTAGGCAGATAGTTACGCGTTTCGTCAGGCATATTGAGCGACAGATAATCCGTCGGTTTGCCTGCCGCCGCGTTTCGTTTGACCGCACGCTGAACCGCGCCTTCGCCCCAGTTATAGGAGGCAAGCGCCAGATACCAGTCGCCTTGAAATTCGAACAAGTACTCCAGATAGTCGAGGGCGGCATTGGTCGAGGCGATCGGGTCCCGCCGCTGGTCATGCCACCAATCCTGTTTCAGTTTGAATTGCGTGCCCGTGCTGGGGATAAATTGCCACAGGCCTGAGGCCTTTGCGTGCGAATAAGCAATCGGGTTGAAGGCGCTTTCAACAAACGGCAAGAGGGCGAGCTCGGTGGGCAAGCCCCGTCGATTGATTTCCTCGACGATGTAATACAGATACTTGCCCGCGCGGTTGGCCATGCGGTTCATCGCCTCAGGGTGTCTGGCGTAATAGGCTGTCCACTTGTCGACTAGGGGCGTGTTGAGGTTGGGGATGGCATAGCCCCGGCGAATGCGTTCCCAGGCGTCGGGTGCCTGGACGGTCAAATCGATCGTCATTGACGTGTCTTGTGCGCCCTCGCGAGAGCTTGTCCCAGGCAGTCCGGCACAACCTGCCAGCACCAAGACAGCGATCAAGGCGAGAAAACGCGTAAATAACACTTGAATATTAGGCATCAACATCAACGGAAATTGTTTTTCCACTCTCTAAGTGCGGCAAAAACTTCGACCGGCGAGTTGAGGGCGCGCTCGGCCCAGACGGTGGCAGCCTGTGCGACGTCTGGCTGCCGGGCGCGTAAAAAAGGATTGCAGGATAACTCTTGTCCGATCGAGCTGGGCAAAGTCGGTTGACCTTGGGCGCGCTGTTGTTCAGCGTGAGCTTGCCAAGTTTGGAGGATCTGGTTGTATGGTTCGACCGCGCGTGCCCAGCGCATATTGGAGAGCGTGTACTCATGGGCACAGTAAACCGCTGTGGCGGGGGGCAGGGCGGCAAGCTTGGCCAGAGACGCCTCCATCTGGGCGGGCGTGCCTTCAAAAAGTCGGCCGCAACCGGCTGCAAACAGCGTGTCACCACAAAACAAGACCGATTGACCTGCAATTTCGCCGGCAAAGGCGATGTGTCCCGCCGTGTGTCCCGGTACATCAAGGACCGAAAGAGAGAGCTGCATGCTGGAGTCCGACACGATATCGCCCTCGACCAAGGCCACATCACAGAGCGGTAATACCTCGCCCGCAGGACCATAGACCATGGCTCCGGTCTGAGAAACCAGGTCGGCGACACCGCCAACGTGGTCTTGGTGATGATGGGTGAGTAAAATGGCGGTGAGCAGCAAATTGCGTTCGGCAAGCGCTTGTTGCACGGGTGCAGCCTGACCTGGGTCAACGACAATGGCATCCTTGCCATTGGTGATCAGCCAGATATAGTTGTCGCTAAACGCGTTCAGGGGAACAATCCCTGTCGTTTGTTGAGGTGTTGTGCTGCCGTTGGCAGAGCAATGCAGGTTTGAGTAAGCAGGCATTTATATTTTTTTCAGGAACAGCGTGTCTACACAAGAATCTGCCATTGTAAGTCTGAGTGCGTGGTTAAACACCGATCCGGG